>NZ_BAAAQM010000016.1:0-168953 GCF_039531675.1 Catenulispora subtropica
GCTACGGCGGTCCGCGTCCCGGCGGCGGCTTCACCGGCCGCGGCGGTCGCGCGGGCGGCGGCGGCACGGCCGGCGCGTTCGGCCGTCCCGGCGGTCGTCCGGGCCGCGGCCGCAAGTCGAAGAAGCAGCGGCGTCAAGAGTTCGACAACATGCAGGCGCCGTCGCTCGGCGGCGCGATGCTGCCCCGCGGCAACGGCCAGACCATCCGGCTGCCCCGCGGCTCGTCGCTGACCGACTTCGCCGAGCGCATCGGCGCCAACCCGGCGTCGCTGGTGCAGGTGATGTTCCACCTCGGCGAGATGGTCACGGCGACGCAGTCGGTCTCCGACGACGTCTTCGAGCTGCTCGGCCAGGAGCTCAGCTTCACCGTGCAGATCGTCTCCCCGGAGGAGGAGGACCGCGCGCTGCTGGAGTCCTTCGACATCGACTTCGGCGAGAACGAGGGCGGCGAGGACGACCTGCAGGCGCGGCCGCCGGTCGTGACCGTCATGGGTCACGTCGACCACGGTAAGACCCGCCTGCTGGACGCGATCCGCAAGACCAACGTCATCGAGGGCGAGGCCGGCGGCATCACCCAGCACATCGGCGCCTACCAGGTGGTCGCCGACGTCGCCGGCGGCGAGCGGGCCATCACCTTCATCGACACCCCGGGTCACGAGGCGTTCACCGCCATGCGGGCCCGCGGTGCCAAGGCGACGGACATCGCGATCCTGGTGGTCGCGGCGGACGACGGCGTGATGCCGCAGACCATCGAGGCGCTGAACCACGCGCAGGCCGCGGACGTGCCGATCGTGGTCGCGGTCAACAAGATCGACAAGGAGGGCGCGGACCCGACGAAGGTGCGGGGCCAGCTCACCGAGTACGGCCTGGTGGCCGAGGAGTACGGCGGCGACACCATGTTCGTCGACATCTCCGCGCGCGAGGGGCTGAACATCGAGGCGCTGCTGGAGGCGGTCATCCTGACCGCCGACGCGTCGCTGGACCTGCGGGCCAACCCGGACATGGACGCCCAGGGCGTGGCGATCGAGGCCAACCTCGACCGCGGCCGCGGCGCCGTGGCCACGGTCCTGGTGCAGCGCGGCACGCTGCGGGTCGGCGACTCGATGGTCGTCGGCGACGCCTACGGCCGCGTGCGCGCCATGATGGACGAGAACGGCGAGTCGGTCGCCGAGGCGGGCCCGTCCCGTCCGGTGCAGGTGCTCGGCCTGACCTCGGTTCCCGGCGCCGGCGACACCTTCCTGGTGGTCGAGGAGGACCGCGTGGCCCGGCAGATCGCCGAGCGCCGCGCGACCCGCGAGCGGAACGCGGCCATGGCCCGCTCCCGCAAGCGCGTCTCGATCGAGGACTGGGAGAAGGTCATCAAGGCCGGCGAGGTCCAGCAGCTCAACCTCATCATCAAGGGTGACGGTGCGGGCTCGGTCGAGGCCCTCGAGGACTCGCTGCTCAAGCTGGACGTGGGCGAGGAGGTGGACCTGCGCGTCGTGCACCGCGGCGTCGGCTCCATCACCGAGTCCGACGTCGACCTGGCCATGGCCTCCGACGCGGTCATCCTCGGCTTCAACGTCCGTCCCGACGGGCGCGCGAAGACCAAGGCCGACCGCGAGGGCGTCGAGATCCGCTTCTACTCGGTCATCTACCAGGCGATCGAGGAGATCGAGGCGGCCCTGAAGGGCATGCTGAAGCCGGAGTACGAGGAAGTGCAGCTCGGCACCGCCGAGATCCGCGCGGTCTTCCGCTCCAGCAAGATCGGCAACATCGCCGGCTGCATGGTCCAGGACGGGCTCATCAAGCGGAACTCCAAGGCACGCCTCATCCGTGGCGGGTCCGTCGTGGCCGACAACCTCACGATCGTGGGGCTGCGGCGCGAGAAGGACGACGTCACCGAGGTCCGCGAAGGCTTCGAGTGCGGTATCAACCTCGGGAACTTCAACGACATCAAGGAAGAGGACATCATCGAGACCTTCGAGATGCGCGAGAAGCCGCGCGTCTGAGGTGATCGATGAAGGGGCGGTCCATCCGGGCCGCCCCTACTACTCTCTACTCGTGTAGAGACTCATCCCCTGGGCCGGGTTGGCCCTGATGCAAAGTGTTCGTGGGGACTCTGACCCTCGACATCCTCCTCGGCGACGTCCACTCGCTGAAGGAGAAGCGCGGGATCGTGAAGCCGATCCTGGCCGAGCTCGACAAGCGCGCCGGCGTCGCCGCCGCCGAGACCGGCCACCAGAATCTCCACCGCCGGGCCGAGATCGGCGTGGCGGTGGTCGCGGCCACGGCCGCACGAGTGAACGAGGTCCTCGACGATCTGGAGGGCACCGTAGCGTGGCGCCCGGAGATCGAGCTGCTCAGCGTCCGCCGGAGGCTGCACAGCGACGAGGACGAATAAGAATCCGAGTACGAATGGAGTGATCCCCATGGCGAACAACGGGACGCGGGCCGCGAAGCTGGCCGACCGGATCCGGGTGATCGTCGCCGAGACCCTCAAGGGCCGGGTCAAGGACCCCCGGCTCGGATTCGTCACCATCACCGACGTCCGGATCACCGGCGACCTGCGGGACGCCACGGTGTTCTACACGGTCTACGGCAGCGAGGAGGAGCGGGCCGAGTCCGCGGCCGCGCTGGAGTCGGCCAAGGGCGTGCTGCGCACCGAGGTGGGCCGGCAGACCGGGGTGAAGCACACCCCGTCGCTGACCTTCGTCGCCGACGCCATCCCGGAGGGCGCGCGGAACATCGAGGACCTGCTGGCCAAGGTCGCGGTGTCGGACGCCGCGGTCCGGGACGCGGCGGCCACGGCGGACTACGCCGGCGAGCCCGACCCGTACCGCGCGCCGCGCGAGGCGGACGACGAGTTCGACGACGAGGACGACTGAGCGCGTGGGGAAGCGGACCAAGGCCGACGACGGGCCCGGCGGCCTGGTGATCGTCGACAAACCCGCGGGGTGGACCTCGCACGACGTGGTGGGCCGGGTGCGGCGGCTGGCGCGCACCCGGCGCGTCGGCCACGCCGGCACGCTGGACCCGATGGCCACTGGCGTGCTGGTGGTCGGCGTGGAGAAGACCACCCGGCTGCTCGGCCACCTGGCGCTGACCCGCAAGACCTACGAGGCGACGATCCGCCTAGGTCAGAGCACCGTCACCGACGACGCCGAGGGGGAGGTCACGGCGCGGGCCGACGCCTCCAGCGTGTCAGATGACATGATCCGCGGCGTGATTCCGTCATTGACCGGCGCGATCATGCAACGACCGTCGGCGGTGTCGGCGATCAAGGTGGACGGGGTCCGCTCGTACAAGCGGGTGCGGGAGGGCGAGGAGGTGGAACTGGCCGCCCGGCCGGTGACCGTCTTCCGCTTCGCCGTGCACGCGGTGCGGCGCGAGGGCCCGCTGGTCGACGTCGACGTCACGGTCGAGTGCTCCTCGGGGACTTATATCCGCGCGCTCGCGCGGGACCTCGGCGCGGCGCTGGGCGTCGGCGGGCATCTCACGATGCTGCGGCGCACCGCGGTCGGTCCGTACACCCTCGAGCTGGCCCGGCCGCTGGCCGAGCTCACCGAACTGGTGGACGGCGGCGGGGAGCTGCCCGTGGTGCCGCTGGACGCGGCCGCGCGGGCGGCGTTCCCGGCCCGGGAGGTGTCCGAGCAGGAGGCCGCGTCCGTGGCCCACGGCGGCTTCCTGGAGGCCTCCGGGAAGGGCGGCGAACCGGTGGCGGTGTTCGGCCCCGAGGGGCGGTTCCTGGCGCTGTACGAGGACCTGCCGAGCGGGAAGAAGGCGAAGCCGGTCGCGGTGTTCCTGTGACCGCGTCGGCGTGGTGAAGCGGGGCGGAAGTCCTTGGCCACGGTGCGGTCTTGGGCCCCTACGCATCGTCCGGCTCGCAGCCCCGCGGTAGCGGGGCGGAGCCGGAGGACGGGTGGGTAGGGACCGATTGCGCGTGCGCGGTCCTCGGATGGCACTCTTGTGTCTCGGCAGATCTCTTCCAACCACAAGGCAGGCATCCCCGTGGAACGCTGGCACGGCACCGCCGAGGTCCCGCAGGACTTCGGCCCCTCGGTCGTCACGATCGGCGTCTTCGACGGCGTCCACCGCGGCCACCGCGAGGTGGTCCGGACCGCCGTGGCCAAGGGTCGCGCACTGGGCCTGCCGACCGTGGTCATGACCTTCGACCCGCACCCCAGCGAGATCGTCCGGCCGGGCAGCCACCCGCCGCTGCTCACGACCCAGCGGCACCGGGCCGAGCTGCTGGCCGCCGAGGGCGTGGACGCGGTGCTGGTGCTGCCGTTCAGCCTGGAGATGTCGCGCTGGTCGCCGGAGGAGTTCATCCGGGTCGTGCTGGTCGAGAGCCTGCACGCGCGCGCCGTGGTGGTGGGCGCCAACTTCCGGTTCGGGCACCGCGCGGCCGGGAACGTCGAGGCCCTGGAGTACGCCGGCGGCCGCCACGGCTTCGAGGTGGTGCCGGTCAGCCTGAAGGGCCCCGAGGGCGAGAGCGCCGACAACCGCTTCTCCTCCACCCGGGTGCGCACGCTCATCGCCGACGGCGCGGTGGCCGAGGCCGCGGAGCTGCTGGGCCGGCCGCACCGGGTCGAGGGCGTCGTGGTCCGCGGCGACCAGCGCGGGCGCGAGCTCGGCTACCCGACGGCCAACGTGGAGACGGTGCCGTTCGCCGCGGTCCCCTCGGACGGCGTGTACGCGGGCTGGCTGATCACCGACGTGGACAAGCCGGAGAAGGCGTTCCGGCACCCGGCGGCGGTCTCCATCGGCACCAACCCGACCTTCGACGGCACCGAGCGCCGGGTCGAGGCGTACGCGCTGGACCGCGACGACCTGGACCTGTACGGCACCCATGTGGCGGTGGAGTTCGCGGCGCGGATCCGGGACACGCTGAAGTTCGACTCGGTCGAGGCGCTGCTGGACCGGATGGCCGACGACTGCAAGGCGGCCCGCGAGATCACCGACGCGGCGGGGTGACCGACGTCACTGAGACGCACGTCACGCCCGGGATGGCCGGGAATACGGAGATCCCCTCCTTGGTTGTAGGCGGTACTACCCGCAGCCGAGGGGACAGGAATGACTTTGGCACTGACGGAGCGGCGTTCGACGGTCAAGATCGACTTGTCGGACGTGTCGCCTTGGATAAGCTCGTCGGGTACCCCCGAGGAGGTGAGGACGGTCGCCGTGACCGCTGATGACGCACGTGGTGGTGAGGCCGTCGTCGCCGAGCCCGCCGAGGCCGTGCGCACCGACCCGGCCGAGACCGAGGACCAGCGCAACGAGCGTTTCGAGCGCGACGCCCTGGTCTACCTGGACCAGCTGTACCCGGCCGCGCTGCGGATGACCCGCAACCCGGCCGACGCCGAGGACCTGATCCAGGAGACGTTCGCCAAGGCCTTCGCCTCCTTCCACCAGTTCCGCGAGGGCACCAACCTCAAGGCCTGGCTGTACCGGATCCTCACCAACACGTTCATCAACAGCTACCGCAAGAAGCAGCGCGAGCCCCAGGTGAGCCCCACCGAGGAGATCGAGGACTGGCAGCTGGCCCGGGCCGAGTCGCACAGCTCGGCCGGCCTGCCCTCGGCCGAGACGGTGGCGCTGGACCACCTGCCGGACTCCGACGTCAAGGAGGCGCTGCAGGCGATCGGCGAGGAGTTCCGCATCGCGGTCTACCTGGCCGACGTCGAGGGGTTCGCCTACAAGGAGATCGCCGACATCATGGGTACGCCGATCGGCACCGTCATGTCCCGGTTGCACCGCGGCCGGCGGCAGCTCCGTGCGATGCTGGAGGACTACGCGCGGGAGCGCGGCCTGGTGGCCGCCGCGTCGGAAGGGAACTGAACCGTCATGAGCTGCGGCCAGCCGCATGAGACCCCATGCACGGAGATCCTCGACCATCTCTACGAGTACATCGACAACGAGATGCCCGAGGAGGACTGCGCGGCGTTTAAGCGCCACCTCGACGAGTGTCAGCCCTGTCTGGAGAAGTACGGACTGGACGCGATGGTGAAGAAGCTCGTGCAGCGGTGCTGCGGGTGTGACGAGCCGCCGGTGGACCTGCGCGACAAAGTGCTGGCGCGGATCCGCCACGTGCGGGGCGAGGTCGCGGTGTCCGGTTCCGGCGAGTAGCCGGTCCACGGTGTTCCAGGGGCGTGCCGGGTGGCGCGCCCCTGGCGCGTTCCGGCCCGGATCCCACGGAAGAGTGGATCTTTTCTTGACGGGGCCGTGATTTTCCTCTGTACTCGTACGTGCTTTGATCCATTCCCGCGATCCGCCCTACGATCGCGGGCGAGTGTGGGAGACGGTGAGTCGGCATGATTTCGATCACGGGAAGCGGCAACCTCGGGTGAGGAACCCGGTCTGGTGAACCGCGCAGGCCGGCGCCGCCCCATGCGCCGGCCTGTGGACCCGCCGCTCGTTTCGTGACAGGGTTCTGCGTTGACCGGTGCCGACGCGCTCCCGGCGCGGACAAGAGGATGCCCGATGCCGTTCTCCCTGCGGTGCTACATATTCACGTTGCTGGCCGCAGCCGCGGCCACGATCGCCTTGCTGCCGCTGTCCAGGACCAAGCCGGTTCTGCTGCTGGCGCTGTGCGCCCTGGTCGTGGCGGCCGAGCGGATCTCCCGGGTCAAGATCGGCGTCTCCGGCTGGACCATGTCGATCTCGCTGGTCGTCACCCTGATCACGGTGCTGGTCCTGGCGCCGCCGGCGGCCGCGCTGGTCGGGCTGGTCACCTCGCTGAGCACGCCGCCCGCGGCGACCACCACCTGGATCAAACGGACGGTCAACGCCGCGATGCTGAGCCTGGTGCCGGCCTCCGGCGCCGCTGTGTGTTATCTCACAGGCGGACACGACCAAGGGCACTTCCTGGGTTTCCCCGGCTTCCTGTGGCCGGTCTTCGCCTCGGTCACCACCTGTCTGCTGGTCAACGAGCTGATCGTCGCCGGCTTCCTGGCGCTGTCCTCCCACGCCCGCTTCCTCGACGTGCTGCGCGGCGACCTCAAGCGCGCGACCATGCCGTACTACTCCTCGGCCGTCCTGGCCCTGATCTTCCTGGCGCTGTGGAACGACATCGGCTGGTACACCACGCCGCTGGTCGTGGTCCCGATGTACATCGCGCACTGGAGCCTGCTGCAGTACGCGCAGGAGGAGGCCGCGCACGAGGGCACGATCGCGGCGCTGGTGCAGGCGGTGGAGATCAAGGACTCGTACACCCGCGGCCACAGCGAGCGGGTGGCGCGCGGCGCGGAGATGCTCGCCCGGCAGCTGAAGATGCCGCAGGAGCGGGTCGTGATGCTGCGGTTCGCCGGGCTGCTGCACGACATCGGCAAGCTCGGCGTCCCGACCCGGCTGCTGACCAGCACCGGCGGCCTGACCGAGGACGAGTTCAAGCTGCTGTGCATGCACCCCAACCACGGCGTGGCGGTGCTGCGGGACATCCGGTTCCTCACCGAGGTCTACGAAGGCGTGCTCTACCACCACGAGCGCCTGGACGGCCGCGGCTATCCGACCGGCAAGTCCGGTGACGAGATTCCGGAGTTCGCCCGGATCATCGGGGTGGCCGACGCCTTCGACGCCATGACCTCCACCCGCTCCTACCGCGCCGCCCGGTCGGTCGAGGAGGCGGTGGCCGAGCTGCGCCGCGGCGCCGGCACGCAGTTCGACCCGGCCCTGGTCCGGACCTTCGAGGAGGCCCTGGCGCTGGCCGAGCGCGCCGGTCGGCCGTGGGTGCCCACCGAGCTGGCTCCCGCCGAACCGCCGGCCGACGAGACCGCCGCCGTGCCGACCGGCCCCTGGCCGTTGCCCAAGCGGGTGCCAGGGTTCTCCTTCGCCGACCACGACGACCCGTTCGTCCCGGCCGAGTGGTTCTCGGACTGGTTCCCGAGCTGGCTGTCCGAGGCCTGGGAAGGGAGCGGCCCGGAGCCGCCGTACGCGGGCCGGCCTCAGATCGGCCCGGGCGGCGGGATCCCGGGGCCGCGTTCGGCCGAGCCGCTGGAGGCGGTGCCCCGGGTCGAGGGTGAGGCGGGGCCGGAGCCGGATGTGAGGCCGGCCGCCGGTTCTGCCGCGTCTGCCGGGTCCGCCGGAACCGATGGCCCCGACGCGGCGGGGGCGGTCGGCTCCGCGGGCGGGTCCATCGCGGACTTCGACGACGGGTGGTCGGCCCGGATGCATTCGGCGGTGGTGCGCGAACCGGCCCCCGAGCCGGACGAGGGCCCGCCTGAGCCGTTCGGCGGCCTCACGCTGCGGTTGCGGGACGTCTCGCTGGGCGTTCCGGCCGAAGAGGGGACCGTGGAGCCGTGCACCATCCCGGGTTCCATGCGGATCCGGGGCGCGGATCCGCGGTCGGCGCGTCCCGAGGCCGAGCGTCCGGTCCCGGAGGACGGGGCCGCGGCGTCCGCTGACGGCGGCGCGAGCTGGTTCGAGCGCGGTCCGGTCACGGATCCGGCGGCGGACGGCCCGGACCCGATCGGGTCCGGGCTCGGCGATCCGGCCGGCCCCGGCTCGGCCGATCCCGCCGGCCCCCGTGATCCCCAGGGTTCCGAAGGATCCGCGGCATGACCCACGCCAAACCCCTGGGGCACCGGGCCTTCGACCCGGACGCCGACGCCCCGACCGCGTGGGCGCAGAGCAACCCGGTGCTGCTCGTCCTGGCCTGCTTCGTGGCCTTCGCCGCGGTGGCCGGCGGCGCGGTCCACGGCTTCGTCCAGCCCGGCTACGCGCTGACCTTCGGCGCGATCATCGCCGCCGGCGAGGCGTTCCGGGTGCGGCTGCCCGGCGGGCGGGAAGCGGCGCCGCTGGGCTCGGCGACCGGGCTGGCCTACGCGGTGGTCACCGAGATCGGCCGGGAGCCGGCTTCGCACACCGCCGCGCAGGCGGTCACGGTGGCCGCCTTCGGCTTCCTCGTCGGCTCGGTGCCGCACCTGGCGGTCCGGCGGCCCACGACGCTGGACTACACCGCGCGCCGGTTCCTGATGGTGGCCCTGACGGCCGAGGTCTTCCGGATGTTCTACCTGCGCTGGGTGCTCGGCTCGGCGCCCGACGCCCCGGCGCTGGCCGACAAGATCGCCGAGGACCAGGACTTCCTCACCCACCACCTGCACAGCGTGTCGGTGGGCCTGGTCACCGCAGGGCTGCTCTGCCTGGCGATCGTGAGCGACGCGCTCCTCGGCGCCGTGCTCCAGGCCGGCAACCACCGGCGGCCGGTTCTGGCCGCGCTGCGCGACGAGCTGCGTTTCACCACCCGGGTCGGCCTGGCGGTGGTGGCCACGGCGCTGCTGGTGAGCCTGGCCACCCGGACCATGAGTATCTGGGTGCTGCCGGTGCTGTGCCTGCCCCTGACCTTCACGCAGTTGTCTCTGCGCCGCTTCGCGCGGATCAAGGAGGTCCACCTCGAGACCATCAGGGCGCTGTCGCGGATCACCGAGGTGGCCGGCCTGACCCAGCCCGGCCACGCCCGCCGCGTGGCCCGCACCTGTCTGCGCATCGGCCGCGAGCTGGGCCTGAGCGAGGCGCAGCTGCTGGACCTGGAGTACGCGAGCCTGATGCACGACATCGGGCAGCTCTCGGTCGCCGAGCCGGTCCACGGCGGCCGCACCGCCCCGCTCCCGTTGCAGCGCCAACGCGAACTGGCCCGGGCCGGCGCCGAGGTGATCCGCCGTGCCGGCGCCCTCGGGAACGCCGCCGACATCGTCGAGCACCACCCCGACCCGTTCGGGGCGGCCGGGCCGCTGCCCAGCCGCATCCTCCGCGTCGCCAACGACTACGACGACCTGGCCGGGGCCACCCCGGAGACGGCCGAGCGCACCGAGGCGCTCCGGCACATCCGCCTGGGCCTGGCCGTGCACTACGACCCGGCGGTGGTGGAGTCGCTCAGCCGGATGGTGGGGGAGTGAGGGCGGCGGCGCCGGCCGCGTCATGATTGGATGCGCTCGTACACCGTTGTTCAAGACTATGAGGAGCGTCGAACGTGGCCGAGGAAGTCCGCGCCGAGATGGTGGCCAACGTGTGGAAGGTCGTGGCAGCCGAGGGCGCCGCGGTCGAGGACGGCGACACCCTCGTGATCCTGGAGTCGATGAAGATGGAGATCCCGGTGCTGGCCGAGGTCTCCGGGACGGTGACCCGGCTCGCGGTCGCCGAGGGCGACGTGGTCCAGGAGGGCGACCTCATCGCCGAGATCGGCTGACGTCCCCGCAGACTCCGAGCGCGCCGCGCGGACCGGTCCGCGCGGCGCGCTCGAGGGTTCCGGTCCGTCAGCCGGTGATCGTCCCGTGCTCGACGCACTTGGCCGCCCAGCCGGTCGGCACCACCTGGACCACCATCCGCCGCCGGCAGCGGCCGCAGTACCGCGGCGGCTCCAGCTCCGCCCGCGCCGCGCACCGCTCGTGCCCGGCGGACGCCGTCGGCTCGCCGCACTGCCCGCAGAATTCCATGCAGGCACGGTAACCCCCGCCCGTCTCCCATCGCCAACCGGCATGGAGGCGCTTCGCGCCGCTGTGCCTCAGGGGTCCGGTCGTGCCGCCGAACAGGTGACATGGCTTTGACATCACAGAACGCGGATCCACTACTCTGCGTGGTCAAACGACCACGCCCCTGGAGGCCGCGCCGTGCAGCAGACCGTGAACCTCGCCATGGACCCGGTGACGGTCGCACGCTGGCAGTTCGGCATCACCACGGTCTACCACTTCCTCTTCGTGCCGCTGACCATCGGGACCTCGTTCCTGGTGGCCGGGTTCCAGACCGCCTGGTACCGCACCGGCAAGGAGCAGTACTTCCGCGCCACCAAGTTCTGGGGCCGGCTGTTCCTGATCAACTTCGCGCTCGGGCTGGTCACCGGGATCGTGCAGGAGTTCCAGTTCGGGATGAACTGGTCGGAGTACTCCCGCTTCGTCGGCGACATCTTCGGCTCGCCGCTGGCCATCGAGGCGCTGCTGGCCTTCTTCCTGGAGTCCACGTTCCTCGGCCTGTGGATCTTCGGCTGGGACCGCCTGCCCCGCGGGGTGCACCTGGCCTGCATCTGGCTCGCCGCGTTCGGCACCGCCGCCAGCGCCTACTTCATCCTCGCCGCCAACTCCTTCATGCAGCACCCGGTCGGCTATGAGGTCAACGCGCTCCAGGGCCGCGCCGAGCTCACCGACTTCTGGGCCGTCATCACCCAGCGGACCACGGTCATCACGTTCTTCCACGTCCTCACCGCCTGCTTCCTGTGTGCGGGCGCGGCCCTGGTCGGGATCGCCTGTTACCACCTGCGTAAACAGCGTCAGCCGGAGGTGTTCCGGCCCGCGCTGAAGGTCGGCTTGTGGGCGCTGCTGATCGCCGGCGTCGGGGTGGCGGTGTCCGGGGACTTCCAGGGCAAGGTCATGTTCGAGCAGCAGCCGATGAAGATGGCCTCGGCCGAGGCGCTGTGGGACACCCAGGGGCCGGCGCCGTTCTCGTTGTTCGCGATCGGCGACGTGGAGAAGGGCCGCAACTCGGTCGAGATCGAGATCCCGCGGCTGCTGTCCTTCCTGGCCCACGGCAACTTCCACGATCCGGTCACCGGCATCAACCAGGTCAACGTCGCCGAACGGGCACAGCACGGTCCCGGCGACTACCGGCCGTGGATCCCCATGGCGTACTGGTCCTTCCGCTGGATGATCGGCTTCGGGATGGTCTCGGTGCTGGTGGCGCTGTTCGGGCTCTGGTTCACCCGGCGCGGCCGCACCCCCGAGGGCGCGTGGGGCACCTGGTTCTGGCGGTTCGGGCTGTGGACGCTGCTGTTCCCGGTGATCGGCTCGGCCTGGGGCTGGATCTTCACCGAGACCGGGCGCCAGCCGTGGATCGTCTACAGCCTGATGTTCACCCGGAGCGGCGTCTCTCCCGCGGTGCCGGCCGGCCGGGTGCTGACCTCGCTGATCCTGTTCACCCTGCTGTACGCGGTGTTGGCCGTGGTCGAGGTGAAGCTGTCGGTGAAGTACATCAAGGCCGGGGCCCACGACACCCCGCCGAGTGCCGTGTCCGACACCGAGGGCGGCGACGACCGGCCGCTGGCCTTCGCCTACTGAGCCGCGTGGACCGGACACGAGGAAGGGACGGCCAGTGAGCCTCGAGAACTTCTGGTACCTGCTGATCGCGGTGCTGTGGATCGGCTACTTCTTCCTGGAGGGCTTCGACTTCGGGGTCGGGATGCTCACCCGGTTCCTGGCGCGCGACGACGTGAACCGCCGGGTGCTGATCAACACCATCGGCCCGGTGTGGGACGGCAACGAGGTGTGGGTGATCACCGCGATCGGCGCCACCTTCGCGGCGTTCCCGAACTGGTACGCCACCCTGCTGTCCGGCTTCTACGTGCCGATGCTGCTGATCTTGCTGCTGCTGATCGTCCGCAATGTCGCGTTCGAGTACCGCGGCAAGGACGATCCGCGGTTCAAGCCCGTGTGGGACTGGTGCATCTTCCTCGGGTCGCTGCTGCCGCCGGTGCTTTGGGGGCTTGTCTTCGGCTGCATGTTCTCCGGCACCGACATCGGCGAGGACATGAACTTCCACGGCCGCATGGCGGACTTCCTGACGACCTTCGACGGCATCGTCGCGGCGCTGGCCTTCGTGGTGCTGTTCCTCGCCCACGGCGCCGTCTACACCGGGCTGAAGACGGTCGGGCCGATCCGGGACGGCGCGCGCCGGATCGCGGTGCCGGCCGCGCTGGTCAGCGTGCTGCTCGTCGGGCTGCTGCTGATCCGGGTGAACAACCAGTGGGGCGGGACCTTCTCCTGGATCGTGGCGGCGGTGCCGGTGGTCGCACTGGTCGGCTGTGCGGCGATGGTCCGGGCCCGCCGCGACGGCTGGGCGTTCGTGCTGTCCGGCGCGGCGGTGGCCACGATGATCGCGTCGATGTTCATCGCGCTGTTCCCGATCGTGATGCCGTCGTCGCTGAACCCGGGCTGGTCGCTGACGGTGCGTTCGGCGTCCTCGTCGCATTACACGCTGACCGTGATGACGGTGGTGGCGTGTGTGTTCACGCCGCTCGTGCTGCTGTATCAGGGCTGGACGTACTGGGTGTTCCGCAAGCGGATCGGGACCCGGAACATCCCCGCGGCGCACTGATGCCGGACCGGCGTTTGGCGCGGCATGCGCGGGCCGTGCGGCCCTGGGCGGCGGCGTGCGTGGTGCTGGGCACGCTCTCCGCCGCGGCGGTGATCGGCCAGGCGTGGGCGCTCGCAGCGCTGATCGTGGCCGGGTTCCAGCGGGGCGCGGCGCCGGGGGCCGAGACGGTTCCGCTGGCGGCCCTGGCGGTGTGTGTCGCGGCCCGGGCGCTGATCGCCTGGGCCACGGAGGCGGCGGCGTTCCACGCGGCGGCGTCGGTGAAGTCGGCGTTGCGGGTCCGGCTGGCCGCGCACGCGCTGGCGCTGGGGCCGCAGTGGCTCGCCGGCCGCAAGACGGCGGCTCTGGTGACCCTGGCGACGCGGGGCGTGGACGCGCTGGACGGGTACTTCGCGCGCTACGTGCCCCAGGTGGTGCTGTCGGTGACAGTCCCGGCGGCGGTGTTGGCGGTGCTGTTCGGCGTGGACTGGGAATCAGGGCTCATCGTCCTGGTGACCCTGCCTCTGATCCCGCTGTTCCTGGCCTTGGTGGGACTGGCGACCCGGGCGCACACCGAGCGGCAGCGACGAGCCCTGGACGTGCTGGCAGGGCATTTCCTGGACGTGGTGGCGGGGCTGCCGGACCTGCTGGTGTTCGGCCGCGCCAAGGCCCAGGCGGCCGCCATCCGCCGCGCGACGGAAGCGAACCGTACGGCGACCCTGCGGACACTGCGCCTGGCCTTCCTGTCCTCGCTGGTCCTGGAACTCGCCTCGACGGTCTCGGTGGCCATGGTCGCGGTCGGCATCGGGCTGCGCCTGGTGGCCGGGACCCTGGACCTGCACACCGGGCTGCTGGTGTTGATCCTGGCGCCGGAGGCGTACTGGCCGCTGCGCCAGGTCGGCGCGTTCTACCACGCCAGCGCGGAGGGGAAGGCGGCCGCCGACGAGGTGCTGGCGGTGCTGGAGGCGGTGCCGGCGATGCCGGGGCAGCGGTCCGCGGTGGCGGGGATCGATATCAAGGGTCTGACGATTCGATACCCGGGGCGCTCCGAACCGGCGCTGGCGGACTTCTCGCTGACGGTGGCGCCGGGAGAGTGCGTGGCACTGGTCGGTGCTTCGGGGGCGGGGAAGTCGACGGTCTTGAAAGCGGTACTCGGGTTCGTGACCGCGGAGGCGGGGACGGCCGCCGCGGGCGGGCCGGTGGCATGGCTGCCGCAGCATCCGCACCTGTTCGCGGGGACGGTGGGCGAGAATGTGCGGCTGGCGCGTCCGCAGGCCGGCGAGGCGGAGGTCTGGGCGGCGCTGCGGGCGGCCGGGGCGGCGGACTTCGTGGCGGCCCTGCCGGGCGGCCTGTCGGCGCGGATCGGCGAGCGGGGGCACGGCCTGTCGGCGGGCCAGCGGCAACGGCTGGCGCTGGCGCGGGTCTTCCTGGCGGACCGGCCCGTGGTGCTGCTGGACGAGCCGACGGCGGCCCTGGACGCGGCCGGCGAGGCCGAGGTCGTGGCGAGCGTGCGGCGACTGGTCGCCGGGCGGACGGCGATCGTGGTGGCGCATCGGACGGCGTTGGCGGAGGTCGCGGATCGGGTGGTGGTGGTCGGCGACCGCTGCGCCGCACCGGTCGGGGATCCGGCGAACGATCCCGGCCGCGATCTTCCGAGAGGGCGCGTCGTGACCGCGGACGGTTCGCTGGAAGAGGACGGCGGCGTCGGCGACTCCGGTGCTCCCAGTGCTCCCATCGCCCGCCTGGCGCTCGCCGCCGCGCTCGGAACCGCGGCGTCGGGGGCGGCGGTTGGGCTGGCGGCGACGGCGGCGTGGCTCATCTCGCGGGCGTCGCAGGAGCCGCCGATCCTGGTGCTGATGGTGGCGATCACCGGGGTGCGGGCGCTGGGGATCGGGCGGGCGGTGTTCCGGTACGCCGAGCGGCTGGTCACGCACGATGCCGCGTTCCGGGTGTTGGCGGGGCTGCGGGTGCGGACCTATGAGCGGCTGCGCCGGCAGGCGCCGGGGCGGCGGCGGGGCGATCTGCTTTCGCGGTTCGTGGCCGATGTCGACGCCGTGCAGGAACGTTATGTCCGCTTCCTGATCCCCTCGATTTCGGCGGGTCTGGTCGGGGGCGGGGCCGCGCTGGCGATCGCCGCGGCGTCGCCGGGTGCCGCGATCGTCACCGCCGCGGGTCTGGCGGTGACCGGTGTCGTGATTCCGCTGGTCGCCGCGGGGGTTTCACGGCGTGCGGACGCGGAGGTGGCACCCGTCAAGGGCGTCCTGTCCGCCGAGTTCCACGAACTCCTCCGCGGCGCCCCCGATCTCATCGCCGCGGACGCCGTCCACAGCCGCGTGAAGCGCCTCCAGGCAGCCGACAGGCGCCTCACGGACGTCGAGCGCCGCTCCGTCGCCGGACGGGCCCTGGGCGCCGCCCTCACAGCGCTCGCGACCGGAGCCACCGTGTGGGGCGTCATCTTCGTCGGTCTGCGGGCGGTGCACGCCGGAAGGATGGACGGCCTCCTGCTCGCCGTCGTCGTCCTCACGCCGCTCGCCCTCTTCGAAACCACGGCGGGCATGCCCCAGGCGCTTCAGTACCTCCGACGCGCTCGTGCGGCCGAACGACGCGTCCAGGAAGTCCTCGACGCGCCCGACGCCGTCACCGAGCCCGCGGCTCCGCGGCCGCTGCCCGCGCAACCGGCGCTCACCGTCGACGTCACAGGCCTCGAAGTCACCTGGCCGGGCGGCGAAACGCCGGCCCTCCATCCGGTGGACCTCAAGCTCACTCCCGGGCGGAAGGTCGCCGTCGTCGGTCCCAGCGGCTCCGGCAAGACCACCCTCATCAGCGCCCTGCTGCGCTTCGTCGAGCCGACTGCCGGCCGCATCACCCTCGGGGGTGTCCCTACCGCGGAGCTGGCCGCCGACGACGTCCGCCGCGTCATCGGCCTCTGCGCCCAGGACGCCCACATCTTCGACAGCACCCTGCGCGAGAACCTCCGCCTGGCCCGTCCCGACGCCACCGACCGCGCCCTCGAAGCCGCGCTCACGCGCGCCCGCCTCGCCGACTGGGTCCGGACTCTGCCGGACGGTCTCGACACCTTCGTCGGCGAGCACGGCGCCCGGCTCTCCGGCGGCCAGCACCGCCGCCTGGTCCTGGCTCGCGCGCTCCTGGCCGGCTTCCCCGTCCTGCTCCTCGACGAGCCGACCGAGCATCTCGACCCGGCGACCGCGGACACGCTGCTGCGCGACCTGCTGGCGCTGCCGCAGTCCGTCCTGCTGGTCACCCACCGGCTGACCGGCCTGGAAGGAGTCGACGAGATCGTGGTCCTGGACGGCGGCCGCGTCGTCGAGCGCGGCACGTGGGGGGAACTCATGCGCCTCCAGGGCGTCTTCCACAGCATGTGTAGTGTCTACGCGTGACCAGCGCCCAGACGACCTTGCACGTCACCCCCGCCGACACGGCGGAGGCCCTCGGTTCCGGCGACCTGCCGGTCCTCGGCACGCCTCGCCTCATCGCCCTCGCGGAGCAGGCGACGGTCGCCGCGGCCGCCGGGCTGCTGGCCGACGGGCAGACCACCGTCGGCACCCGCGTCCGCTTCGACCACCTCTACCCGACCCGCGTCGGCGGGACGGTCACGGCAGCCGCCGAGCTCACCCACCGCGACGACCGCCTGCTGCGCTTCACCGTGGCCGCGCACGACGGCGACGGCCGTCTGGTCGGCGAGGGCGAGATCACGAGGGTGATCGTCGACGCCAAGCGGTTCATGGCGAAACTGTAGGCGGGATCAGACCGGCTTCGATGCGCGCAGCGAGTACATCAGCGGAACCCGCGGATGCCCTCGGCCAGGTCCGAGGCCGTGTCCAGCGCGGGCTGGGAGAAGTCCAGCCCGGTGACCGTCGCTCCGTGCCGGGCCCAGCCCAGCGTCTCGGTCCCGATGTGGCACTGCGGATGGATCAGGCTCTTGCCGCGCACGTCACCGACCTCGGCCAGGGCGAACTCCGGAACGGTCTCCCGCCCGACGACGAAGCCCTCCACGTCGTAGAAGTCGCCGTCGACGTGGATCGGGACCCGCTCGTCCCAGTTGGCGCGGTTGTAGTCGAGCCAGTCGGCGGGATCCGGGGCGGTGGTCTCGGCGCTCATGACATTCGACGCCAGCCGGGGCTCCGCGCCGCCACGAAGGGTTTTAGGCCCTCAGACGTACTCCGTCGAGCGCGGGTCCGGCCGGTCCAGGTTCCAGTGCCGCCCGGTCGCGGTGATCCAGTCCGAGCCGCCGCCTTGGTCCCCCCGCGGCCGCAGGACGAAGCGGCTGATGCTGCTCTGGCCGCCGTCGTGGTCGCTGTACAGCACCTCGACGCTGAACGCCCGCCGCTCCTTGATCGCGGCCGCGACGCCCTCGTAGCGCGGGTCGTCCTGGTCGCGGATGGCTGCGTGCCAGTACCCGACGTCGTGGGCCGGGACGTAGAGGTCGCGGATCATCCGCCGGTGGTCGCGGGCCGGCGTGTGGTCCTCCTCGGCGTGGAGCCGGCCTTCGTGTACGTCCCAGCCCTGAAGCACCGCCAGGCCGGTGCCCACGTTGCGCACCGATATCGCGAGGTAGACGTTGTCGTTCACGACCTCGGCGTAGCCGTGGCCGCCGGGCACGACGGCCCAGTGGTCGTCAGCCCAGAACACCTTCTCGTCCCGGTCGGTGAGCCGGGAGGTCAGCAGCACAGGCCGCAGGCCCACCTGCACGGCGCGCTCGGCGGCCGAAGCCGCGCGCGACGCGGCCCGCACCGAGGAGAGGGTGGCCCCCGCCAGGACCAGCGTGGTCCCGGCGGTGGCCAGCGAGGCTATGGTCACCCAGTCAGTCACGAGGCTGGAGACTACGGGAGCTACAGCCCCGTGGTCGATCGCGGATACGCGACGGCCTGGTCGGTGGCGATGTTCACCAGGTAGGGGACGCCGGAGGCGAAGGCGCGGTCCAGGGCCGGCCCGATCTCCCGCGGGTCGGTCACGAACTCCCCGCCGCCGCCGAGCGCCTGCACCACCCGGTCGTAGCGGGCGTCCGGGTTCAGGTCGGCGGCGACGTCGTACCCGTACAGCGCCTGCATCGGGTGCTTCTCCAGCCCCCAGCACGCGTTGTTGCCGACCACCATCACCACCGGCAGCCGGTGCCGCACCAGGGTGTCCACGTCCATCAGCGAGAACCCGGCCGCGCCGTCCCCGAACATCAGCACCACCTGGGAGGCCGGCCGGGCCAGCCGTGCCGCGATCGCGTAGCCGAGGCCGGTGCCCAGGCAGCCATAGGGCCCCGGGTCCATCCAGCAGCCGGGCCGCGCCGGCTCCACGAAGCGGCCGGCCCAGGACACGAAGTCGCCGCCGTCGCCGATCACCACCGCGTCCTCGGCCAGCCGCGGCAGCAGCTCGCCGTAGATCCGGGCCGGGTGGATCGGGTCGGAGGCGGACGTCAGCAGCTCGGTGTCGGTGGCGATGGCCGCCGCGGCCCGGTCCTGCAAGGCGGAGAGCCAGTCCGCGTAGCCGCCGGGCTTGGCCGCGCCGCGCCAGGCCTCGGCGATGCCCGCGAAAGCCGCCGACAGGTCGCCCGCGGCGCTCCCGGCCAGACCGAGGTGCGTGCTGAGCTGGTCCGGGGAGTCGGCGAGGTGCACCACCGGCGCCAGCGGGTTCCCGTCCCGGCCGCCGAACAGCCCGTAGCCGAGCCGGAAGTCCAGCGGCGTGCCGGCCACGATCACCAGGTCGGCGCCGCCGAAGGCGGCCGAGCGGGCCCGGGTGACCAGCTGCCGGTGGCCGCGCGGCAGGATGCCGCGGCCCATGCCGTTGGTGATCACCGGGACGCCGGTCTCCTCCGCGAAGGCCAGCGCGGCGCTGTCCGCGCCGTCCATCCAGACGTCGGAGCCGAGCACGAGCACCGGCTTCGCGGCGCGCGCGAGCAGCTCGCCGATCGCGGTGAGGGCCTCCGGGTCCGGGGTCACGTCCCGGCGCGGCGCGGGAGCTGGCAGCGGCCCGGCGTCGACGTCGTAAGCGGCCTCCAGCGACAAGTCCAGGAACACCGGCCCGCGGTGCGGGGCGTCGGCGAGGGCGAACGCGTCGTCGAGCTCGGCGGCCAGGGCGGCCGTGGTGTGGACGGTCGCGGACCGCTTCGTCACCGGGGCCAGCAGCGGCGGGTGGTCCAGCTCCTGGAGCGCGCCCTTGCCCCAGTTGGAATCCGCGGCGCGGCCGCCGAGAACGACGACGGGGGAACCGTTGAAGTGCGCGGTGGTGACCGCGGAGACGCCGTTGGTGATGCCGGGCCCGGCGGTCAGCACGGCCAGGCCGGGCCGCCGGGTGAGCTTGGCGGTGGCCTCGGCGGCGAACACCGCGGTCTGCTCGTGGCGGACGTCCAGGATCGGCATCGGCGGGTCGGCCTTCACCGCGCCGTCGTACAGCGGGAAGACGTGTCCGCCGGAGAGCGTGAACATGGTCTGCACGCCGTGCGCGCGGGCCACCTCGACGGAGATCTGGCCGCCGTGCAGCGGCTGCGGGGTTGCGGGCTGGGCTTCGGGCTGGACTTCGGTCACTGCGGTCACCTGGGGGGCTCGGCGGGAAAGGCGAAGTTACGTGCCAGTAGCTTTCCGCCGGCGGACCGGCTCGCGCAAGGCCCGACAGCCGGTCAAAAGTCGATCCGCATCACCCGGCGGCGCGGCGTCGGGGCGCTGACCTCGGTGAAGCCGCAGTCCTGGTAGACGCTCTCGGCGCCGACGAACAACTCGCCCCAGGCGACCTCTTTGCCCGGCACGGGCACTAGCGCGTAGCCCTCGAGCGCTCGGGCTCCCCGCTTCCGGGCGTGTTCGACGGCGGCGGCGGTCAGCGCCCGGCTCACGCCGCGGCGACGGAAGCCGGTGCGGACCACGAAGCAGGTGACCGCCCAGACGCCGGGGTCGTCGCGGTCCTCGTCCCGGCCGGTCCAGGGCACCCTCAGCGTCTGCAGGCGCGGGTACTCCGTACGGGGCTCGACCGCGCACCAGCCGACCGGCTCTCCGTCCAGATAAGCGACCAGTCCCGGGGCGTCGGCTTCGGGTTCGCCGCAGTGGGTCTGCCCGCGGAACATGGCCTCCCGCTCCGGCTGCGGCGCGGCCCGCCACTCCTTGGCGGTGAGCTTGAACCACTGGCACATGCAGTCGTGCGGCACGCCGCGCTCACCGAAGACCGTCCGGAGGTCGTCCCAGGGGGCTTCGTTGGCGGGCACGACGGTGATCGCCGGGGAGTCTGTCATAGGCGCACGATAGACCCGACCGCCGATGGCGGCCGGGTCGAAGGACGCCGGTGCGGGATCAGGTCACGCGGTCGCCGGGCCGGCGCCGGCGCCGGTGCCCCGGATCGCCGCGGCGATCTCGGCCAGGTCTTGCGGGGTGAGCCGCACCGCGCCCGCCCGCAGCCAGCCGTCGACCTGGGCCGGCTTGCGCGCCCCGACGATCGCGCCGGTGACGCCGGGCCAGGCCAGCGTCCAGGCGATCGCGACCTCGGCCACGCTCACGCCGTGCCGGGCCGCGACCGGCCGCAGCGCCTCGGCCAGCCGCAGGTTCGCCGCCAGGCCGGTGGTGAAGTCCGGGCTCGAGCTGCGCCAGTCGCCCTCGGACAGGTTCGCGGCGCGCTCCGCCGAGAACGTGCCCGTGAGCAGGCCGGATTGCAGGGGCGAGTAGACGATGACACCCGTGCCGTGCTCATGCGCCCAGGCGATGTCCGCGGCCGCGGAGCGGTTGATCGCGGAGAACGGCGGCTGGATCGCCTCGACGTGCGCGATGCGCTCGGCGACGGACATCAGCTCCGGGCCGTGGTTGGACAGCGCTATCGCGCGGACCTTGCCCTCGGCCTTGAGGTCGGCCATCAGCTGCCAGTACTCCTCCAGCGGGGTGTGGTTCGGCGAAGCCGGGCCGTCGCCCTCGTCGGCGCCGTACACGAACTCCTCGCCGGTGTCCGGCCAGTGCACCTGGTACAGGTCGATGCGCTCGACGTTCAGCCGTCGCAGCGAGTCCTCCAGTTCGCGGCGCACGCTCGCCGGGTTCATCGTGCGGATCGGCGGGCGGTTCGGGTGTTCCGGGTCCCCGACCAGACCGACCTTGGTGAAGATGTACGGCCGGTCGGCGTCGGAGTAGGCCGCGACCGCCTTGCCCACCAGCGTCTCGGAGTAGCCGAGGCCGTAGTAGGCGGCGGTGTCGATCCAGTTGACGCCGGAGTCGACCGCGTGGCGGATGGCGGCGATCGACTCCGCGTCGTCGGTGGCGCCCCAGCTGTAGGTCCAGCCGCTGCCGGACGCGGCCCAGGAACCGAACCCGACCCGGGTGATCTCCATGCCTGTGTCGCCGAGGCGGGCGGTGTCGAGGGGGGAAACAGTGGTGTCAGCGGTCTGGTTCACGGTCTCGTTCGTCATGACCATCACGATCCGCTCTTTCCGCGGCCGTACCCAGGAGCACGGTTTGCCTAGGCATGGGATGACCAGGAGGCGGTCCGCGTGTTAGGCAGGACCGTGAACATCGACAGGCGCGCGGAGTTGGGCGAGTTCCTCCGGTCCCGGCGGGCCCGGCTGAATCCGGCCGAGCTGGGGCTGCCGGACTACGGCGGCCGGCGCCGCGTGCCGGGGCTGCGCCGCGAGGAGCTGGCGCTGCTGGCCGGCGTGAGCGTCGATCACTACGTGCGGCTGGAGCAGGGCCGAACGCTCCAGTTCTCGGAGGAGGTCCTCGACGCGGTGGCCCGCGCGCTGCGCCTGGACCCGACCGAGCGCGAGCACCTCTACCGGCTGGCCCGGCCCTTCCAGCCGCAGACGTACCAGGGCACCGGCGGGCCGGAGCCCCAGCGGGTGCGGCCGGGCCTGCGGCGGCTGCTGGACGCGGCCACCGACGTCCCGGCGTACGTCGTCGGGCTGGGCACCGACGTGCTGGCCTGGAACCAGCTGGCGGCCGCGCTGCTCACCGACTTCGGGACCCTGGCCCCGCACGAGCGGAACCTGGCCTGGCTGGTCTGCCACGACGAGGGCTTCCGCTCGCTGTTCGCCGACCCGGCGGCCAAGATGGCGGACATCGCGGCCTACGTGCGCTTCGACATCGGACGGCATCCCGACGACCCGGCGCTCGGCGCGCTGGTCGAGGACCTGTGCCGGGATCCGGACTTCGCGGAGGTCTGGGCGCGGCACGACGTGCGGGACAAGACGCACGGCGGCTACACCTACCGGAACCCGGTCGTCGGCGAGATCACGCTCGACTACGAGACCTTCCGCGCCCCGGACGACCCGGACCAGGCACTGATCCTGCACACCGCGCCGGAGGGCTCGCCCTCGGAGGCGGCGCTCCAGCTGCTGGCGGCCTGGGCGCAGACGGTGCGCGTCGGATGAGAGGCGTGGTGTGGATCGCCGGCGGCGTGGCGGTCGCGGGAGCGGCGGCGGTCACGGCGGTCACAGTGGCCGCGCTGACGGCGCCGTCCGGCGAAGGACCGGCGACGGCCGACCCCGCGAAGATCTTCACCCGCGCCGACGCCGCCGGGCTGTTCGCGCAGTCCTCGCAGGGCACTGTTGCGGACGAGCGGAGCACGCTGGGTCCGTACCCGGGCGAGTGGACCGCGACCGGCGGCGCCGAGATCGACTACGCGTTCCAGTCCGAGGGGGCCGCGGCGGCGAAGAGCGAGGTGGTCCAGGCCGGCTTCTCGCACGCCGAGCACCTCGACAAGGGCTCCGTCGTCGAGTACGGCGTGATGCCCGAGGGCTGCCGGCTGGAGCTGGCGCACGACGGTACCCGGGTGAGCGTCAACGACTCGGACGTGCACGGCGACGCCGACTGCTGGTCGCTGATGCAGGCGCTCGCGATCACGATCGACAGCCGCTTCTGACCGCGCTTCTGACCGCGGAGCAGTGAGGCCCGCCGGAAAGGCGGGCCTCATGGGGAGGTTCCGGCCTCTCAGAGCGTCTTCGACAGCTCCTTGATCGGCATCTCCAGCTTGGTCAGCAGCGCCAGGTCCTCCTCCGGCGAACGGCCCAGCGTCGTGAGGTAGTTGCCGACGATGACCGCGTTGATCCCGCCCAGCAGGCCCTGCTCGGTGCCGAGGTCGCCGAGGGTGATCTCGCGGCCGCCGGCGTAGCGCAGGATGGTGCGGGGCAGCGCCAGGCGGAAGGCCGCGATGGTCTTCAGCGCCTCCTGGGAGCTGAGCGGCTCCATGTCGCCGAACGGCGTGCCCGGACGGGGGTTGAGGAAGTTCAGCGGGACCTCGTCCGGCTCCAGGGCGGCCAACTGCGCGGCGAACTCGGCGCGCTGCTCCAGGCTTTCGCCCATGCCGACGATGCCGCCGCAGCACACCTCCATCCCGGCGGCACGGACCATGGTCAGGGTGTCCCAGCGCTCTTCCCAGGTGTGCGTGGTGACCACGTTCGGGAAGTGCGAGCGCGCGGTCTCCAGGTTGTGGTTGTAGCGGTGCACGCCCATGTCCGCCAGGTCGTCGACCTGCTCCTGGGTCAGCATCCCCAGCGAGGCGGCGACCTGGATGTCGACCGCGTCCTGGATCGCCTTCACGCCCTCGCGCATCTGCTTCATCAGGCGCTCGTCCGGGCCGCGTACCGCCGCCACGATGCAGAACTCGGTCGCGCCGGTGGCCGCGGTCTGCTTGGCGGCCTCCACCAGCTCGGGGATGTTCAGCCAGGCCGCGCGCACGGGCGAGGGGAACAGGCCGGACTGCGAGCAGAAGTGGCAGTCCTCCGGGCAGCCGCCGGTCTTCAGCGAGACGATGCCCTCGACCTCAACCTCCGGGCCGCACCACTTCTCGCGCACCTCGTGCGCCAGCTGCAGCAGCTCCGGCAGCGCCGCGTCCGGCAGCCGCAGCACCTGGAGCACCTGCTCCTCGGTCAGGCCGCGGCCCTCCTCCAGCACCTGGCGCCGGGCCACCCCGATGATGTCAAGGTCCTGCTCCGTGGTGGTCATGCTCAGCCCGCCTTCCGAGGGTCAAAGGTCTGTCTGAATTGTGCCGGATCGAAGGTGCCGCCGAACGCCGGGGCCAGTCCGTTCCGGGCGGCCAGCAGGAACTCGGCCGGTTCCAGGGCGCCCGCGCCGGCCGGCAGCGCGCCGGCCAGCGGGCGCGCGCCGATGGTCTCCAGGTCCCGGATGTTGCTGCGCATGGCCAGGTCCGGGTCGGCCGGCCAGCTGCCGAGCACGATCCCGGCCAGGTCCAGCCCGCGCGCGGCCATCGCCTCCAGGGTCAGCGCGGCGATGTTCAGCGTGCCCAGGTTCGGGTGGGCGACCAGCAGCACCGGCGCCTTCAGGGCGTGCGCCAGGTCGGCCAGCGTGGCGCCGTCCTCGTCGTGGCGCACCAGCAGCCCGCCGGCGCCCTCGACCAGCACCAGCCGGCGGGTCTCGGCCAGCTCGTGGATCCGGCGCACCGTGTCGTCGAAGTCCAGCGGCGGGACACCGGACAGCCGCGCGGCGGCGGCCGGCGACAGCGGGTCCGGGTAGCGCGCGTACTCGTGCAGGTCCGAGACCCCGGCCAGCCGCCGGACCACGGCGAGGTCGCCGGGCTCGCCCGGGGCCACGCCGGTCTGCGCGGGCTTCACCACCGCCACCGACGTGCCGCGGGTGGCGGCCAGGGTCGCGACGGCGGCGGTGACGACGGTCTTGCCGACGTCGGTGTTGGTTCCGGTGACTACGACGATGGACACGCGCCGACTTTACGGGAGGGCGGGGGCATACCCCGGCGAAGCGGGGGGTGACGTGGAACACCTCGCGGCCGAATCCTGGGGCGGCCCGGTTGTCGCGAGAGTGCTCCGCGTCGCTCCGGCTCTACTCCTCGGGCCGCTTCAGGCGCGCGACGAACTTGTACCGGTCGCCCCGGTACACCGAGCGCACCCACTCCACCGGTTCGCCCTCGGTGTCGATCGAGTGCCGGGAGAGCAGCAGCATCGGCAGGCCGGTGTCGGTGCCGAGCAGCCCGGCCTCGGTCGGGGTGGCCAGTGCGGTCTCGATCGTCTCCTCGGCTTCGCCCAGGTGCACGCCGTACTCCTCGGCCAGCGCCGTGTACAGCGAGGAGTACCGGCCCAGCAGCTTGCGCAGGTTGGGGAAGCGCTGCTGCGACAGGTGCGTGGTCTCGATCGCCATCGGCTCGCCGTTGGCCAGCCGCAGCCGGCTGATCCGCAGCACCTTCGCCGAGGCCCGGATGCCCAGGCGCTCGCCGAGCTCCACGCCGGCGGCCACGTACTCCATCTCCAGGAGCCGCGAGGTGGGCTCCAGGCCCTGCGCCCGCATGTCCTCGGTGTAGGACGTCAGCTGCAGCGACTGCGCCACCTTCGGCTTGGCCACGAAGGTGCCCTTGCCCTGGATGCGCTCCAGCCGGCCCTCGACCACCAGTTCGGCCAGCGCCTGGCGCACCGTGGTGCGCGAGGTGTCGAACTCGGTCGCCAGCAGGCGCTCCGGCGGCACCGGGGTCCCCGGCGGCATCGTCTGGGTCAGGTCCAGCAGGTGCTGCTTCAAGCGGTAGTACTTCGGCACCCGGACGGTTTCGAGCGCTGATTCCAGCGCCGGCGCGGCGGCCGGCGCGCCGTGCGCCTCCAGCGCGATGTGCGCGGGTTCTGCGGTCATGAAGGCCCCTCCTCCCGGCCCAAAGTGCCATGGACCCGCGCGTGTGTCCAGCCGGACGATCTCCTCGCCGACTGCTCGCCGACCGCTCGCCGACTTTCTTCGGATACCGGCCTTTACCTGCGGCGGCGGGGCATCGCTGAGGGCTGGTTGCGTCTTGGTAACGGCTTGGACAACCGGACCCGGAGAGTCTTGACGGTCCGATTGGTCTATGCCAGTCTCCGGACTGGTCTAAACCAATCGGGAACGGCGGGGAAACGCTTCAGGAGGCGGTTGCCCGGCGGTCCCGACCGCTCCACCCTTCACATGATCCACGACCGGTTCACACCGAGACAACAGGCGCAGCACGGGACGGCATCGCTCAGGGTTGCCGTGTCGCGCGGTCGGTCTGTGGATCGTCCAGATCCCTCACCACCAAGGAGTACGGCATGCAGCGCAAGCTCATAGCCCTGACCTCGGCCGCCGCGGCCGTGGCGCTCATGGCCTCCGCGTGCAGCTCGTCGAAGTCCGACAAGGGCGCGGCGGCCGAGCCGTCGCAGGGCGGATCGGTCACCGCGACCAACGCCCCGACGCTGTCCGGTGCCAAGGACAACGCCGCCGGCACCACGCTGAACGTCTGGCTGGTCTCGGACCCCAAGGACAACCCGGACTGGATGGCGATCATCAACAACGCCACCGACCAGTTCAAGGCGAAGACCGGCGCCGACATCAAGATCAACTGGCAGACCTGGGGCAACCACCTGACCAACCTGGACGCCGCGCTGTCCGGCAGCGGCGACGTCCCGGACGTCATCGAGGTGGGCAACACCGAGGCCGCCAAGTACGCCTTCAACGGCGCCTTCGCGGACGTGTCGTCGGTCAAGTCGACCTTCGACAACAACGACACCTGGCTGGACGGCCTGTCCGCGCCGTGCACCCAGGACGGCCACCTCTACTGCATCCCCTACTACGCGGGGACCCGCACCCTGATCTACCGCACCGACCTGCTCCAGGCCGCCGGCGTGACCTCGGTGCCGAAGACCTGGGCCGACTTCACCGCGGCGCTGGACAAGGTGAAGACCGCCAACGCCTCGAACGCCAACTTCGTCGCCTACAACGCGCCGGGCAAGAACTGGTACCAGGCCGGCTCGTTCGTCTACGGCCAGGGCGGCTCGTTCGCCGTCAAGGGCTCGGACGGCAAGTGGAAGGGCAACCTGGAGGACCCCAAGTCCGTCGCCGGCCTGCAGCAGTGGTCCGACCTGGTCTCCAAGTACTCCACCAAGGCCAGCGCGAGCAAGGACGAGTCGGACGAGGACACGCTGTTCGAGACCGGCGACGTCTTCGCCGAGTACGACTCTGCCTGGCACGCCGGCGCCGTGCAGCAGGTGCACCAGAACCCGAACGACCCCAAGTCGCCGCTGCAGGACACCAAGGTGAAGGGCAAGGTCGACACCGCTCCGCTGCCGGGCGCCACCGCTGACAAGCCGTCCCCGGCGTTCCTGGGCGGTTCGGTCCTGGGCATCACCGCCAAGTCGAAGAACCAGAACCTGGCCGCGCAGTGGATCCAGCTCTACACCAACGCCGCGTCCAACGCGGCCGAGGGCAAGCTGGGCAACCTGCCGAACAACAAGACCGACCTCGCCAAGGCCGTCGGCCCGGCGATCTCCCAGCAGGTGGCCGACCAGGCCGCCTCCAGCTGGTTCACCCCGGTCGCCCCGAACTGGGCGGACGTGGAGTCCAGCAACGTGCTGCAGAACATGCTGGAGAGCATCGCCACCGGCAAGGCCACCGTCGCCGACGCCGCCAAGACCGCGGACGCCAAGATCACCGAGCTGCTGAACAAGAGCTGAGGCCGATCGGCGTGGGGAGCGCGGACCCCGCCCCGACCGGCGGGGCCCGCGTCGCCCGGAACCGAGTTTTCCGGTGGGGGCCGTGCCGCGCTGCGGCACGGCCTCTTCGACGAGTTGAGGTGTGCACATGGCCGCGGTGATAGACCCCGTCGGCACGCTCGACCCGCCGCCGACCCGCGGACGCAGGGGCGTGCGACGGCGGCGGTTCGAGTCGACCCCGTATCTCCTGGTGATCCCGACGATCCTGGTGATCGTCCTGACCCTCGGGATCCCGCTGTACAAGATCGTGATGCTGGCCTTCCAGCATCAGAGCAAGCGCCAGCTCTACACGAACAAGCCCGGCGACTGGGTCGGGTTCCAGAACTTCTCCGACGTGCTGTCCGACAAGGACTTCTGGTCCTCGGTCGAGCGCACGTTCCTGATCACCGTGCTGCTGGTGGTCTTCTCGATGCTGCTGGCACTGGGGCTGGCGCTGCTGCTGAACCAGGTGTCCAAGTGGGTCCGGACGCCGCTGATGGTGCTGCTGCTGTTCGTCTGGGCGATCCCGCAGATCGTCGCGGTCGAGCTGTTCGCGTGGTTCACCGACCCCAGCTTCGGGGTGCTGAACTACGTGCTGACCCAGCTCGGGTTCGACGGCTTCAAGACCCACGACTGGTTCGTGAACCCGGTCCAGGGCTGGATCGTGATCATGGCGCTGGTGATCTGGCAGGCGCTGCCGTTCCTGACCGTCACCCTGGCCGCCGGCATGTCGATGGTGCCCAAGGAGCTCGGCGAGGCCGCGCGCATGGACGGTGCGAACCCCTTCCAGGTGTTCCGGACCGTCACCTACCCGACCATCAAGCCGCTGCTGGTGATCGCCACCTCGCTGTCGGTGATCTGGGACTTCCAGCTGTTCGGCCAGGCCTACGTGATCCGGCAGAACAAGCCGGAGCCGTCCTACCAGGTGCTCGGCATCTTCTCCTACACCGAGGCCTTCGGGCACAGCGACTACGGCCTGGGCGCGGCGATCTCGATCCTCACGATCCTGGCCATGCTCGGGATGATGGTCTTCTACGTGCGGCAGATGCTGCGGATCGGAGACGGTGACTGATGACCGTCAGCACTGGTACCGGCCGCCGCAGGGCGGTCGCCCCGGCACCCCGCCGCTCGGGCGCGGGCCGGAAGAAGTCGAAGAAGGCGCTCTGGAACAGCGCCGGGATCCTGGTCTTCGCGATCATGGGCTTCCCGGTGTACTGGATGATCAACACCTCGCTCAAGAAGCAGAACGAGTGGCAGAACTACACGCCGCACTTCATCCCCGAGCACCCGACCCTGCACAACTTCACCGGCGCGTTCCACGCGGACAACTTCCTGATCTCGCTGCGGAACAGCTTCGTGATCACCATCGGAGCGGTGCTGATCTCGCTGGTCATCGGGTTCTTCGGGGCCCTGGCGATCGCCCGGTTCTCCTTCGCCGGCAAGAAGGCGGTCATCTTCACCGTCCTGCTGGTGCAGATGGTCCCGCTGGTGGTGCTGGTCATCCCGGTGACCCAGACCATGCAGGACCTGAACCTGAACGACACGCTGATCGGCATCACCATCACCTACCTGGTGTTCACGGTGCCCTACACGGTGTGGACGCTGCGCGGCTTCATCTCCAACGTCCCGAGGGAGCTGGACGAGGCGGCGATGGTCGACGGCTGCAGCCGCTGGCAGACCTTCGTCCGGATCATCCTGCCGCTCACCGGGCCGGGCCTGGTCGCGACCTCGGTCTACGGCTTCATCCAGGCCTGGAACGAGTTCATCCTGATCACCACGATCAACCACGACCACCGCAAGCAGAACATGCAGGCCTGGCTGATCGACACCGCCGTGGGCTCCCGCGGCACCGACTGGGGCGTGCTGATGGCCGGCGCGACCATCACCTCGATCCCGGTGGTCATCCTGTTCCTGGCCATCCAGAAGAACCTCGCGACCGGTCTGACCGCCGGCGCGGTCAAGGGATAGGGGCTGCGGCGCGCATGGGGGACCAACTGCTCCGCGACGCCGCCGCCGTGCTCCAGCCGGGGTTCGTCAACGACGACTCCGGCCGGGTCCCGGACTGGGTGCGCCGCGCCCTCGCCGAGGACGGCCTCGGCGGGGTCGCCTACTACGGACGGAACATCGCCGCGACGCCGGAGCGCACCGGCGAGCTGTCGGCGGCACTGCGGGCCGAGAACCCGCACGTGCTGGTCGCGGTGGACGAGGAAGGGGGCGACGTCACCCGGCTCGACGTCGCCACGGGGTCGGCGTTCCCCGGCAACTACGCGCTGGGGTTCGTGGACGACCCCGAGCTGACCGAGACGGTGGCCCGGGAGATCGGGCTGGTGCTGCGGCGCTCGGGGATCAACCTGAACTACGCGCCGGACTCCGACGTCAACACCAACCCGGAGAACCCGGTGATCGGCACCCGGTCCTTCGGGGCCGATCCGGAGGTGGCGGCGCGGCACTCCGCGGCGTACGTGCGCGGCCTGCAGGCGGCGGGCGTGGCCGGGTGCGCCAAGCACTTCCCCGGCCACGGGGACACCGCCGTGGACTCGCACCACGGGCTGCCGCTGGTGCAGCACTCCGACGAGGAGTGGGACAAGCACCTGGCGCCGTTCCGGGCCGCGATCGCCGCCGGCGTGAAGTCGGTGATGACCGCGCACATCCTGGCGCCGCGCTACGACGCCGAGTTCCCGTCGACCATGAGCCGCAAGGTGCTGATCGACCTGCTGCGCGGCGAGCTCGGGTTCACCGGGCTGGTGGTCACCGACGGCATCGAGATGGGCGCCATCGCCGACACCTACGGGGTCGCCGAGGGCACGGTGCTGGCGCTGGCCGCCGGGGTCGACGCGGTGTGCGTCGGCGGCGGCCTGCGGGACGAGGCCGACTACCTGATGCTGCGGGACGCCCTGGTGGACGCGGTGCGGGCCGGCCGGCTCCCGGCCGAGCGGCTGCACGACGCCGCGACCCGGGTGCGCGAGCTGGGGGCGTGGGCCGCCGCGCAGCGTGCGATCGTCCAGGAGGGGACGCACGCTGGCGGCGGGCCGGGGGAGTCCTCGGCGGCAGCGGTGGCCGCGCCGAAGGCTTCGGCACCGGTGCCGTCCGCCACGGCTGCCGCTGACGCTGCCGCTGACGCTGACGCCGACGGTCCCGGCACCGGCACCGTTGCCAGCGCTGGCACCGAGTCCGTCGGGCTCGCGGCCGCGCGCCGCGCGGTGGTGGTCTCCGGCGCCCCGCTGGCCCCGCTCACCGGCCCGGCCGCGGTCCTGGAGTTCGTCCCGATCGCCAACAACGCGGCCGGGGCCGCGGTGCCGTGGGGCCTGAGCCCGGTGCTGGCCGAGCTGCCGGCCGGGAGCACGGCCGTGCGGTTCGTGCAGCCCGGCGCCGGGACCGGCTTCGCCGGCGACGCCGCCCCGGTCGGCGAGCGGCCGACGCAGACCGCCGTGCCGTACACCGCGGCGGCCGTCTCCGAGGCGGTGGCGGCCGCGACCGGGCGCCCGCTGGTGCTGGTGGTCCGGGACGCGCACCGGCACGCCTGGATGGCCTCGGCGCTGGCCGCCGTGACCGCTGTCCGGCCGGACGCGATCGTCGTGGAGATGGGCATCGCATACGGTCTGGGGGAGAAGTCCGTCGGGGCGACGCAGGTGGCTTCGCACGGAGCGGCGCTGGTGTCCGGTCTCGCGGTCGCGCGGGTCCTGGTGGAAGGGACGGTCTAGGTGAGCGATGCCAAGCCCGGAGGCGTTGAGCCGGGGCAGATCATGGCGCGGGAGATCGCCGAGCAGCCGGCGGTGCTGGAACGGATCCTCACCGAGGGCCTTCCGCACATCCGGGAGGTCGCGGAGCGGGTGAAGGCGGCCCATCCGCGCTTCGCCCTGCTCACCGCGCGCGGCACCAGCGACAACGCCGCGTACTACGCCAAGTACCTCATGGAGATCACGCTCGGTCTGCCGGTCGGGCTGACCTCCATGAGCACCACGACGGCGTACCGGGCCGAGCCGGACCTGAGCGACGTGCTCTGCGTGACGGTCTCGCAGTCCGGGGGCTCGCCGGACCTGGTGGCGTACACCGAGATGGCCAAGGCCCGGGGCGGCCTGACGCTGGCGGTGACCAACGTCGCCGGCTCCCCGGTGAACCGGGCGTCGGAGCTCGACCTGGACGTGCTGGCCGGACCGGAGCTGGCACTGCCGGCCACCAAGACCTACACCGCCGAGCTGCTCACACTGTGGCTGCTGGTGGACGCGCTGCGCGGTGGCGACGGCTCGGCGGCCAAGGCGCTGCCCGAGCTGGCCGCCGGGGTCCTGGCCCGGGACGCCGAGGTGGCGGACCTGGCCCTGCGCTACCGCTTCGCCTCCCGCCTGGTGCTGACCGCGCGCGGCTACTCCTACCCGACGGCGCGCGAGGCGGCGCTGAAGATCATGGAGACCAGCTACCTGCCGGCCCACGCCTTCTCCGGCGCGGACCTGCTGCACGGCCCGCTGGCCATGGTGGACAACGTCAGCCCGGTGGTCGCGGTGGCGGCCGAGGGCGTCGGCGGCGCGGCGCTGGAGCCGGTCCTGGAGCGGCTGCGCGAGCGCGGCGCGGACCTGGTGGTGATCGGCTCGGCCGAGCACGTCGCCGGGGCCACGGCGGGCTTCGTGCTGCCGAGCGGGACCCCGGAGGAGCTGTCGCCGATCCTGGAGATCCTGCCGCTGCAGCAGTTGGCGTACCACGTGACGATGAACCGGGGCCTGAACCCGGACGCGCCGCGGGCGCTGGCGAAGGTGACCGAGACGCACTGAGCCGGGGCCGCGCCCGCACAACGGGACGGTCCAGAACCCGCCGGTCGGCGCGACCGGCGGGTTCTGCTTTTCTCGGAAGGACTTCCGGTCGCGGGGGAACCGGCCCGGGCCGGCGGGCGTGTCCGATCGGTGGCGCTGATCGCCACCGATCGGACAGAGGGGCGGGAGCCATGGGTTCAGGACGGACGGAGGCCGACTTCGAGGCGTTCTACGCCGCGTCGTCGCGCCGACTGCTCGGCCATGTCTACGCGATGGTGGGGGATCTGGCGGAGGCCGAGGACGCTCTGCAGGAGGCCTACGCGCGGGCCTGGCAGCGGTGGCGGCGGGTGGGGGCCTACGAGGACCCGGAGGGCTGGGTCCGCACCGTGGCGTACCGGATCGCGGTCAGCGCGTGGCGCCGGGGGGCGAACCGACTGCGGGCGCACATGCGCGGGGCCAGACCGGACGAGGTGCCGGGCGTCTCGCCGGACCGGCTGGTCGTCATCGCGGCGCTGCGGGCCATCCCGGCCGAGCAGCGGCGGGTGATCGTGCTGCACCACTTGGTGGGCCTGACGGTGGAGGAGATCTCCGCCGAGACCGGCACCCCGAGCGGGACGGTGAAGTCGCGCCTGGCCCGCGGCCGCCGCGCGCTGGCCGGCCACGTGTCCGAGTACGCCGACGAGTTGCAGGAGGCAATGACACATGTCTGAGTTCGTTGACGTCTTGACGGAGGCGGTGGAGGCGGGCACCGCCGAGGGCCGGCTCCCCGGCGCCGCGGACGCGATGCGGCGGGGGCGGCGGCGCAGCCTGCGCGCCCGCGGTGGAGCGGCGGCCCTGGGGGTGGCCGTGCTCGGCGGTGCGCTGGGGATCGGCTCCACCTTCGGCCCGGACTCGGGGACGACGCCGGTGGGGGCCGGGGCCGGCCCGGGGGAGTGGGGCGTCCGCCACGCCGACGACGGCATCCTCCCGGTCGCCCAGTGGCCGGGAGACGCTCTCGCGCACTGGAAGCTGACGCCGAGCTGCGGTCTCGCCGACCGGAAGGCCTGCCGTCCCGGTGCGGCGACCGACGACGTCAAGGAGGCCAGGGTCGGCGAGTGGACCGGGCAGTGCGAACCGGGCGCGTCGGTCCCGGTCCGGAGGTTCGTGCAGTACGGGACGCAGTTCGACGAGGGGCGAAAGCTGGACGCCGATGAGATCGTGTTCACCTTCCCCGACCGGGACACAGCCGCCGCCGCGTTCCTGGCGGGCGCCCGCACAGCGGGTTCACCGCAGAGCTGTGCCGGCGTCGCCGACGCGGAAGTCGCCTCGCCCGGCGTCAGCACCGCCGACGGCGTGTCGTGGCTGTTGACGCAGAAGGCCACCCTGGTCGGTTACACCCACTTCTACGTGGTCCAGGTGGATGATCGCGTCGCACTGTTGCGGGTCAACCAGATCGGCGGCGACACTCTCCGGAGCACTACCGGAGACGAGACCGTGTTGCAGAACCTCAAGGCGGCGTTGAGCAGATAGCGGCCGAGAACGCGCGATGCGGGTCCGTCACGTCGTGGCGGGCCCGCATTCGTTCTTCCTGCTTCCTGGAGGCCGGGGGCCTCCGGCCCCGGGCTTCGCGGCGGTGTCGGCCCCTCAACCTCCACCGCCGCGAACAGCCCGCGGCCTTCTTGGTTCGCCACCGTCCCGGCCGTTCCGGCGAGGCGTGCGGAGCCTCGCGGAGCGTAGCCGCCGGGTGGCGGCCTGGTCGGAAACACCGTTCCCGCGCCTGTCAGGGCTAGGCGGGCTGGTGCTCCCTCGCCAGTTCTTGGGGACCGGTCGGCGTGTCCGCGCCGGAACCGGTCTCGAATACGCTACGCCCTGCGATCCAGGTACGCAGCGGGTGGTACCCGTCGTCGAACCAGACGAGGTCCGCGCGGGCCCCGGGTTCGATGCGGCCCAGATCGGTCCGGCCCAGCGCGTCGGCGGGCACGCGGGTGGCCGCCTCCAGCACCGAGGCCTCGTCCAGGCCGATGCCGATCATATTGCGAACGGCCCGGTCCAGCGTGAGCGCCGACCCGCCGATGACGCCGGCCGCGTCCCGCGGGACGCCGTCCTCGCCGAGGAAGACCTTGATCCCGGACAGCTCGTATTCGCCCGGCGGCATCCCGGCGGCGGCGATGGCGTCTGTGACCAACGCCACGCGGCCCGGCGCGGCGCGCCACACCAGAGTGCAGATCTCAGGCGCCACGTGGTGCAGGTCGGCGATCAGTCCGCAGGTGAAGCGGGTGTCGTAGAGCGCCGCGCCGGGCACGCCGGGCTCCCGGTGGTTCAGCGGGCGCTGCGCGTTGAAGATGTGGGTGACCAGGGTGGCGCCCTCGTCGGCGGCGGCCAGGACCTGCTCGGCCAGGGCGTCGGTGTGCCCGAGCGAGACCCGGACCCCGGCCTTGGCCAGGTGGCGCACCGCCTCCGGCCCGCCGTCCAGCTCCGGTGCCAGGGTCACCATGGTGACCAGGCCCCGGGTGCCGTCGGCGGTCAGCGTCTCCAGGACGGCGCCGACGCGTTCCGGCGTCGGCGTGACCAGGTACCGCGGGTCGTGGACACCCGGTTTGTGCGGCGACAGGAACGGCCCCTCCAGGTGCACGCCGAGCGGCTGCGCGCCGGAGAGGGAGCCGAACACCGCGCCGGCCCGCTCCAGCCCCGCCAGCAGGACGTCGAGCGGAGCGGTGATGTAGGTCGGCTGGAACGCCGTGACGCCGGTGCTCGGCAGCCGGTCGGAGACCCGCCGCCAGTCGTCGTCGGTGGCGGTGATGAAGTCGACGCCGAAGCACCCGTTGGTCTGGATGTCCACCAACCCCGGCGCGAGCACGCCGGTGGCCAGGGCTATTTCCGCTTCGGGCGCGGCGCCGTCCAGCACCTCGGTCACCACGCCGTCGCCGATGACGACGGTGGTGGGGCCCACCAGGCGTCCCCCGATCAGGGCGCGCTGAGCTGAGATGCTGGTCACGAGTAGAGATTGTGGACTAGACCAATCTGCGATGTCTAGACCTATGTTCAAAACTGTCACGCGAAGCGGCGAGTTCGCGCAGGACCGCGCGGATGTGATCTGTTTCAAAGTCGGACAAATCGGCGCGAGCCGTCACCCGAAGCCGGGACAGCCCGTCCGGAACGGACGGCGGCCGGAAGCATCCGACCCGGAGACCGCGCTCCAGGCAGAAGGCGGCGGCGGCGACCGCGGCCTCCGGGTCGCCCAGGATGATCGAGGTGACGGCCCCACTCGGCGGCGTCGCCCGGAGCCCGACCTCGAGGGCCAGTTCGTACAGCTCCCATGAGCGTTTGCGCACCAGCTCCGGCAGGCCGGGGTCACGGCGGACCAGCCGCAGGGCCGCCAGCGCCGCCGCCGCCGAGGCCGGGGCCACGCCGGTGTCGAAGATCATCGACCGCGCGGCGTCCACCAAGTGGGCGGTCAGCTCCGCCGAGCCCAGGACCGCGCCGCCCTGCGAGGCCAGCGCCTTCGACAGAGTGGCGGCGACCACCACGTCCGGCTCCCCGGCCAGTCCGGCGTCGAACACGGCGCCACGGCCTCCAGGACCGGCTACGCCGAACCCGTGCGCCTCGTCGACCACCAGGACCGCGCCGTGCGCTCTACAGGCCGCGTGGAGCTCTCTGAGGGGTGCCGTGTCGCCGTCGACCGAGAACAGCGATTCGACGACGACCAGAGCCCGTTCCTCGGTCCGGTTCGCCAGCTCCCCCGCGACCGCCTCGACGTCGCTGTGCGGCGTGACGGCGATCCGGGCGCGCGACAGCCGGGCGGCGTCGATTAGGGAAGCGTGGTTGAGGCTGTCGGAGACGATCAGGTCGCCGCGGCCGGCCAGCGCGGTGATGACGCCGAGGTTCCCCAAGTAGCCGGAGGAGAAGACGAGGGCCGACTCGGTCCCGGCGTGGACGGCGAGCTCGGCCTCCAGTTCGGCGTGCAGCTCGGTGGTGCCGGTCACCAGCCGCGACCCCGTGGAGCCGGCGCCCCATTCCCGGACCGCCGCGACCGCCGCGGCCACGACCTCCGGGTGCCGCGTCAGGCCGAGGTAGTCGTTGCCGGCCAGGTCGATGAGCGGCGAGTCCGCGGCACGGGGAACCAGGGAACGGCGCAGGCCCGCGGCCCGGCGCTGCTCGGCGCGCTCGGAGAGCCAGGACAGGGGGTGGTGATCGTCGGTCGTGCTCACGAGGCAAGAGGCTACCGGCAGGCACATGGGTCCGGACCTGCGCTGACTACCAACGGAATCGAGCGCGGGTTGTGGGGTTCGGTGTGTGATACCAAGAACCCATGCCGTCCATGAACGACCTGATCCACACGCGGACCGACCTCGACGAGACGGACCTGGACTGGCTGCACCTCCTCGTCGCGGACTGGCAGCTGCTGGCCGACCTCTCGTTCGCCGACCTGGTGTTGTGGACCCCGCTGAAGGCGCAGGAGGGCGAGGGGGCCGCCGGTTACGTCGCGGTGGCCCAGATGCGCCCCAACACGGGCCCCACCTGCTACACCGCCGACCTGGTCGGTTCCACGCTCAAGCGCGGCGAGCGGCCGATGCTCGACCTGGCCATCGACTCCGGCCGGATCCGGCGCGAGGGCGATCCGGAGTGGCGCGAGGACGTCCCGGTCCGGGTCGAGGCGATCCCGGTGCGGCGCGGCGACCGGGTCATCGCCGTGATCTCCCGCAACACCAACCTGCTGGCCGCCCGCACCCCGAGCCGCCTGGAGCTGACCTACCTGCAGACCGCGGCGGACCTGGCCCGCATGATCGCCGAGGGGATCTTCCCCTACCCGGAGTCGCGCGACCAGCAGGACAACTCGCCGCGGGTCGGTGACGGCGTGATCCGGTTGGACGCCGACGGCGCCGTCCTCTACGCCAGCCCCAACGCGTTGTCCGCGTACCACCGCCTCGGCTACGCCGCCGACATGGTGGGGGAGCACCTCGGCGACCTGACGGCGGCGCTGGCCCCGGTCAAGGGCCCGATGGAGGAGGCGCTCCAGGTGGTGGCCTCCGGCCGCAAACCGCGTGAGGCCGAGGTCGAGGGCAACGGCGCGGTGGTGCAGCTGCGCGCCATCCCGCTGCGGCCGCAGGGCGAGCGCACGGGAGCGCTGGTGCTCGTGCACGACGTGACCGAGCTGCGGCGGCGCGAGCGCGAACTGGTGAGCAAGGACGCGACCATCCGCGAGATCCACCACCGGGTGAAGAACAACCTGCAGACCGTGGCGGCGCTGCTGCGGCTCCAGGCGCGCCGGATCGAAGGCGAGGCCGGGCGGGCCGCGCTGGAGGAGGCGGTGCGCCGGGTGGGCTCGATCGCGCTGGTGCACGAGACCCTGTCCCAGACCCTGGACGAGCGGGTCGACTTCGACGAGATCGCGGACCGGGTGCTGGCGATGGTGGTGGACGTCGGCTCCGGCGGCCCCGGCGGGGCGACGGTGCGCTCGCGCCGCACCGGGAAGTTCGGGATCCTGCCGGCGCAGGTCGCCACGCCGCTGTCGATGGTGCTGACCGAGGTGCTGCAGAACTCGCTGGAGCACGGACTGGCGGACCGGGGCGGGTCGCTGGAGGTCGAGGCGTACCGGCGGGGGCCGCGGCTGCGGGTGGTGGTGACCGACGACGGGAACGGGCTGCCGGCGGGTTTCGACGCCGCGACCACTGGGAACCTCGGACTACAGATCGTCCGCACGCTCGTTCAGGGCGATCTGCACGGCACGTTCGACCTCCGGCCGGCACCCGGCGGCCGGGGTGCGGTGGCGGTGCTGGAACTGGAGGTCGGGGACACGCCGAAGGCGTGAGGCGGCGTCGGATCGGCAGGGGAGAGGGGCGGCACGGGCCGGCAACTTGGCGGTAACAGGGTTCCGCTAGGCTAGGCGGAACATCCGGAGAAAGACCCCGGAAAGCAAGAGAGCGGCCCTGCAGGCCGCTCACTCAGGCGTCCGTACTGCGGTCCAAGAACGCCGCAGCACGGAGATTCATACGTGCGTCGATGAAGTTGTCTGAAGTCGTCGTACTGTTCGGCCGGACGCGGCCGAGTCGGGTGCGGTGGAAGGCGACCGGAAGGTCCGGTCAGGCCATCCGGCTGCGGGCCCGGGCGGCGCGGCGCTTGAGGGCGCGGCGTTCGTCCTCGCTCATCCCGCCCCAGACGCCGGCGTCCTGGCCGCTCTCCAGCGCCCACTGCAGGCACTGGTCGACCACGTCACAGCGGCGGCATACAGCCTTGGCATCCTCGATCTGCAGCAGCGCGGGCCCGGTGTTCCCGATGGGGAAGAAGAGCTCTGGGTCCTCGTCACGGCAGGCAGCGCGGTGGCGCCAGTCCATGGGGTCCACTCCTTCGGAGTCGTCGTGATACGTGCGTGCGGTGCCGGAGGTGCGGGCGCCGACGGCCCGTCCAGGTCCCCCACGACCCCGGCGGGCCCGGCGGCGTCCGTGTCGCCGGGTACTACAGCCACAACGCCGGACGCGGGTGTCCGGTCACTGTGGGTCCTGCTGTTGTACGTCTGTGTACGTTCTGTGCGGTGGCCCCGCCACTGGAAGACCGCCACGCGGGGTTCCCCGGTTCCCGCGCCCCATCCTTGTGAATGTGAACGCTTTCACTAGTAACCCCGGCGATCGGGACCACTCGAACTTCTGGGGCAGTTGGCCTCGGTGCCGGATGCGCTTGCGCGATCGGCTCACGAGGCGTGACGCAAAGAGAGAACCGCGGTCCGGACAAGATCCGCACCGCTCTTTCCCTCGCGTCCAACCGCACCGAGCCGGGTGATCCGCCGACAGGTGCCTCACCAAAGGTTGTCAGGGGTTCCCACCGGTGCACAAGCCCTTGGTCCGATGTTTTTGGATTTCCAGGGTGTCTCCTCGCTCACACCTTGCCTTCCAAGGGTATGAGCGGATGGCAATGGCAACTCCAAAGGTGCTGGAGCGGTCGATTACCTGGGATTCCCTGGGGGCGGCTCAGTGTGTGGCCGGAGCGGACCGGACCCGGGTGTCCGGACGCGACTCCATGTCATCACATCTTCACGCGCAGCGCGTCGCGAATCGCTCGGAACGTCACACTTTCGCGCAGCCCCAAGTGGTCCCCGTCGACCTGGAAGTCGGTCGGGACCGACGCCGTGAGGGTGAATTCCGCGAGGTCGTGGTGCACGCACACGTTCCTCCCCCGGACCAGCTTCTCCGAGTCGGTGAACATGTGGCGCACGATCCTCAGCGCGGCCCCGCCCGACATCCTGGTCACGCCGAACAGGTCCAGCCCGTGGTCGAACGACGATTCCGGGGTGATGACGATCGGCTTGTTCCCGAGATAGGTCCAGGGCGAGGTGTTGGTGACGACGGCCAGGAACAGCGCCGGTATCTCGGTCCCGTCCGCGAGCTTCATGGCGATGGGGGGATTGCGCCGGTCCAGGCCGTTCCAGAAATGGCGGAGCGCGGAGCGCACGTAGAGGCCGCCGGTGGACTTGTGCCCGGCCCGGCGGCGGTCCTCGACCATCCCGACGACCGCGGCGTCGAAGCCGAAACCGGCGGTGAAGGTGAAGTAGCGGTCGTCGGCCCGGCCCATCGAGACCGGCCGCGAGCGGTTCTCGTGGAGGGCGTCGAGGAGGATGCCGGTGGCCTCGACGGGGTCGTTGGGCAGGCCGAGGGCGCGGGCGAAGACGTTGGTGGAGCCGCCCGGGACCACCCCGAGGTCGGGGCGCGGGGCGCCGTCGGGGAGGTCGGCGGTGAGTATGCCGTTGACGACCTCGTTGACGGTCCCGTCGCCGCCGAGGGCCACGATGAGGTCGAACCCGGACTCGGCGGCCTCGCGGGCCAGCTCGGCGGCGTGACCGCGGTAGGCGGTCTCGCCGATCTCGGTCTCGAGTTCGCCGGCCAGGGCGTGGGACAGCACGTCGCGCGTGCGCGTGGTCGTGCTGGTGGCCTTGGGATTCATGACCAGGAGCGCGCGCATGGGGCACAGGCTACTGGTTCGTATTAGGACTGCGGTACGCGACCCGCTGGGGTGCGGGCGAACCCCGGTCGCTCATCGTCTTTTCGCCACTGGCCGTGGGGAGCCGGTCACGCGTCTCCGCGGGGCGGCAAGCGATTCCCCGCCATGACACTGCGCGACTCGCCGCGCGGGCGGCCTGAGCTTCCGGTACTTCGCGGCTCCGCGCGCCGGCGTTGCTACCCTCCTGCATATGCCGAGCAATCCGACCCCGCAGGCCGTACCGGACACCGCGGCCGTGGCGAACCAGGCCCCGCGACCCCTTCTCGGCGCGGCGGCGATCGTCGCGGTGGAGAGTCTGGTCGCGCTCGGCTACGCGGTGTGGCTCCTGGTGGAGGCCTTCGTGGGCACGCCGCGGGAGCGGGGGCAGGCCATCGCCGTCGCGGTGACGTTCTTGATCCTCGCCGCGCCGCTGCCGTTGGTGGCACGGGGGCTGGCGCGGGTGAAGATGCGGGCGAGGACGCCCGCGGTGATGCTTCAGCTGCTGGCGCTCTGGGTCTCGTACTTCATGGTGAAGGCCGGCTTCTGGGCCGGGGCGGTGCCGACCGTCGCGTGTGCCGTCGCCGGTTTGGCCTGCGTCTTCGCCCCGGCCTCGACCGCTGCGCTGACGCGGGATTGGCGTCGGGACTAGCGGTCGGGCCGGGGCCGGTACTGCTGCGGTAGCCGCTTCTTCCTACTCGTCGACCAGCAACTGGGCGCGGAGCTGCTCCAGGGTGCGGGCCAGCAGGCGGGAGACGTGCATCTGCGAGATGCCGATCTCCTCCGCGATCTGGGACTGCGTCATGTTGCCGAAGAAGCGGAGGAGCAGGATCTTCTTCTCCCGGGGCGGGAGCTGCTCCAGGAGCGGCTTCAGCGACTCGCGGTACTCCACACCCTCCAGGGCCTCGTCCTCGCTGCCGAGCGAGTCGGCGACCGCGGGGGAGTCCTCGTCGCCGCCTTCGGAGACGTCGAGGGAGAGGGTGCTGTAGGCGTTCGCCGACTCCAGGCCCTCGAGGACCTCTTCTTCGGAGATCTTGAGGTACTCGGCCAGTTCGGCGACCGTGGGGGAGCGACGGTTGCGCTGGGAGAGCTCACTGGTGGCGCTGGTGAGGGACAGGCGCAGTTCCTGGAGCCGGCGCGGGACGCGGACGGCCCAGCCCTTGTCGCGGAAGTGGCGCTTGATCTCGCCGATCACCGTGGGGGTGGCGTAGGTGGAGAACTCGACGCCGCGTTCGGTGTCGAAGCGGTCGACCGACTTGATCAGGCCGATCGTGGCCACCTGGGTGAGGTCGTCGAGGGGTTCGCCGCGGTTGCGGAACCGGCGGGCCAGGTGCTCCACCAGGGGCAGGTGCATCTGGACCAGTTCGTCGCGGATCTGCTTGCGCTCCGTGGAGCCCTCGGGGAGCTCGTTGAGGCGGGCGAACAGTTCGCGGGCGCGGGCGTGGGCCTCGGCGTGCGGACCGCCCTGGCGCGGCGGGCGGCGCAGCGGGTAGGTCGGGCCGGCGGCCGGGCTCTCGTGGTCCGGGGCCTCGTCGGCGTCCAGGTCCGGGCCGAGCTCGTCCAGCTCCAGCGCCGGCTCGTCGAAGTCGCCGTCCAGGTCCTGCTCGGTGTCCATCTCGTCCAGGGCGTCCTCGGCGCCGGCGGCGGCCGGGGACGCGCCGGGCCGGTCCTCGCCGTACCCGGCGCGGCGGGCGGCGGGGATCTCGTCTGGCTCGGAGGCGCGCACTGGGATCTCCTCGGCGGCGCTCACGCGGCTCCCACGCCGCGCTGCTTGAGCATGCTGATGGTGACCGTCTGGCCGATGCCGGCGCCGGCCGGGCCGTCCGGGCCCGGGGCGTCCGAGACGTGGGCGTCGACCTGGCCGGCCAGGGCGGCCAGCACGGTCCAGGCGAAGGTGTCGCGCGCCGGGGTCTTGCCGTCCAGGGTGGGCACCGAGACGTCCACCGCGAGCGCGCCGTCGCGCAGTTCGAAGCGGCACGTCAGTCCGGAGCCGGGCACCGCCTTGGTCAGCAGGATGGCGCACGCCTCGTCCACGGCGATGCGCAGGTCCTCGATCTCGTCCAGGGTGAAGTCCAGCCGAGCCGCCAAGCCCGCCGTCGCCGTACGCAGCACTGACAGGTACGCTCCCTCGGCCGGGATGCGTACCTCGACGAAGTCCTGCGGACCACCGTTTTGTTGTCCCATTCCGCTTCCTGCGTTCGTAGAGGCGAATGTGGGGACGGCCGTCTGCTGGGCAGAGTGCTGATGCACGACACCTCCGCTGCTGGAGTGAATCATTCTGCTGCGGATCGTACGCCGAACGCGTGCCCGGCTGCTGCCCGGACGCACCCTCAGTGCTCGTCCCTCACGCTCAACGTACCCCGTTCGGGCGATAAAAGGGCCGTCCGACGCCGGAGGATTTCCGGCGTCGGACGGACCGCTGGGGGCAGGGCTCAGGCCTGCTTGGTCTCCCAGAAGATCTTGGAGATCTCCTCGATCTTGGCGAGCAGCTGCTCGGCCACGTCCGGGTCCATGCTGCCCTTGGTGCCGCCCGCGCCGGCCAGCTTCGTGGCCTCGTTGAACAGGGTGTTCAGCTGCGGGTACTTCTCGAAGTGCGGGGCCTTGAAGTAGTCGGTCCACAGCACCCACAGGTGGTGCTTGACCAGCTCGGAGCGCTGCTCCTTGATCAGAATGGCCCGGGTCCGGAAGGCCTCGTCGGTGCTGTCGGCGTACTTCTTGGTGATGGCCAGCACCGACTCGGCCTCGATCCGGGCCTGCGCCGGGTCGTAGACCCCGCACGGCAGGTCGCAGTGGGCGTGGACGGCGGAGGAGCGGGAGAAGATCCGCGAGAACATGTCAGGTTCCCCTATCTGGTGCGCCGGGTGCAGCGGACAACTAACGTCCCCGACCCTACTGCCCCGCAAGATCGGACGCGTGGCATGGTGGCGTCCGTGAGACCTTTCGCCCGGTGGGCCGTGCACCGCGTCAGCGGGCCCTCGATGGCGCCCGCGCTGCGCGACGGCGACTTCGTGCTGGCGCGCCGGATCCCGGCGCGCCGCGTGCGGGCGGGGGACGTGGTCGTGGCCCGGCACCCGGCCCGCGCCGACGGCCTGTTGCTGGTCAAGCGGGCGGTCCGGCGGACCGACGGCGGGTGGTGGCTGGAGGGCGACAACATGTTCGTGACGTCCGACTCGCGCGAGTTCGGCGCAGTGCCGGACCGGCTGGTCCTGGCCCGCGCCGTCCTGCGCCTGCGGGATCCGCTCGGAGTCGCGCGGATCCCGCGGAAGCGCTGAGCCGGCCCGCGGCCCGCCTTCGAGGTCCCAGTGGGGCTGGGAGCTCGTCAGCGGCCGTGGGAGGCGCCGGCCATCACCTTGGAGGGGGAGGCGGTCGCCGGGACCTCCGAGGAGCCGCTCTGCGCGGCCTCGTTCGCGGCGGCGGCGCGGGCCTGCTCCTTGCGCCGGGCCCGGTAGGCCGCGACGTTGGCCCGGGTCGCGCAGCGGTCCGAGCAGTAGCGGCGCGAGCGGTTGGTGGAGGTGTCGATGAACACCTCGCGGCAGGGCGCGGCCTGGCAGACGCCGAGCCGGTCGAAGCCGAGTTCGGTGGCCTGGACCGCCAGGCCCATGGCGGCCTTGGCGCCGTAGACCGCGGCGATGGTCGGCGCGCCCTCGGCCAGGTGCAGGTGCCAGGAGGCGCCGTCGTGGTCGGTGACCACGGGCCGGATCGGGTACTGCTTCATCAGGGAGTTGAGGACCTGGACGGCGCGCGGCACGCGGCCGGACTCCGCGGCGTCGAACACCTCCCGCAGCCGGTCGCGGATGGCGCGCAGCTCGGCCACGTCGGCGTTGGTGACCCGGCACCTGCCCTCCGGCGCCAGCAGCTCCTTGGCCTGCTCACACGTGGTGAGCGTGTCGCGGTGCCGATAGGGGTCGGCGGTGTTCACCAGCGACACCGCCCGATCTGCGTAGGATGCGAGTTCCACGGTCTTCGTCCTTGTTCGCCTTCAGAGGCGCCAGGCGTCCGATGCCCGACGTTCTGCTCGATTCGTAGCCATGACGGTACGCCGTTCGGGGGCCGGGCGCGAGGGTCAATTCATTCCCGATTCAACAATCGCATCATCGGACCTTTGGGGGGAACACCCAAGAAAGCGCACCGGGCCGCCCCCGGAGCCGCGCGGGTGCGCAGCCGGGGGCGGGTGTCTCCGGGGGGATCCCCGTACGGGTTATCTGACCTTCGCCAGGAAGGCCTGGGTGCGGGCGTGCCGCGGCTCGGAGATGACCTGGCGGGCGTCGCCGTTCTCCACGATCACCCCGCCGTCCATGAACGCCACGGTGTCGCCGACGTCGCGCGCGAAGCCCATCTCGTGGGTCACGACGATCATCGTCATGCCGGCCTCGGCCAGCGCGCGCATCACCGCGAGCACGTCCCCGACCAGCTCCGGGTCCAGCGCGGACGTGGGCTCGTCGAACAGCATCAGCGAGGGCCGCATGGCCAGCGCCCGGGCGATCGCCACGCGCTGCTGCTGCCCGCCGGACAGCTGGCTCGGGTAGCTGCCGGCCTTGTCCGACAGTCCCACCTTCTCCAGGTGCACGCGCGCCTCGGCGATCGCCGCCTCCTTGCCCATCCCCAGCACCTGGGTCGGCGCCTCGATGATGTTCTCCAGCGCGGTCTTGTGCGGGAACAGGTTGAAGCGCTGGAACACCATGCCGATGGCGCGCCGCTGCCGGGCCACGTCGCGGTCGTGCATCTCGTGCAGCCGGCCGTTGCGCTCGGTGTAGCCCACGAGCTCGCCGTGCACGATGATCCGCCCGGCGTCGATCTTCTCCAGGTGGTTCACACAGCGCAGCAGCGTGGACTTGCCGGAGCCCGAGGGCCCGATCAGGCACGCCACCTCGCCCTCGCGGACCGTCATCGACACGCCCTGCAGCACCTGCAGGTGGCCGAAGGACTTGTACACGTTGTCGATCTCGACGGCCGGCCGCGACCGGGAGCCCTCGGGGATCTGGTCGGCGGTCACCGCAGCGCCTCCCTGGCTTCCGTGTAGGGGTGGTGGCGGCGGAACGTCAGGTTGGCGCGCAGCAGCTTCTGGAACGGGGTCGGCGGCAGGGTCCGGGACGAACCGCGGGCGTAGTGCCGCTCGATGTAGTACTGGCCGATGGACAGCACCGTGGTGAAGAACAGGTACCACAGCGAGGCCACGACGTAGAACGGGATCGCCTTGAAGTACAGGTGGATCGCGGACTCGCTGGCGTCGGTCAGCTCCACCACGCCGATCACCGAGGCCAGCGACGAGGTCTTCAGCATGCTGATGGTCTCGTTGCCGGTCGGCGGGATGATCACGCGCATGGCCTGCGGCAGCACGATGCGCCGCATGATCCGGCCGCGCCGCATCCCCAGCGAGGCCGCGGCCTCGGTCTGGCCCTCGTCCACCGACAGCAGGCCGGCCCGGACGATCTCGGACATGTAGGCGGCCTCGTTCAGCCCCAGAGCCAGCACCGCGGCGCTGAACCGGGTGATGGTGGAGTTGGTGTCCAGGTGGAAGAACGCCGGGCCGAACGGGACGCCGAAGCTGATCTGGCTGCCGACCAGCGCCGCGATGTTGTTCCAGAACAGCAGCTGGACCAGCACCGGGGTGCCGCGGAAGAACCAGGTGTAGCCCCATGCGGCGGAGGACGACACCGGGTTCCCGGACAGCCGCATCACGGCCAGCAGCACACCGCCGGCGATGCCGATGACCATCGCGAAGGCGGTCAGCTGCAGGGTGACCCAGACGCCGTTGACGATGGTGTGCCAGAACAGCCACTGCCGGACCAGGTCCCAGCTGAAGTTCTTGTTGAACCACAGCATGTGGACGAACATCGCCAGGAGCACCAGCAGGATGGCCGCGCTGATGTAGCGGCCCGGGTGCCGGACCGGCACCGCGCGGATCACCGGGGGGCGGAAGGCGGCGGCGGGCGCGTCGTCCGCGTCCGCCGCCGGGTTGTTCTCACTCAAGGCGGCTCAGCTCTGGGCCTGGTTCAGGCCCGGCGTGGTGTAGTCGCCGGCCTGGATGCCGTACTTGGTGGTGAGCTGGTGGTACGTGCCGTCGGCCACCAGGTCCTTGAGCGCGGCCTGGATCGCCTGGGACAGCCCGGTGTTGGTCTTCGACACGGCGATGCCGTAGGGCGCACCGGCGTAGATGTCGCCGACCGCCTCGAAGTTGCCGCTCTTGGCGTAGTAGTCGACGACCGGCGAGTCGGCCAGCACCGCGTCGCAGCGGCCGGAGCCCAGCGACTCGTTGATCTGGTCCTGGGTGTCCTGCGAGAGGGTCTTGATGTCCTTCTTGCCCGCCGCCTCGCACGCCTTGTTGCGGTTCGGGATGTCGTCGGTCTCCTGGACGGTGCCCTTCTCGACGCCGACCGTCAGCCCGCACAGCGACAGGTCCGTCGGACCGGTGCCGGTGAGCTTCTTCGGGTTGCCCTTCGGGACCATCAGCTTGGTGCCGGCGTTGAAGTACGTCACGAAGTCGTCGACGCCCTCACGCTTCTTGTTGTCGGTGATCGAGGACATGCCGGCGTCGTACTTGCCGGTGGAGATGCCGGTGACGATGTCGTCGAAGGTGACCTCGGTGAAGTTCGCCTTCAGGCCCAGCTTCGCGGCGATGGCGTTGCCCAGGTCCACGTCCCAGCCGATGATCCTGCCGTTGGCGTCCTTGGACTCGTTCGGCGGGTAGCTGGGGTCGGTCGCGATGGTCAGCGTGCCCTTGCTCTTGATCGCGTCCGGCACCAGGGCGGCGGCGGCGCTGTCGGCGCCGGCCGCGGACGAGGACGACGAGCCGGAGGCCGAGGCCGAGGCCGAAGCCGAGGACGACGAGGCGGACGCCGGGCTGGACGCGCTGCTCGGCGCGCCAGTGGTGCTGCCGCCGCCGGACGCCGCCGGCTTGCTGCCGCTGCCGCACCCGGCGGCGGTGAGGGCCAGCGCGATCCCCGCGGCCCCGACTATGACGGCCTTGGGAGTTCTCCCGGCTCGCATGTGTTCTCCTCCTCGTGGGTGGTCGCACCCCTCTCCAGCCACCTTCATGGGGTACGGTGCTGGAATCCTTGCACCGGCCAAGTGCTGTTGAACATAGGCAGCTATGTAAAAATCGCATCACGGGCGAACCCCGCTGTGTCGATGCGACAGCGTCGATGTGGATCCATCCACGGTGGGCGGAGCGCGGTACGGATGACCATCCGACTGCAGCGCCGCCGCCGGGCGAACCTCCCCTCATCCCCTCAACAGGTTCACCACAGTCCGTCCCCCGTTTCCCTCAACCCGCCGCCCAGCGGCAGCTAGGGGTCAGCCATGTCAGGGCAGCTCATCCCCACCGAGATCCTCGACGAAGGGCTCGTCGCGCAGGCCGTTCCGGCCGCCGAGCCGCCGGTGTTCGGACTGCACCGCGGCGGCAAGATGGAGGTCCGCGCCACCGTCCCGCTGCGTGACCGCGCCGATCTGTCGCTGGCCTACACCCCGGGTGTGGCCGAGGTCTGCACCGCCATCGCCGAGCGGCCCGAGCTGGCGATGGATTACACCTGGAAGTCGAACACGGTGGCGGTGGTCACCGACGGCACCGCGGTGCTGGGCCTGGGGGACATCGGCCCGCTGGCCGCGCTGCCGGTGATGGAGGGCAAGGCGGTGCTGTTCAAGCAGTTCGGCGGCGTGGACGCGGTGCCGCTCTGCCTGGACTGCACCGACGTGGACGAACTGGTCGAGACCGTGGCCCGGCTGGCCCCCGGCTTCGGCGGCATCAACCTCGAGGACATCTCGGCCCCGCGCTGCTTCGAGGTGGAGCGCCGCCTGCAGGAGCGCCTGGACATCCCGGTGTTCCACGACGACCAGCACGGCACCGCGATCGTGCTGCTGGCGGCGCTGCGCAACGCCGCCGAGGTGGTCGGACGCCCGCTGGCGGACCTGCGCGCGGTGATCTCCGGCGCCGGCGCGGCCGGCGTGGCGATCGCCAAGATCCTGCTCGACGCCGGCATCGGGGACCTGACGGTGGTCGACTCGCGCGGGATCGTCTCGGCGGACCGGGCGGACCTGAACGTGGTCAAGGCCGAGCTGGCCGCGATCACCAACCGGGCGGGGCTGACCGGCGGCCTGGCCGACGCGATGCGCGGCGCGGACGTGTTCATCGGCGTGTCCTCCGGCCAGGTGCCGGAGGAGGTCGTGGCCACCATGGCCCCGAACGCGATCATCGCCGCCATGGCCAACCCGACCCCGGAGATCCACCCGGACGTGGCCCGCAAGTACGCCGCCGTGGTCGCCACCGGCCGCTCGGACTTCCCGAACCAGATCAACAACGTGCTGGCCTTCCCCGGTGTCTTCGCCGGCGCGCTGTCGGTGCGGGCCTCGCGCATCACGGAGGGCATGAAGCTGGCCGCCGCCACGGCACTGGCCGGTGTCGTGGCCGACGAGCTGTCCGCGGACAAGGTGATCCCGAGCCCGTTCGACGAGCGTGTCGCCCCGGCCGTGACCGCCGCCGTCGCCGACGCGGCCCGGCGTGACGGAGTGGCGCGCTTGTAGGGCATTCGATGATGCCGCGATGCGAAGCGTCTCCTTGACGGGTGGTGGTGGGAGACGGGCGGCCGTAATAGGGTCTCCGCACTGGTGCCCGGCAGCTCCTCAGGAGCTGCCGGGCACCAGTGCGTCCGCCGCCGGTTCCTTCCGGAACGATCCGACCTCTGATACCCCGCGGGGGTCTGTCACGATTCGCCCTTCTCGGTCACACTCTGTGACAGGGAGTTGCTGGGGATCGGTGGAGGGGACGGCTCTCATGGGAACCTTCGACGGCTGGCTCGGGGTGGCGCTGATCGCCTCCGCGACCCTGTTCGGCGCCGACCTGGGGCGGCGCTCGCCCCGCGCCGCGGCGCTGCCGCTGGCGGCGTCCTGCGGGGCGCTGATCGCGGTCGTGGTCGCGGATCTGGGTCCCGACGTGGTCGGGGACGTGCGCGAGACCGGGGTCGGCTGGCCCGCGGTGATCCTGGTCGGGGCGCTCGGCTTCGTGGCGTCCGGGGTGCTGATGAAGCGCGGCTGCCCGTGCGAGCCCGGGCTGGCCGGCGGTGTCGGCACCGCCGCGGCTCTCGGCGTGCACCGCGCGCTGGAGGGGTCGGCGCTGGCCGTCGCCGCGTCCGCGCCGCTGGTGCTGGCTCTGGTCGTGCACGCCGCCAGCGAGGGCTTCGCGCTGACCGCTCTGCTCGGCGCCGAGCAGAGCCGGCGGTGGGCCGCGGCGCTCTGGCTAGGGGTCGCCTGCGTGGCGCCGGCGTTCGGAATGCTCGTGGTCGGCTCGCTGGGCCTGCCGGAGAAGGCGCATCCGCTGCTCACCGCCGCCGTGGCCGGTGTGCTGGCCCGCACCGCGTTGTCCGCCTACCGGATCGCCGCCGAGCGCGGCCAGGCGATGGTCGCGCGCTCGGCGACCGTGGTCTCGGCCGGGGTGCTGGCCTCCGTGCTGGCACTGCTGACGCATCTGGGGTGATATGGAGGCATGACCCATCATGACCCTGATGCCCGTGTCATCGCCTTCGATCTGGACGGGACCCTGGCCGAGTCCAAGTCCGCGATCACCCCGCGGATGGCGGGACTGCTGGTCCGGCTGCTGGACGAGGTGCAGGTCTGCGTCATCTCCGGCGGGGCCTTCCCCCAGTTCCAGAAACAGGTGCTGGAGCACCTGTCCGCCACGCCGGACCAGCTGGCGCGACTGAATCTGATGCCGACGAACGGGACGCGGTACTACCTGTTCCGGGACGGGGAGTGGAAGGAGATATACGCCGAGGACTTGCCGGAAGAGACCAAGAAGCAGGTCATCGACGTACTGACGCAGGGTGCGAAGGAACTCGGCCTGTGGGAGGAGCACACCTGGGGCGACATCATCGAGGACCGCGGGAGCCAGATCACGTTCTCCGCGCTCGGTCAGGCCGCACCGGTCGCCGAGAAGTCCGCGTGGGATCCGGACGGCTCGAAGAAGGAGCGGCTGCGCGCGTGGGCGGCCGAGCGCCTGCCGGACCTGGAGGTGCGCAGCGGCGGGTCCACGTCCGTGGACGTCACCGCCCGGGGCATCGACAAGGCCTACGGCATGCGCAAGCTGATGGCCGAGCTCGGCGTGACGATGGACGCCGTCCTGTTCGTCGGCGACCGGCTGGACCCGCAGGGCAACGACCATCCGGTGCAGGCTATGGGGATCCGGTCGGTGCCGGTGAAGTCGTGGGAGGACACCGCGGACTTCGTCGAAGGGTGGTTGTAGCCGTCCGCCTCAACTAGATCTGAGGAAAGACCGGGTGGACCTTCGCTCTGCCGAGCGCTTTGGACCAGTGCTTCGCGTCGGGACCGGTCAGGCTGAAGGGGGCGACGACGCGCAGGACGTCGCCGTCCCCGAGCACCAAGCGGACCCGGCCGGGCGCGACCAGCGACCAGCGGGCCTCGACCAAGCGTGGCAGCCCGGCCCGCCACTCCTGGTCACGGCGCACCTCCCATAGCAGAGTCCTGGCGAGCGGGCCCATGATCGGGTGCGCGATGTAGTGCTCCTCCCAGTCCGTCACCGGGATCTCGCGGCCTTCCTGCTGCGCCGTCGCCAGCCGCGTCTTCGCCGCCCGGACCGCTCGGCGGAGGTTGTTCGCCAGATCGGCGACGCTGCTCATCGCCGCCGGGTCCAGGGTGGCGGCAGTGGGCTTCCCGGCCAGCGCGCGGCCGGTGGCGTCGCGGTAGACGACCTGGACGCGGCCGCCGGGCCGCACCTCGACCTCGGCCGTGTGGTCGCGGCCGACGGTGATCCTGGTCCTGCTGTCGGCGTCCAGTCCGAAGGCGTCGGCGGTCCACTCGGGCGCGTCGGACAGCGTGCGCAGCCGGCGCTTCAGTTCGGTGTAGGCGGCCTTGCGGAGCACGGCCCGCGGCGACTCCGAGGCCAGCCGGTGCAGCGCGGGCGGGACCAGTTCGCCGGAGACCATGCCCAGGGCCCGGATCGCGGCGCGGGCGGCCGGCACGGACCCGGCGGTCAGGCCCGACTTCTGGTCGGCCAGGCGGACCAGGTGCGGCACGGCGTCCGCGGGCGGCAGCGACGCCAGGGCATTGATGATCCCGCCGACGAACACGCCGGCTTCCGGTCCGGCCGGGTCCTCCTTGGCCACCAGCCGGCGCAGGGTTTCGGACGCTTCCGGGGCCTCGTCGACCGGCCAGCGCTCCCGGTGCGGCCAGGTCGCACCCTGGGCGCATCGGTCCAGAATCCGGTCCACGCCGGGGTCGGCCGCGAGGGAGCCGAGCAGCAGGACGTACACCCCGCCGTCGAGCTCACGCCACGGCGCGAAAGCGATCGGCTCGTTGCGGTCGGGATCCGCCGCCTGTCGAGCGTCGACCTCTGAGGCCGGTGTCGCCGTCCGGTCCGCGTCCGCGTCCGTATCCGCGTCCGTATCCGGGCCCGTGCCCGATCCCTGTGCCGCCTCGCGCTCCGCGCGCCGTCTGCGTCGCCCCCGCCACCAAGCCACCGCGTCCGTCCTCTCGGCGCGCGAACGCCACCGCCGCCCCTACTGCTCCTGCGCCGCCGTCCATGCCGTGTGCTGGATCCATACCCGCTTCCACAGCCGTTCCTGCTGGATGTCCCCGATCCCCGGCAGGCGCAGCCCGAAGACGTCGGCCAGCGCGTCGAACCACTCGTCGGAGTCGGTGATCTCCCGGCGCTCGGTGGTGGTCCCGTCCGAGCGGGTCAGGACGCAGCCGCGCAGGTGGTCCACGCCCTGGGCGTCGCGGCGGTACACGTCGAGGTTCTTCACGAAGCCGGACTCCGGGTCCGTCTCCATCCACTCGTGCCGGGCCAGGAAGTCCTGGAGGGACGCGATCCGCTCCTCGAAGACCATGCCGGTGAAGGACTCCGCCTTCGGGTCGTGGGTGAAGCTCCAGCCGGAGGCGCCGTTGTCGAAGCGGGTGCGCTCCAGCGTGTACGTGTACGGGCCCTGCGTCGCCTCGCCCGGCACCAGCAGCAGCGGCTCGTGCAGGCCGTCGCCGAGGCCGGTGTCGCAGTAGTAGAGCGTGTTCTCGGCCTCCACCAGCAGCACCAGATGGTTCGGCTCGTCCTGGATCGGGCCCAGGCCGTGGCCGCGCGGCTCCGGGGACCACACCCGGCCGCGGTGCCAGGTGACGTCGTAGCCCAGGGTCTCCAGCAGCGTGCCGAAGGCGCCGTTGAGGTGGTAGCAGTACCCGGCCTCGCCGGCCACGATGCGGGCCGCGGACTCGTACGGGTCCGGGGTCGTGCGCTGGCCGAGGTGGACCTGCAGGGAGGTGTACGCGACGCGCTCCACGTGCGCGCGGTGCAGCGCGAAAAGCCCCTCGATCGTGGGCTTTCCGGGGTCGACGGTGCCCAGGCGGCGGAGATACCCCTGGACGTCTATGTTCGCCATGGTGACATAGAGTAAGGCAGGGTTCAGGCGTTCGCGGGCGCGATCTCGTCAAGGACGTGCGCCGGGGTGGCGTAAGCCCCTGATTCTCGGGGGTAGTGGATCACGAAGTCGGTGAAGCCCAACTCCTCGACGCGCCCGGAGACCTCCTCGAAGCGGGCCTTGGAGTCCATGGTCCGCAGCGGCGACAGACCGGACAGCAGCAGCCGCGGCAGAGTGGCCGGGTCGCGGCCCTCCTTCTCCAGGGCGTCGTCCAGCTTCCGGCTGACCTTCTCCAGCGCCGCCCAGGTCACGTCCTCGGTGGTGCCGTCCGCCTCCCGGCCGGCCAGGGTGTCGTCGGCGATGAACAGCTGCGCGTGCTTCACCACGGTGCGCAGGCCCAGCGGGCCGGTGGCGGCCAGGCCGAACGGCACCCGCGGCCGCTGCACGCAGCCGGGCTCCATGCGGGCGTCGACGGCGCTGTAATACGTGCCGCGGTAGGTGGTGCGGGCGCGGCCCTCGCCGCCGGAGCTCAGCAGCCGGTCGAGGATCTCCACCGACTCGCGGTAGCGTTCGCCGCGCTCCTTGCCGGACCAGCCCTGGCCGTCCTCGCCGTAGCCGAGCACCCGGGCGTCCGGGCCGAAGGAGCCGGCGCCGTAGCCGAGGACGAAGCGGCCCCCCGAGACGTCGTCGAGACTCATGATCTGCTGGGCGAACGGCACCGGATGCCGGAAGTTCGGGGTCGCGACCAGCGTCCCGAGCTGGATCCGCTCGGTCACCGAGGCGGCCGCGGCCAGGGTGGTGAGCGCGTCGTACCAAGGGCCGTCGGGGATGCCGCTGAAGGTGATGTGGTCGTAGGTCCACGCGTGGGCGAAGCCGAGATCCTCGGCCCGCCGCCAGCGCGCGGCGGCCTCACGGAACGGACGGTCGGGCATGATGCAGACGCCGAGACGCAACATGGGCCAGAGCCTATTACGATCACAGTGACAGTGTTGGCGTCCGATGCGGCCTCACGGCCGGATCGCTTTGTTAACCCGTCGGTGGATCCTGCGGATCGCATCGATGATCACAGGAGCTGGGGCTGTGCGGGCGTTCTGGGGCGTGGCCGGGGTCCTGGTGGTACTCGGCACCTTCATGTCCGAGGTGCGGACGCTGGTGGTCCCGCGGGTGTTCCGCCCGGGCCTGTCGAACAAGTTGGGCCGGTTGGTCTATCACGCGTTCCAGTTCCTGGCCGACCGCTTCGACCGGTACGAGACCAAGGACCGCATCCTCGCCTACGCCGGCCCGCTGTCGGTCGTGGTCAAACTGGTCGGCTGGCTGGGCGCCTTCCTCGCCGGCTACGCCATGATCAACTACGGCGTCGGCGGCCTCAGCTGGCGGGCCTCCGCCCGCGAGGCCGGTTCCTCGTTGTTCACACTCGGCTTCGCGTCCGCTGACAAGAGCCGCCTGAACGCGGTCGACTTCGCCGCCGCGGTCACCGGCCCCGTCGCCATCGGCCTGCTGGTCGGGTACCTGCCGGCGCTCTACGCCGCCTACGCCCGCCGCGAGACCGAGGTGACGATGTTGGAGGCGCGCGCCGGCGGCCCGGCCTGGGGTCCGGAGATCCTGGCCCGCTACGCCATGGTCAACCTCAACGACCAGCTGCCCGACCTCTATCGCGGCTGGGAGCGCTGGACCGCGGACGTGTCCGAGAGCCACACCAGCTACCCGGTGCTGATCTACTTCCGGTCCCCGCGCGCCCACCGCAACTGGCTGATCGCCCTGCTGGCGGTCCTGGACGCGGCGGCCCTGCACGTGGCGTTCAACCCCTCGCAGAACGTCGGCGAGATCCGGATGGCTCTGCGAAGCGGCTTCGTGACCCTGCGGGAACTGGCCCGGACCGAACGCGTGCCCTACAACCCGGATCCCTCGCCCGAGGATGCGATCGACCTCACTTATGAGGAGTTCCTCTACGGCGTGCAGCGCATGCGGGCCCAGGGTTACGAGTTCGAGCGCACCCCGGAGGAGGCCTGGCCGCACTTCCGGGGATGGCGGGTGAACTACGAGGCGGTGGCCTACGCGCTGGCGTACCGGATCGACGCGGTCCCGGCCCGGTGGTCGGGGCCGCGGCGGAGTTCTGAGGCGCAGATCGACGTGATCACGCCCGTGAACCGGCAGCCGAGCACGTCCAGGACCGGCGGGATCACGGGCGGGCGGGGGATGGTGCGCTGAGGTTCACCTCGTCGGTCAGGGACCGCCACCGCCCGCGGCCGCGGTCCCAGTCGACCGGACCGGTCCGGAACGCCGTCAGGTCCAGAGTCCGCAGGGCCTCGTAAGCCTCGTCCGGGAGGTCGCGCTCCATCACGACCTTGAGGCCGGTGGCGGTGTCCTGCACGATCAGCGGTGCGGGTCTCGTCTCGTCCTTGGCGGGGCGGTGGAGCAGACGCCGGACGGCGTTCTTGAACCGGGGGTAGGCGTCGGCGGCCAGATGTTCGCCGGCGGTGGTGAGGAAGGCGTGCAGCGGGATCATCAGGAGCGCGACGGCGTCCAGGTTCTCCATGCCGCGGACCTTCGGGAGGTCCTGGGCCAGGAGGTCGAAGCCGGCGGCGGCGAGGGCTTCGCGCAGTTCGTTCTCCTCGCCGGGCGGAATGCCCGCGTCGAGTTGCATGATCACCGGTGTCCGCGGCTGCTCGGCCATCGGTTCCTCCCCTGTCCGGACTCGTGTGTCCCGACGATCATACGGGTCCTGATGAGCTCCAGTGGCTGCCGTCGAGCATGCGCTCCAGGGTCGCGGCGTGGTTCACCAACCCGTCGGGATCGGTCGGGGCCTCCTGTTCGCCGAAACGCACGCGGCGCTGGTTCACGCGGCCCATCACGATCCCGTGCCGCAGGGCCGCGTAGGCCTCGTAGAACTCCAGATCGCGGGGGCGGTAGCCGGTGAGGGCGGCATAGTGGCCGGCCACGTCGGCGAAGGAGAGGAACCCCGGCAGTCCGGGCAGACCGAAGAACTCTGCGATGTCCTGGAAGAAACGGTGCAGGAACACCATCCAGCCGAGATCCACCTCGCGGGGCGCGATCCCGGCCATCTCCCAGTCCAGCACCGCGGCGGGGGTGAAGTCCCGGTACATGATGTTGCCGATGCGGGCGTCGCCCCAACTGAGGACCGGTGTGTCGACGGCAGCCGGCCAGTGCGCGTCCAGCCAGCCGAACATCTTCTCCAGCACCGGGATCGGCCGCTCGCCGTGCGCCCACGTGTAATAGGCGCGCCAGCTGTCGACGTGCGCGCGCAGCGCGGTGTCGCCGTCGGCCGACAGGTCCCCCAGGAACGCGACCTCCTCGGCGGTCGCGGGGAGCGCGTGGATGCGGGCCAGGGTGGCGATCGTCGACTCCTGCAGGCGGAGCCGGTCCGCGTCGGAGGCCCGCGCCAGCCAGTTGTCGCCGAAGGTGTACGGCAGGATGTCCGGCGGCACCTCGCCCTCGACCCGCGCCATGACGAAGAATTCGGTGCCCAGCACCGCCGGGTCGGATTCGTACCACAGTGTGCGCGGCACCGGAACCGCCGTGCGGGCGCCGATCAGCGCCATGATCGTGAACTGGTCGCGCATCCGGTACTCGGGGAAGATCGGCATGGCGTCGGCGGCCGGGGCCAGACGCGCGACGCAGCGGTGGACCTCTACGCCGCCGTGCGGGTCCTCCGCGCCGCCCGCGGTCGGCCAACGGGCGTCGAACAACAACGTCTCACTGGACATGCCATTCGACGGGGGGATGGCGACATCGGATATCTCGACGTGATCGGTACCGGTCCGGGTGGACAACCATGATCGCAGTGCCCTTCGCAACTCCTCGGGGTCGCGAGTGCTGGTCCGCGGGCGGGTGGTCTCCGGTTCCGCGTCGGCGCGCCTGTTCGGTTCGCTCACGGCGCGGACTATAAGCGGAGTAGCGTCAATGCGACATACACCCGTCGGGGATGGCAGTCTTTGACCGCCGAACACCATCTAGATGCCACTTCAGGAACGACGCAGGGGGACGGACTGTGAACCCGGATATCGACCACATCAGAAGGCTCGTCAGCGACCGTCTCACCACCGAGGAGAACGGGGAGGTGGGGCTGGACCTGTCCAACCTGGGTCTGGTCGCGCTGCCCGCGGAGTTCGGCGGCCTGCCGGAAGTCGGCCCGGTCACGTTCCTGAACCTGTCCGGCAACCAGCTCAGGACCCTGCCGGAGAGCCTGCCGCGGATGGAGCGGCTGCGCCGGCTCTGGCTGGACGGCAACGGCGCCGGGCAGGTGCCCCCGGAGGTCGCGCAGCTGACCGGGCTGATCGAGCTCAGCCTGACCGGCAACGGCCTGACCACTCTTCCGGATGAATTCGCCGGCCTGGAGCGCCTCGCGTCGCTGTGGCTGGACGAGAACTCCTTCAGCACCCTGCCGGACGTGGTCGGCCGCCTCGGCGACCTGACCAACCTGTACCTGCAGCAGAACCAGCTGACCGCGCTCCCGGACGCGCTCGGCGGCCCGAGCCTGCGCGTGCTGGTCGTCGACGGCAACCGGCTCACCGAGCTGCCGGACTGGATCGGCGACACCCAGACGCTGACCAAGCTGTCCGCCGACGACAACGCCCTCACCGAGCTGCCGCCGAGCATCGGGGCCCTGATCCGGCTGTCCGAGCTGAGCCTGACCGGCAACCGGCTGCGCAAGCTGCCCACCTCGCTCGGCGACCTGGGTTCGCTGACCAAGCTGCTGCTGCAGAACAACCAGCTGCAGACGCTGCCGGCGTCCATCGGCAACCTCACCGAACTGCAGACCCTGGCGCTGAACGGCAACCATCTGGAGGAGCTGCCGGCCTCCCTGGCCGCGCTGAGCCGGCTCACCGACCTGGACCTGTCCGACAACTGGCTCACCCACGTGCCGGAGGCGATCGGCCAGCTGGCCTCGCTGGACAAGCTCAGCCTGACCTACAACCGGCTCACCGAGCTGCCCGCCTCCCTCGGCGCGCTGCGCGTGCTGACGTCGTTGGACGTCTCCCGCAACAGCCTGCGCGACCTGCCGGACAGCTTCGACGGCCTGGCCAACCTGGACGCCCTGAACCTGGCCCAGAACCCGCTCACCGCGCTGCCCGCGTCGGTCGGCGCCCTGAAGCGGCTGACCTGGCTGTCGCTGGCCTACTGCGACCTGGAGTCGCTGCCCGCCGGCCTCGGCGGCCTGCACCGCCTGGAGACTCTGGACCTGGTCGGCAACAACCTGCGCGAGCTGCCCTTCCAGCTGTCCGGCCTGAGCTCGCTGACCGAGCTGAACCTGGCCTCGAACCAGCTGTGCTGGGTCCCCCGCACCCTCGGCATGCTGCGCAACCTGGTCACCCTGGACCTGTCCGACAACGAGCTCAGCTCCCTGCCGCGCAACTTCGGCGGCCTGGAGTCGCTGCGCAAGCTCGACGTCGCCGAGAACCAGCTCACCTGGGTGCCCCGCTCGGTCTGCGACCTGCCGAAGCTGGAGACGCTGGTGCTGCGCGGCAACCGCCTGGCGGACCTGCCGACCAGCAACTGGCAGAAGCTGACCCTCAAGGAGCTCGACCTCAGCGACAACCCGTTGCTCACCGACGTGCCGGAGAACTGGGACGTCGGCACCATGGCGCTGACCGCCGACAAAGCCCTGTTCGGCACTCTCGGCGACCGGGTGCCGGCCGACCGTCGCGACGCGGTGGCGCAGGCCGGTGTGGCCGAGGCGGAGCAGGCGCGGCTCGCGGCCGAGGACGCCCGGCGCCAGGAGGCGCAGGCGATCGCCGGATTCGTCGGCGGCGCGGTGCACGCCGAGGCGGCGCTGATGGCGCAGGCCGCCGAGGCCGCCGAGGCCGCTGTGGGGCAGGCGGTGGAGGAGGCGTTCGCCGAGGCGGCCGCGGCGGAGCAGGAGGGGTTGGCGGAGGCCGAGTGGGCGGACGCCGAGGACGCTTCCGCTGAGGACCCGGACGCCACGGCCGAGGCCGAGCCGGCGGAGGCCGAGCCGGTCGCGGCGTCGGAGGACGAGAGCCCCGAGACCGCTGCCGGAGCCGCAGCCGCAGCCGAGGATCATGAGGCGGCTGCGGCGGAGCCCGAGGACACCGACGTCCTCGACGAACACGTGCCGGCAGCCGTCCCGGACGACCCGACCGAAGAACTGCCGGTCGTGAGCGAGGAGACGCCCGAGGAGGCGGCGGCCGAGATCGTGTCCGAGGCGATCGACAGCGAACTCGCCGAGGTGCTCAACGCCGGAGGGGTCCTGGACCAGGCGATCGGCGAGGCCAGGGCGCTGGTGCTCGCCGAGATCGGGATCCGCGACGCCGAGGCGCTGCACGGCGTGGCGCGCGCGGTGCTCGAAGCCGCGGCCGAGGGTGTGCGCCGCGACTTGGCCGCCGAGGTGATCGTCGGCGCCGGGCCGGACGCGGATATCTCAGGTATCTCGGACGCCTCGGACATCGTGGAGGGCGCCGATCAGCCGGAACTCGCGGCCGAACTCGCTGAAGCCGCCGCGGCGTTCGAGGACGAGGAGGCGGTGGAACTCGCGGCCCTGGCGGTCGCCGCCGCCGAGGCCGGAGACGACGCCGCGGCCCTGGCCGCCGCCAACGAGGCCGCCGCGGCCGAGGAAGCGGCGCTGTTGGCGGAGATGGTCGCCGAAGCGAACCGCGCCGAAGCGGTGGCGCCGGAGCCGAGTGTCGCGTCCGCCGAGACCGAGCGACCTCACCATGGTGCGGCTCATCGCGCCGAACCTTCCGCCGCCCAGCACGATGCCGCGCACGCAGGCTCCGTCGACGCCATAGCGGCCCGGGCCGCCGCCGAGCAGGACGCCGAACTCCAGGCCGTGGCGCGCGCCATAGGCTTCGCGGAGGGCGAGACCTTCCTGGTGAAGGGGCCGGACGGCGAGGTGGTCGCCGAAGGCGTGGTGCAGCCCGAGGACGTGGTCGCCGTCGAGGAACCGGTCGCGGTCGTGGAGGAGCCGACGCTCGTGTTCCAGCCGGTGCCGGACCAGCCGACCGTCGTGTACGACGAGCCGGCCGCGGTGGTCGACGAAGAAGTGGTCGAGGTCGTCGAGAGTCCGGACGCCTTCACCCCGGCTCCGCGCCGTCCCGGCGAGTTCGAGGAACGAACCTGGCAGCCCACCAATGCCGACCCCGACAGCACCCACATCGGTACGCCGCCCGGCTACGGCCCGCCGCCGGCTCCGTCGCAGCCGTGGCGCAGCACCAGCTGACGGAGAGAGCCGGCACAACGGCTGCGCGCCCCGGTCCGGGCTTCTCCGGGCCGGGGCGCGTCGTCTTATAGGCGTGGCGGCCACGGAGCCATGAGCGGCTCCTGGAGCCCGCTCCAGCTCGCGCTCAGCCGACGACGATCGTGACTCGGAAATCCGTCCAGTCCGTCGGCGGCACACACCGTCGCGCCTCGCCGCACATGTCCCGATGTGCGGTGATCTGCGCGGTTCCGGGTTCGTGCGCCGTGAAACTCATCGGCGGCTCGACGCAGGCGGTCCCCGGCGGTCGGCACGCGATCACCATCGGTGAGATCCCCGGTTGCAGGACCGCGGGATCACTGGACTTCGGCTGAGCCGGATACGGGAACATCTCCGCGATCACCTGCTGTCCGAGCGCCACGTGGATCGTCGTGCCGTTCTGCGCCGGCGTCACGGTCACCGCGCCGTGCGCAGTGCTCGGCGCGCTCGAAGGCACGGACGGCCGCGACGGCGTCGGCGGCCGGGACGACGGCTTCGCGCTCGGGGGAGAGCTCCGGCTCGCCGTGGACGAAGGCGTCGTCGGCGCCGTTGTGGGGGAGCCGGAGGTGGCGCTCCCGGCCGGCGGGCTCGGCGTCGGACTCGAGTCCGCCGCCGGATCCTGCGTCGAGCTCGCGGAGACGGTGCCGGAGGCGCCGCCCGACGAAGCCCCGGCTTTCACCTGATTGGCTGTTGCAGAGCAGGAAACCGTAGTGAAACCAACAAGAACGGCGCATACGGCCATCGCGCTAACACAATGCCCACGGGCGCGCATCGCCTACCTCCTCGGCGTGTCCGGTCCCGGGTCCACCCCCCGACGCTACTCCGGTCTGCCCCGTGCCGAGCAGAGCAATCGCGCGGGGTGCAAGTCGGTCCCAGGTCGCGGGCTCAGCCGCCCGGCTATATCACATCACGTGCCGTTTTATCCGGTTGGATGATCTTCGTGGGCTGATGATCGTTGATCTTCCGGTGATCTCGATCACACTTGCCCGCCCCCCTGTGGCACAGCCCACACCGCGCAGGCGTAGGATCAGGCCGAAAGATGGCACCGACCGTCCCGTGGCGATCACGGTCGCGCTTGTGAAACCGTTCACTGACACCCTGGGTTCACCGGCGGGACACCGAGCGTCGCGGGAGCTTGTGAAATCAGCCACAAGTAGCGTGAGCAGGGCCCACCCGTCCAGAAATTGACACAAACCTGCCTGACAGGACGTCACCCATGAACAGTTACGCGCCGATCCTGGTGCTCGGCGGCCTGGCCGCCGGGTTCGCCGTGTTCTCGGTCGTGGCCGGGATGCTCACCGGACCGAAGCGGTACAACCGCGCCAAGCTGGAGGCCTACGAGTGCGGCATCGAGCCCACTCCGCAGCCGGTCGGCGGCGGCCGCTTCCCGGTGAAGTACTACCTGACCGCCATGCTCTTCATCATCTTCGACATCGAAATCGTGTTCCTGTACCCGTGGGCGGTGCGCTTCGACTCCATGGGCTGGTTCGGTCTCGTCGAGATGGTGTTCTTCATCCTCACCGTCTTCGTCGCCTACGCGTACGTCTGGCGCCGCGGTGGATTGGAATGGGACTGACACATGGGCCTGGAAGAGAAACTCCCCGCTGGCTTCCTCCTCACCACGGTCGAGGGCCTGGCGGGTTACATGCGCAAGTCGTCGGTGTGGCCGGCGACCTTCGGTCTGGCCTGCTGCGCCATCGAGATGATGGCCACCGGCGCCGGGCGCTATGACCTGGCGCGTTTCGGCATGGAGCGGTTCTCCGCCACGCCCCGGCAGGCGGACCTGATGATCGTGGCCGGCCGGGTGAGCCAGAAGATGGCCCCGGTGCTGCGCCAGGTCTACGACCAGATGGCGAACCCCAAGTGGGTCATCGCGATGGGCGTGTGCGCCTCCTCCGGCGGGATGTTCAACAACTACGCGATCGTGCAGGGCGTGGACCACATCGTCCCGGTCGACATCTACCTGCCCGGCTGCCCGCCGCGGCCGGAGATGCTGCTGGACGCCATCTTGAAGCTGCACGAGCAGATCCAGAGCATGCCGCTGGGCGTGAACCGCAAGAAGGCCGCCGAGGCGGCGGAGCAGGCCGCCATGAACGCCAAGCCGACCATCCTGATGGAAGGGCTCCTCCGGTGACTGAGAACGTACCCGCGGTCCCGGAGCCGGGTGCCGAGAACGCCGCGGAGCCGGGCGAGCTGATCGCCACCCGCAAGGGCATGTTCGGAGCCCGCAACGGCGGCGACACCTCCGGCTACGGCGGCCTGGTCCGCCGGATCGAGCTGCCGGGCGCCAGCGAGCGCCCCTACGGCGGCTACTTCGACGTGGTCGCCGACGAGCTCGAGGGCGCGCTGGAGGAGCAGGGCCTGCCGGTCGAGGCGATCAGCGCCTACGTGGTGTACCGGGGCCAGCTGACCATCCACGTGCCGCGCGAGCACCTGGTGCGGGTCGCCCGCACCCTGCGCGACGACCCGGCGCTGCGCTTCGAGATGTGCCTGGGCGTCACCGGCGTCCATTTCCCGGAGCAGGCCGGCCGCGAGCTGCACAGCGTCACCGGGCTGTTGAGCATCACGCACAACCGCCGGATCCGGCTGGAGACCACGGCTCCGGACGTCGACCCGCACATCCCGTCGCTCTACGACGTCTACCCGACGGTGGACTGGCACGAGCGCGAGACCTACGACATGTTCGGCATCGTCTACGACGGCCACCCCGGCCTGACCCGGATCCTGATGCCGGACGACTGGCTGGGCCACCCCCAGCGCAAGGACTACCCGCTCGGCGGCATCCCCGTCGAGTTCAAGGGCGCGCAGATCCCGGCTCCGGACCAGCGGAGGGCGTACTCATGACAGTGATCGACGAGACCGGCGAGGACGTCGGCGGCGCGGCCGAGGCCGAGGGCCGGATCTTCAACGTCTCCGGCGGCGACTGGGACGACATCATCTCCGGTCTGGCCGAGAGCCCCGAAGAGCGGATCGTCGTCAACATGGGCCCGCAGCACCCGTCCACGCACGGCGTGCTCCGCGTGATCCTGGAGATCGACGGCGAGACCGTCACCGAGGCCCGCTGCGGCATCGGCTACCTGCACACCGGCATCGAGAAGAACACCGAGTTCCGCAGCTGGGTGCAGGGCACCACGTTCGTGACCCGCATGGACTACCTCACGCCGTTCTTCAACGAGACGGCGTACTGCCTGGCGGTCGAGAAGGCCCTGGACATCGAGGACCGGATCCCGGAGCGGGCGAACGTCATCCGGGTCCTGATGATGGAGCTGAACCGGATCTCCAGCCACCTGGTCTGCCTGGCCACCGGCGGCATGGAGATGGGCGCGCTGACCATGATGACCGCGGGCTTCCGCGAGCGCGAGGAGACGCTGGACCTCTTCGAGTTCGTCACCGGCCTGCGGATGAACCACGCCTACGTCCGCCCCGGCGGCGTCGCGCAGGACCTGCCGCCCGGCGCCGTGGACAAGATCGGCAGCTACGTCAAGCTGATGCGCAAGCGCTTCCCGGACTACGCGAAGCTGTGCAACGAGAACCCGATCTTCCGCGGCCGCACCGAGGGCGTGGGCTACCTGGACCTGGCCGGCTGCATGGCCCTGGGCATCACCGGCCCGGTGCTGCGCAGCGCCGGCCTGCCGCACGACCTGCGCAAGTCCGAGCCGTACTGCGGCTACGAGACCTACGAGTTCGACGTGCCCACCTGGGACACCGCCGACTCCTACGGGCGCTACCGGGTCCGCCTGGCCGAGATGTACGAGTCGCTGCGGATCGTCGAGCAGTGCCTGGACCGGATCCAGCGCACCCAGGGCCAGCCGGTGATGGTCGAGGACCGGAAGATCGCCTGGCCGGCGCAGCTGGCGCTGGGCAGCGACGGCATGGGCAACAGCCTGGACCACATCCGGCACATCATGGGTGACTCCATGGAGGCCCTGATCCACCACTTCAAGCTGGTGACCGAGGGCTTCCACGTCCCGCCGGGGCAGGTCTACGCGGCGGTGGAGTCCCCGAAGGGCGAGCTCGGCGTGCACATCGTCTCCGACGGCGGCACGCGGCCGTACCGGGTCCACTTCCGGGACCCGTCCTTCACGAACCTGCAGGCGACCGCCGCGATGTGCGAGGGCGGCCAGCTGGCCGACGTCATCGTCGCCATCGCCTCGATCGACCCCGTTATGGGTGGAGTAGACCGGTGACAGCGTACGAACACCTCAGGAAGCTCGACGCGGACGCCGCGGAGGTCATCTCCCGGTACCCGCAGTCCGGCTCGGCCCTGCTGCCGCTGCTGCACCTGGTGCAGAGCGAGGAGGGCTACGTCTCCCCGGCCGGCATCGAGTACTGCGCCGACAAGCTGGGACTGTCCACCGCCGAGGTCTCGGCGGTGTCGACGTTCTACACCATGTACAAGCGGCGCCCGGTCGGCGACTACCACGTCGGCGTGTGCACCAACACGCTGTGCGCGGTGATGGGCGGCGACGCCATCTTCGCCACCCTCAAGGAGCACCTCGGCGTCGGCAACGACGAGACCACCGAGGACGGCCGGCTCACGCTGGAGCACATCGAGTGCAACGCGGCGTGCGACTTCGCGCCGGTGATGACCGTCAACTGGGAGTTCATGGACGACATGAACCCGGACAAGGCGGTCCGGCTGGTCGACGAGCTGCGCGCGGGCAAGGAAGTGCAGTCCACCCGCGGCCCGGCGCTGTGCACCTTCAAGCAGGCCGAGCGGATCCTGGCCGGGTTCGAGGACCCGCGCGAGGGCGCGGTCGCCGGCGGCGGCGCCGCCGGGCACGCCTCGCTGGCCGGCCTGCTCGTCTCGCAGGGCCGGACCCCCACCGGTCCGGCCGCGGCAACCCCGGAGGCGTCCGAGTAATGGCACCCGAACTCACTCCCGTCCTGTCCCGCGGCTGGCTGGACTCCGAGCCCTGGACGCTGGCCGGCTACCAGCGGCGCGACGGCTACACCGCGGTCAAGCAGGCGCTGCGGATGCACCCGGACGAGGTGATCCAGCTCGTCAAGGACTCCGGCCTGCGGGGCCGCGGCGGCGCGGGCTTCCCCACCGGCATGAAGTGGGGCTTCATCCCGCAGAACGACGGCAAGCCGCACTACCTGGTGGTGAACGCGGACGAGTCCGAGCCGGGCACCTGCAAGGACATCCCGTTCATCATGGCCAACCCGCACGAGCTGGTGGAGGGCGTGATCATCGCGTGCTATGCGATCCGCGCCCACCACGCGTTCATCTACGTGCGCGGCGAGGTGCTGCACGTGCTGCGCCGTCTGCAGGCCGCGGTGCGCGAGGCGTACGAGGCCGGCTACCTCGGGCGCAACGTCCTCGGCACCGACTTCGACCTCGAACTCACGGTGCACGCCGGCGCCGGCGCCTACATCTGCGGCGAGGAGACGGCGCTGCTGGACTCGCTGGAGGGCAAGCGCGGACAACCTCGTCTGCGTCCCCCCTTCCCGGCCATCGCGGGGCTCTACGCCAGCCCCACCGTGGTGAACAACGTCGAGTCCATCGGTTCGGTTCCCGCGATCGTCCGCAACGGCGTGGACTGGTTCAAGGGCATGGGCAGCGAGAAGTCCCCGGGCTTCACGCTGTACTCGCTGTCCGGCCACGTGAAGCACCCCGGCCAGTACGAGGCACCGCTGGGCATCACGCTGCGCGAGCTGCTGGACTACGCCGGCGGCATCCGCCCCGGGCACCGGCTGAAGTTCTGGACCCCCGGCGGCTCCTCCACGCCGATGTTCACCGAGGAGCACCTGGACACCGTCCTGGACTACGAGGGCGTCGGCGCGGCCGGCTCCATGCTCGGCACCAAGGCGCTCCAGATCTTCGACGAGACCACCTGCGTGGTGCGCGCGGTGCTGCGCTGGACGGAGTTCTACGCGCACGAGTCCTGCGGCAAGTGCACGCCCTGCCGCGAGGGCACCTACTGGCTCGTGCAGATCCTCAAGCGCCTGGAGAAGGGCGAGGGCTCCGAGGAGGACCTCGGCAAGCTCCTGGACCTGTGCGACAACATCATGGGCAAGGCCTTCTGCGCCCTCGGCGACGGCGCGACCGCGCCGATCACGTCCTCGATCAAGTACTTCCGGGACGAGTACCTGGAGCACTTCGAGCGCGGCGGGTGCCCCTTCGACCCGTCCCTGTCCACCGCGTGGGCCGACGGCCCGCTGTCATTCGCGAGGACCAGCGCATGACCGTGACCACACAGAACTCCGCAGACAGCGGCAAGGAGGTGGCGGTGCCTACGCCACCTCCCGTCGAGCTCGTCACCATCACCATCGACGGTGTCGAGCTGCAGGTGCCGAAGAACGAGCTGATCATCCGCTCCGCGGAGCGGATCGGCACCCAGATCCCGCGGTTCTGCGACCACCCGCTGCTGGCGCCGGTCGGCGCCTGCCGGCAGTGCATCGTGGAGGTGGAGGGCCAGCGCAAGCCGGTGGCCTCCTGCACCACCACGGTCACCGACGGCATGGTGATCAAGACCCAGTTCAGCTCGCCGGTCGCCGAGAAGGCCCAGCGCGGGGTGATGGAGCTGCTGCTCATCAACCACCCGCTGGACTGCCCGGTCTGCGACAAGGGCGGCGAGTGCCCGCTGCAGAACCAGGCGATGAGCAACGGCTCCGGGGAGTCCCGGTTCGAGGGCGTCAAGCGCACCTTCCCCAAGCCGATCAACATCTCCAGCCAGGTGCTGCTGGACCGGGAGCGCTGCGTCTCCTGCGCGCGCTGCACCCGGTTCGCCGACCAGATCGCCGGGGACCCGTTCATCACCCTGATCGAGCGCGGCGCGGAACAGCAGGTCGGCATCTCGGTGGCCGAGGACCAGGACTTCGCGTCCTACTTCTCCGGCAACACGGTGCAGATCTGCCCGGTCGGCGCGCTCACCGGCGCCGCCTACCGGTTCCGCTCGCGGCCGTTCGACCTGGTCTCCTCGCCCTCGGCGTGCGAGCACTGCGCCGCCGGCTGCGCGCTGCGGACCGACCACCGCCGCGGCAAGGTCACCCGGCGCATGGCGGCCGAGGACCCGCAGGTGAACGAGGAGTGGAACTGTGACAAGGGACGCTGGGCGTTCCAGTACGCGCAGGCCCCCGGCGCCAAGCGGATCACCACTCCGCTGATCCGGGACCGCGAGTCCGGCGAGCTGCGCGCGGCCTCCTGGCCGGAGGCGCTGGCCTTCGCCGCCGAGGGCCTGAACGCCGCGCGCGGCCGGGCCGCGGCGCTGGTCGGCGGGCGGCTGACGCTGGAGGACGCGTACGCGTACGCGAAGTTCACCCGGATCGCGCTGGAGTCCAACGACATCGACTTCCGCGCCCGGCCGCACTCCGAGGAGGAGGCCGAGTTCCTGGCCGGGCACGTCGCCGGCACCGGGACCGCGACCACCTACGCGCACCTCGACGCCGCGCCGGCCGTGCTGCTGGTCGGCTTCGAGCCGGAGGAGGAGGCGCCGATCGTCTTCCTGCGGCTGCGCAAGAACGTGCTGGCGCGCCGGCTCGCGGTCTCGGCCATAGCGCCGTTCGCGACCCGCGGGCTGGACAAGCTCAAGGGTTCGCTGCTGAAGGCCGCGCCGCTCACCGAGCCGGCCTTCCTGGCCGCGCTGGCCGACGGCGGCCCGGACTCCGGGCTGGACGCCGCGGGCCTGCGGACCGCCGAGGCCCTGCGCGAGCCGGGCGCGGTGATCCTGGTCGGCGAGCGGCTGGCCGCGGTGCCGGGCGCGCTCACCGCCGCGGTGAAGCTGGCCGCGACCACCGGGGCCCGGCTGGCCTGGATCCCGCGCCGGGCCGGCGAGCGCGGCGCGCTGGAGGCCGGCGCGCTGCCGAACCTGCTGCCCGGCGGCCGCCCGATCACCGACTCCGACGCCCGCAACGAAGTGGCCGCGCAGTGGGGCGTCAGCACCCTGCCGGCCGGCTTCGGACGGAGCACCTCGGACATCGTGGACGCCGCGAACCTGGGCCGGCTGGCCGGCCTGGTGGTGGCCGGCGTGGACCCGTACGACCTGGCCGACCCCGAGGCGTTCCTCAGCGGGCTGGAGCGGGTGCCGTGCGTGGTGTCGCTGGAGTTCCGGCACACCGCGGTGACCGAGCGGGCGCACGTGGTGTTCCCGGTCGCGCCGGTGGCCGAGAAGTCCGGCACCTTCGTGGACTGGGAGGGCCGCCAGCGGGCTTTCGAGACCGCGCTGGACGCCGACGCGGTGCAGGCCGCCGGCCTCGGCGAGATGCCGGACCTGCGGGTGCTGGACCGGATCGCGGACGCCATGGACGTGCACCTGGGCCTGCCGACGGTGGGCGCCGCGCGGCACGAGATCGCGCGGCTGGGGCTGTGGGCCGGGGACCGGACGGCGGCGCCGCACGGCACGCCGGCCGAACTGCCCAAGCCGGCGGCCGGCCAGGCCGTGCTGGCCACCTGGCACCTGCTGCTGGACGAGGGCTCGCTGCAGGCGCACGAGCCGTTCCTGGCCGGGACCCGCAAGCCCACCGTGGTCCACCTGAGCAAGGAGACCGCCTCGGAGATCGAGGCCGCCGAGGGCGACCTGGTGACGGTCTCCACCGAGCACGGCGCGATCACCCTGCCGCTGCGGATCGCCGACCTGGCCGGCCGCGTGGTGTGGCTGCCGACGAACTCGCGCGGCTCGCAGGTGCGCCGCACGCTGCGCGCGGACACCGGCTCGCTGGTCACGATCGCGCGCGCCGCGACCGAAGTGGAGGTCACCGCATGAGCGCGCTGGCAGTCCTGGCCCCGCTCGCCGCCGACGAGCCCACGCCGCCGACGAACTACGAGAACCTCTCGTACTTCGGCACGGACCCGTGGTGGCTGATCCTGATCAAGGTGGTCGCGGTCTTCGCGTTCCTGGTCGTCACGGTGCTGATGGCGATCCTGTTCGAGCGCAAGATCGTCGGCTACATGCAGCAGCGCATCGGCCCGAACCGCACCGGCCCCTGGGGCCTGCTGCAGTCGCTGGCCGACGGCGTGAAGCTGATGCTCAAGGAAGACATCATCCCCACCGCGGCGGACAAGATCGTCTTCATCCTGGCCCCGCTGCTGTCCACCATCCCGGCGTTCCTGGCGATCGCGGTGATCCCGTTCGGGCCGGCCGACGACCAGGTGTCGATCTTCGGGCACCGGACCGCGCTGCAGCTCACCGACCTGCCGGTCGGCATCCTGTACGTGCTGGCCGCCACCTCGATCGGCATCTACGGGATCGTGCTCGCCGGCTGGGCCTCGGGCTCGACCTACCCGCTGCTCGGCGGCCTGCGCTCGACCGCGCAGATGATCTCCTACGAGATCGCGATGTCACTGTCCTTCGTGGCGGTGTTCATGTACGCCGGCACGATGAGCACCTCGGGCATCGTGGCCAGCCAGCACAGCTTCTGGAACGCGATCCCGCTGCTGCCGTCCTTCATCATCTACGTGGTGTCGATGGTCGGCGAGACCAACCGCGCGCCGTTCGACCTCCCGGAGGCCGAGGGCGAACTGGTCGGCGGCTTCCACACCGAGTACTCCTCGATCAAGTTCGCGCTGTTCTTCCTGGCCGAGTACATCAACATGGTCACCGTCTCCTCGCTGGCGGTCCTGATGTTCCTCGGCGGCTGGCACGCCCCGTTCGGGCTGGTGTCGGTCTGGTCCGGCGCGAACAGCGGCTGGTGGCCGGTGCTCTGGTACGTCGGCAAGCTGGTGCTGTTCATGCTGTTCTTCTTCTGGCTCCGCGCCACCCTGCCCCGCCTGCGCTACGACCAGTTCATGAAGCTGGGCTGGAAGGTGCTGATCCCGGTCTCGCTGGTCTGGCTGCTCCTGGTGGCCGTCGAGCGGACCCTGAAGAACCAGGGCGACCTGGACCGGGACCACATCTGGTACATCGGGGGCCCGGTGATCGGGTTCCTGGTGCTGGCCTGGCTGGTCGGCGAGCTGCGCTACCGCCGGGCCGACGCCAGGGAGAAGGCCGAGCAGGCCGCCGAGGCGGAGCAGCCCTTCGACCCGATGGCCGGGGGCTTCCCGGTGCCGCCGATGCCGGGCCAGGCCCTGCCGGCGTTCACCCCGCGCCGGCCGCGGGCCGCCCTGGTGGGCGCCGTGGTGGAGCCGGCCGACAGCGGCGAACTGGAACAGGCAGGAGACTCCGATGTCTGACGCTGAGCAGCAGAACCCGTACTCCGACTCGGACAAGCCCAGGAACCCCCTGGCCGGGGTCGCCGGGTTCGGGGTCACCTTCTCGACGATGTTCAAGAAGCGGACGACCGAGCAGTACCCGGAGGAGCCGAAGCAGACCGCGCTGCGGTTCCACGGCCGGCACCAGCTCAACCGGCACCCCGACGGCCTGGAGAAGTGCGTCGGGTGCGAGCTGTGCGCCTGGGCCTGTCCGGCGGACGCGATCTACGTCGAGGGCGCCGACAACACCGACGAGGAGCGGTACTCCCCGGGCGAGCGCTACGGCCGCGTCTACCAGATCAACTACCTGCGCTGCATCCTGTGCGGGCTGTGCATCGAGGCGTGCCCGACCCGGGCGCTCACCATGACCAACGAGTTCGAGCTCGCCGACGACTCGCGGGCCAAGCTCATCTACACCAAGGAAGAGCTGCTGGCCGGCCTGTCCGAGGGCATGGTGGAGACGCCGCACTCGATCTTCCCGGGCATGACCGCGAAGGACTACTACGAGGGGAAGGTCACCGCGGCCGCTCCGGGCACCGTCCCGCAGCCGCGCGCCTCCCAGAAGCAGGACCAGAAGGACCTGGACAGGGAGGAGGCGTGATGTTTGCAGCAGTCGGCCCATCCCTGGGTGCCGTGACGCTGGCGGACGGGATGACCAAGACCTCCAACGGCGAGGCGGTGCAGTTCTACGTCCTCGGCGCGGTGGCGGTCCTCGGGGCGCTCGGGATGGTCTTCAGCAGGAAGGCCGTGCACTCGGCGCTGTCGCTGGCCGCGACCATGGTCTGCCTGGCGATGTTCTACCTCGCGCAGGGGGCGTACTTCCTCGGCGTGGTGCAGATCGTCGTCTACACCGGCGCGATCATGATGCTGTTCCTGTTCGTGCTGATGCTGGTCGGCGTCTCCAGCGCCGACTCCCTGGTGGAGACCATCAAGGGCCAGCGCAAGCTGGCGGTGCTGGCCGGCGTCGCGTTCGGCGTGCTGGTCATGACCACGCTCGGCCACGCGCGGCTCGGCACCTTCCAGGGCGCCGGCCCGGCGAACGCCGGCGGCGGCAACGTGAAGAACATCGCCGACCTGATCTTCAGCAAGTACTTCTGGGCCTTCGAGGTCACCTCGGCGCTGCTGATCACCGCGGCGGTCGGCGCGATGGTGCTGACCCACCGCGAGCGCCTGGTCGCCCGCAAGTCGCAGAAGGAGCTGGTCGAGGACCGGGTGCGCACCGGCAAGCGGATGACCCCGCTGCCGACGCCGGGCGTCTACGCGCGGCACAACGCGGTGGACATCCCCGCGCTGCTGCCGGACGGCTCGGTGGCCGAGGACTCGGTCAACGCCACGCTGGTGGCCCGCACCCCGGTGCGGGACGCGGTCGGGCTGACCGCGGTCACCAAGCAGGCGATGGCCGTGCCGCGGCAGGGTGACGCTCCTTCAGTGGAGAGCACAGCGAACGCCGCCAACGGAGGCACCGAATGAACCCGGCCAACTACCTGTACCTGTCGGCGCTCCTGTTCACGATCGGCGCCTTCGGCGTCCTGATCCGGCGGAACGCCATCGTGGTCTTCATGTGCGTGGAGCTCATGCTCAACGCCGTGAACCTGTCGCTGGTGACCTTCTCCCGGATGCACGGCGACCTCACCGGCCAGGTCATCGCCTTCTTCACGATGGTGGTGGCGGCGGCCGAGGTCGTGGTCGGGCTGGCCATCATCGTGTCCGTGTTCCGCACCCGCCGCTCGGCCTCGGTCGACGACGCGAACCTGCTGAAGTACTGAGAGGCGGGCCGATCACACCATGCAAAGCCTGATCTGGCTTGTCCCCGGACTGCCGCTCTTCGGCGCGGCGATCCTGCTCCTGGGAGGCAAGCGCACCAACGCCTGGGGGCACCTGCTGGGGTGCCTGACGGCGCTCGGCAGCTTCGCCCTCGGCGCGGGACTGTTCTTCACCATGCTGGGCAAGCACGGCGACGCGCGCACGATGCACCAGCACCTGTACTCCTGGGTCCCGGTGCCCGGGACGGGGCAGAACCCGTTCCAGGCCGACGTGGCCTTCCAGCTGGACCAGCTCTCGATGGTCTTCGTGCTGCTGATCACGGGTGTCGGATCCCTGATCCACATCTACTCGATCGGCTACATGAGCCACGACCCGGAGCGCCGGAAGTTCTTCAGCTACCTGAACCTCTTCCTGGCCGCGATGCTGATCCTGGTGCTGGCCGACAACTACCTGCTGCTGTACGTCGGCTGGGAGGGCGTCGGCCTGGCGTCGTACCTGCTGATCGGCTTCTGGCAGTACAAGCCGAGCGCGGCGGCCGCGGCGAAGAAGGCGTTCGTCGTCAACCGCGTCGGCGACGTCGGCCTGTCGGTCGCCGTGATGCTGATGTTCGTCACCTTCGGGACGTTCAACTTCTCGAACCCCGGCGGGTCCGGCCAGTCGCCGGCGAACCAGATCGGGGTCTTCGGCCTGGCGCCGGAGGCCTCGAAGGGCGCGCTGACCGCGATCGGGATCATGCTGCTGCTGGCCGCCTGCGGCAAGTCGGCGCAGTTCCCGCTGCAGACCTGGCTCGGCGACGCGATGGAGGGCCCGACCCCGGTCAGCGCCCTGATCCACGCCGCGACCATGGTGACCGCGGGCGTCTACCTGATCGTCCGCTCGCACGCCATCTTCGACGGGTCGCCGACCGCGCGCCTGCTGGTGACCATCGTGGGCGCGATCACGCTGCTGCTCGGTGCCGTCATCGGTTGCGCCAAGGACGACATCAAGAAGGGCCTGGCCGGCTCGACGATGTCGCAGATCGGCTACATGATCCTGGCCGCCGGCCTGGGGCCGCTCGGCTACGCGTTCGCGATCATGCACCTGGTCACCCACGGCTTCTTCAAGGCCGGGCTGTTCCTCGGCGCCGGGTCGGTCATGCACGGCATGAACGACGAGGTGGACATGCGCCGCTACGGCGGCCTGCGCAAGTACATGCCGGTCACCTTCGTCACGTTCTTCCTGGGCTACCTGGCGATCATCGGCTGCCCGCCGTTCTCCGGGTACTTCTCGAAGGACAAGATCATCGAGGCCGCGTTCAGCAAGGGCGGCACCTCGGGCTGGATCCTCGGCGGCGCGGCCCTGCTCGGCGCGCTGATCACCGCGTTCTACATGACCCGCATGGTGATCATGACCTTCTTCGGCGAGAAGCGCTGGCACGAGGACGCCGAGGGGCACGAGCCGCACCCGCACGAGTCCCCGTTCAACATGGTGCTGCCGATGCTGGTCCTCGCGGTCGGCTCGGTGGCCGCCGGGTTCCTGTTCAACCTGAACGACGCGTTCGTCGACTGGCTGGAGCCGGTGACCGGGCAGCGTCCGGAGGGCAAGCTGCCCGCCGGCCTGACCACCACGACGCTGTCCATCATGATCCTGGCGGCGGTGGCCGTGGGGGTCGGGATCGCGGTCCTGCAGTACGGCACCCGCAAGGTGCCGGCGGTCGCCCCGCGCGGCTCCTTCATCACCGTGGCGGCCCGCAAGGACCTGTACGGCGACGCCTTCAACGAGGCGGCGCTGATGCGCCCCGGCCAGTACCTGACCCGGACCCTGGTCTACACCGACAACCGCGGTGTGGACGGGGCGATCAACGGCCTGGCGGCGCTGGTCGGCGGGACCTCCGGGCGCCTGCGGCGGCTCCAGAACGGGTTCGTCCGCTCCTATGCCCTGTCCATGTTCGGGGGAGCGGCCGCGCTGGTCGCCGCGATCCTGTTCGCGAAGCTGTAGAGGGAGTTGAGATAGATGAGCAGCTTCCCCTGGTTGACCACGCTGGGCGCCGTCCCGCTGGTCGGTTCGGCCGTGGTGGCGGCGCTGCCGAAGGAGAAGGGCGATCTGGCCAAGAAGACCGCCCTGGCCTTCAGCACGGCCACCCTCGGCGTCGCCGTCGCGATGGCCACGCAGTTCAAGAAGGGCGGGGACCGGTTCCAGTTCACCGAGACCCACGCCTGGATCAAGGCCTTCCACATCAACTACGGCCTCGGGGTCGACGGCATCGCCCTGGTGCTGATCCTGATGGCCGCGGTGCTGATGCCGGTGGTGCTGCTGGCGGCCTGGAACGACGCCGACGAGGCGCAGGCCGCGGGCAAGCGCTCGGTCCGGGCCTACTTCTCGCTGTTCCTGCTGCTGGAGACCATGATGATCGGGGTCTTCGCGGCCACCGATCTGTTCCTGTTCTACGTGTTCTTCGAAGCCATGCTGATCCCGATGTACTTCCTCATCGGGGCCTTCGGCGGGCCGCAACGGTCCTACGCCGCGGTGAAGTTCCTGCTGTACTCGCTGTTCGGCGGCCTGTTCATGCTGGCCGCGCTGATCGGCCTGTACGTGGCTTCCGGCAACCACCTGAGCTCGGCGACGTTCGACTTCACCACGCTGGCCAACGCGGTCGCCTCCGGCCAGCTGGGGATCAGCCCCGGCCTGGCCAAGGCGCTGTTCCTCGGGTTCTTCGTGGCCTTCGCCGTGAAGGCGCCGCTGTTCCCGTTCCACACCTGGCTGCCGGACGCCGCCGCCGAGGCCACACCCGGCTCGGCGGTGCTGCTGGTCGGCGTGCTGGACAAGGTCGGCACCTTCGGGATGCTGCGCTACTGCCTGGAGCTGTTCCCGGGGGCGTCGAAGTTCTTCACGCCGCTGGTGATCGGGATGGCGATCGTCGGCACCCTGTACGGCGCGCTGCTGGCCATCGGCCAGACCGACATCAAGCGCCTGATCGCCTACACCTCGATCTCGCACTTCGGCCTGATCACGCTGGGCGTCTTCGCGATGACCTCGCGCGGGCAGAGCGGCGCCTCGCTTTACATGGTGAACCACGGGCTGTCCACCGGCGCGCTGTTCCTGGTCGCCGGCTTCCTGATCTCCCGCCGCGGCTCGCAGCTGATCGACGACTACGGCGGCGTGAACAAGGTGGCGCCCAAGCTGGCCGGCGTGTTCCTGATCGCCGGGCTGTCCTCGCTGGCGCTGCCGGGCCTGTCCTCCTTCGTCTCGGAGTTCCTGGTCCTGGTCGGCACCTTCGAGCGCTACAAGGCGGTCTCGATCGTGGCCACCACCGCGATCATCCTGGCCGCGCTCTACGTGCTCTGGCTCTACCAGCGGACCATGACCGGCCCGCTGAAGGCCGGGCTGGAGAAGATGACGGACCTGCGGCCGCGTGAGGTGGTGGCCGTGGCTCCGCTGATCGCGCTGATCATCGGCCTGGGCTTCTACCCCAAGCCGGTGCTCGACGTCGTGAACCCCTCCGTCAACACCACTCTGTCGCACGTCCACGAGCAGGACCCGCCTCCGGCCGTGAACGTGATGCAGATTCAGCCGAAGGCGGACCAGAAGTGAGCGTTCTGACTCTCCTCGCGGCGCCGGGCGACCCGGCGGTGCCCGGCGGCCTCACCGGCGCCGCGGCGAACACCTTCACCGCTCCGCACGTCGAGTACCGCGCGCTGATGCCGATGCTCGTGGTGTTCGGCGCGGCCACCGCCGGGATCCTGGTCGAGGCGTTCCTGCCGCGCACCCGGCGGTACTGGGCCCAGGTCGGGATCTCGCTGGCCGGGGTGCTGGTGGCCCTGGGCTTCGTGATCGCCAACCACGGCATGGCCGCGACCACCGCGTCCGACGCGGTGTCGGTGGACGGCGTGACGCTGTTCCTGCAGGGCACCATCCTGGCGCTGGCGCTGCTGGCGATCCTCCTGGTCGCCGAGCGCGGCACCGCCACGGCCGACCTCGACGCCTTCGCCGCCCAGGGCGCCTCCGCCCCGGGCTCCGGCGGCGAGCGCGCGGCCGAGGCGGCCGGGCTGCGGTCCACCGAGGTGTTCCCGCTGATGCTGTTCTCGATCGGCGGCATGCTGCTGTTCCCGGCCGCGAACGACCTGCTGACCTCCTTCGTGGCGCTGGAGGTGCTGTCGCTGCCGCTGTACCTGCTGTGCGGGCTGGCGCGCCGGCGCCGCCTGCTGTCGCAGGAGGCGGCGATGAAGTACTTCCTGCTCGGGGCGTTCTCGTCGGCGTTCTTCCTGTACGGTGTCGCGCTGCTGTACGGCTACTCCGGTTCGGTGCGGCTGTCCACGGCGATGACCGCGGTGCCGCAGGGCGCCACCCCGCCGCCGTCGATCGCCACCGCGATCGCCGCCGGCACCCACTCCGACGTCCTGCTGCTGGTCGGCATCGCGCTGCTGGCGGTCGGGCTGCTGTTCAAGGTGGGCGCGGTGCCGTTCCACTCCTGGACGCCGGACGTGTACCAGGGGGCGCCGACCCCGATCACCGGGTTCATGGCCGCGGCCACCAAGGTGGCCGCGTTCGGCGCGCTGCTGCGCATCGCCTACGTGGCGCTGCCGGGCATGCGCTGGGACTGGCGGCCGGTGCTGTGGGGCGTGGCGATCCTGACCATGCTGGCCGGCGCGGTCCTGGCGATCACCCAGCGGGACATCAAGCGGATGCTGGCGTACTCGGCGATCCTCAACGCCGGCTACATCCTGCTCGGTGTGATCTCCATGACGTCCAAGGGCGTCAGCTCGACGCTGTTCTACCTGGCCGCCTACGGCTTCGCGACGATCGGCGCCTTCGCGGTGGTCACGTTGGTGCGCGAAGGCGTGCCCGGCCGGACCGGCGAGGACGGCGAGGCGGTGCCGGGCTCGGTCGGCGGCGAGGCCACCGACCTGTCGGCCTGGGCCGGGCTCGGGAAGCGGTCGCCGCTGCTGGCGGCCTGCTTCACGGTGTTCCTGCTGGCCTTCGCCGGCATCCCGCTGACGTCCGGCTTCACCGGGAAGTTCGCGCTGTTCACGGCGGCCGTCGACGGCGGCGCCTGGCCGCTGGTGATCGTCGGCGTGATCGCCTCGGCGGCGGCGGCGTTCTTCTACGTCCGCGTCATCGTGCTGATGTACTTCAGCGAGCCGCTCCGGGAGGAGGGCGTCGGGCCGGTGGTCGTCATGCCGTCCCCGATGACGACCATCGCCCTCGGCCTGACCGTGGCCGCCACCATCGTCCTCGGCGTGGTGCCGCAGATGGCGCTGGACCTCGCGGACAAGGCGGCGTACTTCGTGCAGTGACGCCGCCTCGGTGCGACCGACCGCGTCCCGGGCCGTTTTTCGGCGGCCCGGGACGCTTTTTCGGTTTTTCGGGAGAACGCGGGGCCCGCTCGGACGTTGACCGGGCGGGGTGCCTCAATGGCGAAAGTACCGCCGGATAACCTAGGGACGAACATGTGAAGCACCTGTGACCGAACTAGCGCGACCCGAACGCCCACCGCAAGCCCGCAACCGCCACCGCCCCGACCTGGAAGGCCGCCGCAGTGAGTACTCCCGGCACGCTGACCCCCGCCCCCCACGACTCGCTGGGTATGGGTCCGCTCGGCATCGCCGTGCAGGACGAGGCCCTGGCCGTGGCCGTCAAGGACGGGCTGCACCGGGTGGAGGACCTGCTGCTGGCTTCGACCAGCAGTGAGTACCCCTACATCAGCGAGATCACGTCCCACCTGGCCCAGGCCGGCGGCAAGCGGTTCCGGCCCCTCCTGGTCCTGCTCGCCGCGCAGTTCGGCGACGCGGCGGCGCCCGGCATCGTCGAGTCGGCCGTCGTCGTGGAGCTGACCCACCTGGCCACGCTCTACCACGACGACGTGATGGACGAGGCCTCGCTGCGCCGCGGCGTCGCCTCGGCGAACCAGCGCTGGGACAACTCGCTGGCCATCCTGTCCGGCGACTTCCTGTTCGCGCGCGCCTCCACCCTGCTGTCCCGGCTCGGCCCGGAGGCCGTCCGGATCCAGGCCGAGACCTTCGAACGTCTGGTCAGCGGCCAGATCTCGGAGTCCGTCGGCCCGGCGAGCGGCCAGCACCCGGTGACCCACCACCTGGAGGTCCTGGCCGGCAAGACCGGGTCGCTGATCGCCACCTCCCTCCGCTTCGGCGCGCTGTTCGCCGGCTGCGGTCCGAAGGACGTGGAGATCCTGGCCGAGTTCGGCGAGCTGATCGGCGTGGCCTTCCAGCTCTCCGACGACCTCCTGGACATCGCCTCGGAGTCCGAGCAGTCCGGCAAGACCCCCGGCACCGACCTCCGCGAGGGCGTCCACACCCTGCCGATGCTGATCGCCCTGGCGAAGGACGGCACCGCCGATCCGGCCACCGCCCGCCTGCAGGAGCTGCTCCGCACCGACCTGGCCGACGACGACGCGGCCTTCGACGAGGCGCTGGCCCTGCTGCGGGCCCACCCCGGCATGGAGGAGGCCCGCGACGTGGTGCGCGGCTACGCCGAGAAGGCCAAGACGGTCCTGGAGCCGCTCGCGGACCACCCGGCGAAGGAAGCGCTGCGGGCGCTGTGCGACGTGGTGATCTCGCGGACCACGTAAGCCCGCCGGAACGCTGAGGGCGCGCCGACGACTCGGGTCGTCGGCGCGCCCTCCTCATGGGCGCGGCGTGGAGATATCCCCTCGATCTCCCGGCGCGCCCGGCTTCGGCCGGAGGCGGATCCGCTTCAGTCCAGTCCGTCCACGAACTCGCTGACCAGCGTGTCGAACACCGCCGGATGCTCCAGGTTCGGATAGTGGGCGGCGTCGGCGACGACCGCCTTGCGCCCGCCGGGGACGCCGTCTGCGAGCCGTTCGGCGTTCGCGCGGTGGTCGGGCGAGTCGGCGCCGCCGATCACGGCCAGGACCGGGAGCGCCAGCTTGGCGGCGCGGGCCCAGGTGTCCTCGGGGTGGCGGGACCAGTCCGGCTCGTCGGCGGTGTGCTTCATCAGGGTCTTGGCCGTCATCTCGGCGATCAGCGCCGGGATCGCGGGGTCGAGGTCGGTGGCGGACCGGTCGGGCCCGATGGTGAAGTTGTTCCAGAGCTTCAGCGCCCCGGGCAGGTCGCCGCCGAGCAGGGCGGCCCAGAACGCGGCGAGGTTCTCGTGGGTCCAGCCGTCGGTGAACTCCGGCTCGCTGGTCCCGGCGCCGCTGACCACCACGGCGCGGACCAGCTCGGGGTGTTCCAGCGCCGTGTCGGTGGCGGTGCCGGCGCCCATCGAGACGCCCACCAGCACCGCCGGTCCGGCGTCCAGATGGCGCAGCAGGGCCGCGACGTCGTCGGTGTGGCGGAACGGGGCGGCGGCGTTGGTGCTGTCGCCGTGGCCGCGGGCGTCGGGGGCGACGACCCGGTAGCGGGCCGGCAGTGTGGCCAGCTGCGGGGTCCACATCCGGTGGTCCAGCAGGCCGCCGTGCAGCAGCACCACCAAGGGGCCGTTGCCTTCGTCGCGATAGGTGAGGTGGCCGTCTTCGAGGGGGACCCGATGCAGTGTGCTCATGACACCTAAGGTGCCATTTCTGCGGCGAGTTGGCAACCGGGGTGTCATAATGAGGCGTGGCCGACGAACCCCTGCCCCCCGACGAGCTCGCCGTGCGGCTCGCCGACGTGTACCTGTTGGTCGGCCCGCTCTACCGCAGGGTGCTGCGCAAGGTGGAGCAGGGTGAGGAGGTCGAGGGGATCGGCGCCGGGGTGCGCGCGGTGCTGGACCTGCTGCGGCTGAACGGACCGATGACGGTGCCGCAGATGGGCCGGGCCCAGGCCCTCAGCCGGCAGTTCGTGCAGCGCATGGTGAACGAGGCCGCCGAGCGGGGCTTCGCCGAGGCGGTGCCGAACCCGGCGCACCGGCGGTCCTCGCTGATCCGTCTCACGGACTCCGGCCGGACGGTGATCGAGGCGGTGATCGCCCGCGAGCACGCCCTGCTCGGACAGATCGGCGGCGGTCTGACTCAGGCGGACGTCGACGCCTGCGTCAAGGTGCTCTCCGGGATGCTCGACGCGCTGGTGGACATCGACGTGGACTGAGGCCGGGGCAGGGCCCGCCGGGCGCCCCGCAGGGCGTCCACCGTCAGCAGCGCCAACGCCGCCCACACGATCAGGAACCCGGCCAGCCGCGCCGCCGGCACCGGCTCGTGCTGCACCGTGACCCCGATGACGAACTGCAGGATCGGCGCCAGGAACTGCAACAGCCCCACCATCGACAGCGGCAGCCGGTTCGCGGACGCGGCGAAGCAGATCAGCGGCACCACCGTGACCGGTCCGGCGAGCATCAGCAACGCGGTGTTGCCCGCGCCGTGGTGCCCGTAGTCCAGCGTCCCCCGGCTCTGCAGGAAGAACAGGTAGCCGACGGCGGGAATGAACTGCAGCGCGGTCTCGACGGCCATCGACTCCGCGGCCGGTACCGCGGCGAGCTTCTTGAGCAGTCCGTACGTCCCGAAGCTGGCGGCCAGCACCAGCGCGATCCACGGGAGCTTGCCGTACCCGACCGCCAGCACCAGCACCGCGACGGCCCCGATGCCGACGGCGACCCACTGCACGCGGCGCAGCCGCTCCCGGAGCAGGAGCACGCCGAACAGCACGGTCACCAGCGGGTTGATGAAGTACCCGAACGCGGTGTCGACGGTGTGGCCGTGGTTGACCGACCAGATGTAGACGAACCAGTTGACCGATATGACGGCGGCGGCGCCGGCCAGCAGCACCAGCCTGCGCGGCGTCCGGAGCAGCTCGCGGACCCAGCCCCACCGCGTCGTCCCGGCGGGCACGCGCCGCAGCGCGAGCAGGGCCACGACGGCCAGCAGCGACCACGCCATGCGGTGCGCGAGGATCTCCCCGGCCTCCGCGGGCTTGAGCAGCGGCCAGTAGAGGGGGAACAGGCCCCAGGCGCCGTACGCCGCGATACCGAAACCCACCCCGAGACGCCGCTCGGCGGCGCTCCCGCCTTCTCCCATGAGACGAGGATAGGGGCGGGGGCGGATTCTGTCATAACCGTCTCAGCAAAGTGACCCTTACACTTCCGCGGGTCCCCGCCGGCTCCTACTCCTCCTCGTCCTGCCCCTCTCGCGGCAGCAGCTTGTAGGTCGGGTTCGCCATCGCCAGGTGCCCCTCCATCTCGCCGACCATGCCCTCGACGCGCATCCTGGCGCCGGGTTCGATGCCGGGGATGGAGCGGCGGCCGTAGAAGACCAGGCTGATGCCGCCGGAGGCGTCGTAGAGCTCGGCCTCGAGCGCCGGGGAGCCCTTCACCGGGCTCACCGACACCGAGCGCACGCGGCCCTCGACCGCCGCGCGCTCGCGCCAGCGGACCGAGTTGATCGGGCGGACCTCGACCGGGGCGCCGGTGTGGGCGTCGGGCACGGTGGCGCACTCGGCGTCCAGCAGCATCTTGCGCGTGCTGCGCGGCTTGGCGGCGAACTCGTCGCCCTCCTTGGGCTTGACCGCGCGGCCCTGTTCGGCGGCCTCCAGCTCCTCGATGGCCTCGACCACGTCGAACGGGACGATGGTGGCGACCACGTGCGGCAGCGTGGACAGGACCTCGGCCAGGCGGTCGGCGGTGCGGTCGTGGAGGAGCCGGCCGGCGACGGGGGAGTACGTGCGGCGCGGGAGCAGCACCGTCACCTCGTAGCCCTCGGCGGCCTCGCGGGCGGCGAGCTCCATCGAGGCGCGGCGGATGCGGCGGTCCGGGACCTCGATGATCTCCAGGGGGATGTCGGCGGCCTGGGAGGCGTCCCACCACTTGCGCAGTTGTTCGGCGTAGACGTTGTCGACCATCAGGTGGACCGCGCGGATCTCGGTCGGGCGCAGGGAGCGGGCGTAGCGGAGGGTCTTGATCACCGCCAGGTCGACGGAGTCGACCAGGACCAGGATCGAGGTCTGGGTGCGGGTCGGCAGGGAGGCCGAGGCCGGGGTGTTGGCCAGGGCGTCGGCCTCGCGGCGGTAGCGCCGGTTGAGCTGGATCAGGCCCCAGACCGCCGGCGGGAAGACCACGACCACCAGCCAGGCGCCCTCGGTGAACTTGGTGACCGCGAAGATCAGGACGACGGCCAGCGAGCACACCGCCGCCGAACCGTTCACGAACAGCTTCCAGGTGCGTTTCGGCTCGTCGCGGACCCAGTGGTACTTGAACAGGCCGGCGGCCGCCATGACGAAGCCGGTGAACACGCCGATCGCGTAGAGGGAGACCAGTTTGGTCAGGTTCCCGCCCATGGCGACGATCAGCACCAGGGACAGGATGGTCAGCATGATGATGCCGTTGGAGAACGCCAGGCGGTGGCCGCGGGTGCGCAGCTGGCGCGGCAGGAAGGAGTCCTCGGCGACGTAGGAGACCAGGAAGGGGAAGCCGCTGAACGAGGTGTTGCCGCCGGTGTAGAGGATCAGTGCGGTGGCGATCTGGACCAGGGTGATCATCACGCTGCCGACCGCGTTCTTGCCCCACACCAGGTGCGTGATCTGAGCCAGGACCGTGGGTGCGCCCTCGGAGTAGGGGTACGTCTTCATCTGCCACGCCAGGATCGAGATGCCCAGCACCAGGGAGCCGAGGATGATCGACATGGCGGTCAGGGTGACGCGGGCGTTACGGCCGGCCGGCTTCTTGAACACCGAGATGCCGTTGGAGACGGCCTCCAGGCCGGTCAGGGACGAGCCGCCGTTCGCGAAGCCGCGCAGCAGGGCCAGCACGGCGCCGGCGGTCAGGACCCAGCTGGTGTGGTCGCCGGAGCTGATGACGCCGCCGTAGCTCGTGTCGTTCGCGTTGGTGGCCTGGCTCAGGTTGCCGGTGGCCAGCTGGCCGAGGCCCAGGAGCAGGGTCATGCCGACCAGCAGGATGTAGACGTAGGCCGGGGAGGCGAACAGCTTGCCCGCCTCCTTGACGCCGCGCAGGTTGCCGTAGCAGAGCAGCAGGACCACCGCGACCGTGATCCACAGTTTCTCGCTGGTGATGTCCACGGAGAAGGTGATCGCCAGGTAGGAGGCGATGGCGTCGGTGCCGGCCGAGATCTGCACGGCGACCGTGACGATGTAGTCGATCATCAGCGCGACCGCGGCGATCTGCGCGATCCTCGGCCCGAAGTTGTCGCGGGCCACCACGTACGAACCGCCGGCCTTGGTGTACACCGAGACCACGTCCCGGTAGCACAGCGTCAGCAGGATCAGCATGCCGAGGATCACGCCGGTGATGGGCATGACCAGCATGAAGCCCAGGGCGCCGAAGTAGGGGATGAGCTGGGTCAGCATCTGCTCGGAGCCGTACGCCGACGACGAGATCATGTCGATGCCCATGATCCCGAGCGCGGTCGGGTTGGAGAGCTTCTCGCCGTGCAGCTCGTCGTTGACCAGCGGCTTGCCCAGGATCCGCTTCTTCACGCGGTAGCCGAGGGACTCCGGCAGGTTGACGTCCGCCGCCAGGGCGCCCGGGGCCGCGACCGCCTCCGTGCTCGCACGTCGGGGTCGGGCCGTCCTGGTGGTGCTCATCGTGATGTGCCTCATCTCGGCGGGTCCAAAGGGCCAACATGGTCCCTATGCCCATGCCGAGTGTCTGTCCTATCACTCCTGAGATCGGACGATCCAACTCGAAGCGTTTGCATTTCGTTTGCATGAGGGCGAACGCCCCTGCCCGCGGTGCGGGAGGGGCGTTCGCGATCATGAGCGTGGCGTGGGCGACCTGGGCGGTCTCACCGCGGTCGAACTCCCGGCGGCCATAGGGCCGACCGGGGGGTGTAGCGCACCTCTCAGGCGATCGTCCAGGTGTCGGACCCGGTCAGCAGATCGGCCAGCTTGCCCGAGCCCAGCCGGCGCGCGGCGTCGTCGAGCTGCTCGGTCATCAGCCGGTCGTAGGTCGGCCGCCGGACCGAGCGGAACACACCGATCGGGGTCGGCGACAGGGTGGCCGGGTCCGGCAGCCGGGACAGCGCGAAGGCCAGGTCCGGCTCGCCGGCGTGGGCGTCGTGCACCAGCACGTTCTCGATCCCGGCCTCGGCCAGCGGCACCACCCGCAGCGTCGCGTCCGGCATCCGGACCACGCCGAAGCGCTCGTCCTCGGACCCGAACACGATCGGCTCGCCGTGCTCCAGCCGGATCAGGTGCCGGTCCCGGACCGCGTTGTCCTTCAGGTGTTCGAACGCGCCGTCGTTGAAGATGTTGCAGTTCTGGTAGATCTCGATCAGCGCGGTGCCCTCGTGCTCGGCCGCGGCCTGCAGCACCGAGGTCAGGTGCTTGCGGTCGGAGTCGATGGTGCGGGCCACGAACGTCGCCTCGGCGCCCAGCGCCAGCGACACCGGGTTGAACGGCGCGTCCAGCGAGCCGTAGGGCGTGGACTTGGTGATCTTGCCCTGCTCGCTGGTCGGCGAGTACTGGCCCTTGGTCAGCCCGTAGATCCGGTTGTTGAACAGCAGGATCTTCAGGTTGACGTTGCGGCGCAGCGCGTGGATCAGGTGGTTGCCGCCGATGGACAGCGCGTCGCCGTCGCCGGTGACCACCCAGACCGACAGGTCGGGCCGGGACGCGGCCAGGCCGGTGGCGATCGCCGGGGCGCGGCCGTGGATCGAGTGCATCCCGTAGGTGTTCATGTAGTACGGGAAGCGCGAGGAGCAGCCGATCCCGGACACGAAGACGATGTCCTCGCGCTTGATCCCCAGGGACGGCATGAACCCCTGGACCGCCGCCAGGATCGCGTAGTCCCCGCAGCCGGGGCACCAGCGGACCTCCTGGTCGGTCTTGAAGTCCTTCGTTGTGAGCTTCAGCAGTTCCGGCATGTTCAGACCCCCACCCCTTCAACCGCGTCGGTCCCGATCAGATCAGTGATCACTCCGGCCAGCTCGGCCGCCTTGAAGGGCAGGCCGCGCACCTGGTTGTAGCCCACCGCGTCCACGAGGTAGCGGGCGCGGACGAGCATCGAGAGCTGGCCGAGGTTCATCTCGGGCACGAGCACTCTGTCGTACTCCTTCAGTATGCGCCCGAGATTGGCCGGGAACGGGTTCAGATGACGCAGATGCGCGTGGGCGACCGGATTCCCGTCACGGCGCACGCGCCGGCAGGCCGCCTGGATCGGGCCGTAGGTCGATCCCCAGCCGAGCACCAGCACCTTCGCCTCGCCCGACGGGTCGTCGACCTCGAGGTCCGGGACGTCGATGCCGGCGACCTTGGCCGCGCGGGTGCGGACCATCAGGTCGTGGTTCGCGGGGTCGTAGGAGATGTTGCCGGTGCCGTCCTGCTTCTCGATGCCGCCGATGCGGTGTTCGAGACCCGGGGTGCCGGGGACGGCCCACGGCCGGGCCAGCGTCTCGGGGTCGCGCAGGAACGGCCAGAACGCCTCGGTGCCGTCCTCCAGGACCTTGTTCGGGCCGGCGGCGAAGTTCGGGGCGATCACCGGCAGGTCGGCGACGTCCGGGATCCGCCACGGCTCCGAGCCGTTGGCCAGGTAGCCGTCGGAGAGCAGGAACACCGGGGTGCGGTAGGTGACGGCGATCCGCGCCGCCTCCAGCGCGGCGTCGAAGCAGTCGGCCGGCGAGCGCGGCGCCACGATCGGCACCGGGGCCTCGCCGTTGCGGCCGAACATGGCCAGGAACAGGTCGGACTGCTCGGTCTTGGTCGGCAGCCCGGTGCTCGGCCCGCCGCGCTGGATGTCGCAGATCACCAGCGGCAGCTCCAGGCTCACCGCCAGGCCGATGGTCTCGCCCTTCAGGGCGATGCCCGGGCCGGAGGTGGTGGTGACGCCGAGCGCGCCGCCGAAGCTGGCGCCCAGCGCCGCGCCGATGCCGGCGATCTCGTCCTCGGCCTGGAAGGTCCGCACGCCGTGGTTCTTGTGCTTGCTCAGCTCGTGCAGGATGTCCGAGGCCGGGGTGATCGGGTAGGCGCCGAGGAACATCGGCAGGCCGCTCTGGTGGCTGGCCGCGATCAGGCCGTAAGCCAGCGCCAGGTTGCCGTGGATGTTGCGGTAGGTACCCTTCTCCATCGGGGCCGGGGCGATCTCGTAGGAGACGACGAAGTCCTCGGTCGTCTCCCCGTAGTTCCAGCCCGCCCGGAACGCCGCGACGTTCGCGGCCGCGATCTCGGGCTTCTTGGCGAACTTCTTCTCCAGGAACGCCACGGTCGCCTCGGTCGGCCGGTGGTAGAGCCAGGACAGCAGGCCGAGCGAATACATGTTCTTGGCGCGCTCGGCGTCCTTGCGGGAGATGTCGTACCCCTCCAGCACCTTCACCGTCTGCGTGGTCAGCGCGACCTTGTGGACCTTGTAGCCGTCCAGCGAGCCGTCCTCCAGCGGGTCGGCGGCGTAGCCGACCTTGGACAGCGCCCGCGGGGTGAACTCGTCGGTGTTCACGATGACCGTCCCGCCGCGCGGGACGTCCTTCAGGTTCGCCTTCAGCGCCGCCGGGTTCATCGCCACCAGCACGTCCGGCGCGTCGCCGGGGGTGAGGATGTCGTGGTCGGCGAAGTGCAGCTGGAACGCCGACACGCCGGGCAGGGTCCCGGCCGGCGCCCGGATCTCCGCGGGGAAGTCGGGCAGCGTCGACAGGTCGTTGCCGAACGCCGCGGTCTCCGAGGTGAACCGGTCACCGGTGAGCTGCATCCCGTCGCCGGAGTCGCCGGCGAAGCGGATGATCACCCGATCGACCTTCTCAACCTGCTTGGTCATAGGGAACCCGCCCTGCTTGTGAGGTGTTCTGTTGCCCGTCCCTACAGCTTTCTCGCTTCGTCCGCTGCGCGGTCTCCACGAGCCATGCGGTGGGGCCCTTACAACTCTACGGCGGGTAAGTTTCTCCCGGCCGTCGTGGGAATGCTCGGATGTCTTACAGCTCGGAATCCTGGTGAGGGAGCTGTAAAGAAAGGTGGGTCGCAGATGACGACCCACCCCTGGTCCGCTAGCTCCCGCCGGCTGTTCCGCCGGGCTATGGTCGGCCGAGCGCCCGGTAGGTCCACCCGGCGGCCCGCCACTTGGCGGCGTCCAGAGCGTTCCGGCTGTCGATCACCCGCGTGTCGCTCACGTGCCGGGCGACCACGGCCGGGTCCAGGTCCTGGAACTCCTGCCACTCGGTCAGGTGCAGGATCACGTCGGCCTGGTGCGCCGCCTGCAGCGCCGAGTCGGCGTAGGTCAGGGTCGGGAACATCTTGCGCGCGTTGTCCGTGGCCTTCGGGTCGTAGACCGTGACCTGCGCGCCCTGCAGGTGTATCGACGCCGCGACGTTCAGCGCGGGGGAGTCCCGGATGTCGTCGGAGTTCGGCTTGAACGCCGCGCCCCAGACCGCCACCCGCTTGCCCAGCAGCGAGCCGTCGCACTGCTCGCGGGCCAGGTCCACGGTCCGGGCCCGGCGCCGCATGTTGATGGCGTCGACCTCCTTCAGGAAGGCCAGGGCCTGGTCCACGCCGAGCTCGCCGGCCCGGGCCATGAACGCCCGGATGTCCTTGGGCAGGCACCCGCCGCCGAAGCCGAGGCCCGGCACCAGGTACCGGCCGCCGATCCGGGGGTCGTAGGACAGTGCCTGGGCCAGCTGCATGACGTCGGCTCCGGACGCCTCGCACACCTCGGCCATGGCGTTGATGAAGGAGATCTTGACCGCGAGGAAGGAGTTGGCCGAGACCTTCACCAGCTCGGCGGTCGGGAAGTCGGTGACCACCAGCGGGACGTCGGCCTCCAGCAGCTGGGCGTAGACCCGGCGCAGGTCCTGTTCGGCCTGTTCGGAGCGGACCCCGATCACCAGCCGGTCCGGGCGCAGCGTGTCCTGGATCGCGAAGCCCTCGCGCAGGAACTCGGGGTTCCAGGCCACCTCGGCGTTCGGCGCCAGCTCGGCGACCCGGTCGGCGATCCGGCTCGCGGTCCCCACCGGCACCGTGGACTTGCCGACCAGCAGCGAGCGGCCCTGGCCGGCCACCGCGCGGGCCAGACTGTCGAACGCGTCGTCGACCTGGCTGATGTCGGCCGCGTACTCGCCCTTCTTCTGCGGTGTGCCCACGGAGACGAAGTGCACCGCGCCCTCGCCGGCCCAGGCGGCCAGCGCCTCGACGTCGGTGGTGAAGGACAGCCGGCCGGCCGCCAGCTGCTTCTTGAGCAGCTCCTCCAGGCCGGGCTCGTAGAGCGGGACGCGGCCGGCCGACAGCGCGGCGACCTTCTCCACGTCGACGTCCAGGCCCATCACCTCGAAGCCGAGCTCGGCCATGCACGCGGCGTGGGTGACACCGAGGTAGCCGGTGCCGATCACCGAGATCCGCACGTGCGCCTCCGATCTAGCGGGATGTCCTTTGAATCACCCCAGCCTAGACGCAGGGTTGCCGGGAACACTCACCTGAAAGGACGAGTTGTGTCGCTCCAGGGCGATCGTGCCCGATCATCCGCCCGAATCCGGTGCCGAGAGTGAGCGCCTGACTCCGATCCGCTGTTGCGATCATGTGTTTTCCTGCTGGGATCCGTGGTGCGCAGTGTGCGGGAAGGCCTCTTGTGAAGCGCTTCAGCGGCACTGGCGACCTGCGCGGGGCACACCGCCGATTCAGGGTTCTGACAGGCGATCCGGCCCCGTGGACGACTAAGGCGGAACGGGTAGGCGAACAAACGCCCGTCGTCGGACGTTTCCCGTCTCGCCCGCCGCGCCCGGCGCCTAGATTGATCGCTCGAGGCAACGGCAATGAGGATCTCGAGTGTTGGGCGGAATGCCGTGGACACTGTTCGGGACGAGAGCGGGCGGGTGCTGGTGGACCGGGCGGAGAACGGACGGTACCGCTGGCGGGCCAAGGCGAGCAACGGACGGATCGTGGCCATCTCGGCCCCGGCCTACTCCGGCGCCGACGAGGCCCGGCGCGCCTACTCACGGCTGCGGCGCGACGCGCCGAACCTGTCGGCGAGGATCAGCCACGTCAAGGACGGGACCGGGTGGACCTGGGTGCTGCAGTCCCCGGGCGGCACCCCGCTGGCCCGCTCCATCCGCTCCTACGAGCGCTACGCCACCTGCCAGATCGCGGTCGCCAAATTCTTGGCGCTGCTGGCGGCTGACGTCTGAGATGCCCGCCGCCCTGGTGGTGCGCGCGGCCGAGGGCGGGGACCTGACCTGGGTGCTGCTGGCGGCCAACGGCCGCCCGCTGGCGCGCTCGGCCGCCGCCTTCCGCACCGACGAGGCCCTGGCCGCGGCCTGGCGCGAACTGGTCGCCGACCGCGCTGCCCTGAACATCCGCCTGGGCCGGGACGGCACCGGCCCGGACTGGTGGTGGACCGCCACGCTGCCGGCGCGCAGCGTCGGCGCCGGCGTCGGCACCGCCACGGCCGGCGTGGTGGTGGCCCGCAGCGCCCGCGGCTACCTGCGCCCGGACCAGTGCCGGGGCGGCGCCTCCGGGTTCATCAGCGCTTTGTCGGGCTTCGCCCGTCGCGTCGGCGAGCGGGGTGCGTCCAGGGCGACGGCGGGGACCCGCCGCGGGAAGTGAGCAGGGCCCACCGACGCGGCGGAAAACCGTTCCGCGGGTGAACGCGGAACCCCGAAGACCGCACCGCAGCGCCACTGCCGGAAGCACACGAGGTGCCACCTGACTCCGTCTCAGGGGTCGGATACCTGCTTCGACCTGCACCGGAGTTCGGCCCGCAGGCGCGCGTCGCCCGGCCCGCCCGGCGGCCGCCCTCTGGCCGCGACGGCGCCGGTCGGCGAATCTCGACCTCGCAAGGACCAGTCCCCCTTGCAGGAGGAAAGCAATGCGCTCTGTCACCCGCAAGCTCGCCCTGACCTCGGCCGCGGCCGTGGCCGGCTTGGCCGCCGTCGCGGCCACCGTGACCCCGGCCTCGGCCGACCCGCCGGTCGGCACCACCCCGGCCGCGTCCGACATCGTGTCGGTCGGCTCGGACACCATCCAGGCGTTCGACAACGGTCTGTCGACCGCGTACAACGCGACCGGCCCGGCTTCGAAGTACTACAGCTGGGACGCGACCCCGGCGGGCAACATCACGCCGAAGTCCGGCGCCTCGACGATCGCCCGCCCCAACGGCTCCAGCCAGGGCATCAGCGCGCTGAACGCCAACACCGCCGCCACCGTCGACATCGCCCGCGCCTCGCGCGGCCCGCAGACCGGCACCACCGACTGGTTCATCCCGTTCGCGGTCGACGCGGTCGGCTGGTCCGCCTACACCGGCGGCAACGCCCCGTCCGCCCTGACCAGCGCGGAACTGACCGGCATCTACAACTGCACCTACACCACGTGGGACAGCCTGCCGACGCACCCGACCGCCTCGCACGACACCATCAAGGTCTACATCCCGCAGTCCGGCTCCGGCACCCGCTCCTTCTTCCTGGGCGCGCTCGGCATCACGGCCTCGTCCGAGCCGTGCTGGCAGGCCACCACCCCTGAGGAGAACGAGGGCACCGACCCGGTCTTCACCGGCAACGTCGACGCCATCTTCCCGTACTCCCTGAGCCACTACGTCGGCCAGGTCTACAACGGCAAGGGCAGCGGCAACGACAACGCCGGCTCCCTGGACGCCCTCCGCACGCTGGACGGCGTCAACCAGATCGACACGGTCAACAAGGTCTGGAACTCCAGCCTGTCGCTGACCTACACCCGCAACGTCTACCACGTCGTGCGCCAGTCCGACTGGGCCGACGCCACCGAGGGCCCGCGCCTGAAGGCCCTGCTCGACCGCTCCACCGCCAACGGCTGGCTGTGCAAGAACGGTGGCAGCCTGATCGCCAGCTACGGCTTCCACGCCCTGGGCGCCGCCTGCGGCACCCGCACCGCCGGTATCTGATCCCGCGGCGGGCCTGAGCCCGCCGGCGAGATCCCCGGTGATTCCGGGAGGACGACCGGGCCCGTCGGAGCCGTTCCCGGACGGCCCGGCGGATCCGGCCTTTCCCCCTTCGCAGAACCCTTCGCACCTTGTCCGCCTCGCCATCCAGAACCTCCAAGGAGTCCCCATGAACCGCACCGCCGTGCGCTCGCTCGCCGCCGCCTTCGCGCTCGCCGCGACCGCCGTCGCCCTGCCGTCGGCGAGCGCCACCGGCACCCCGGCCTCCGGCAGCGCCGCGCTGACCGCGACCAACACCTTCCTCACCCAGGCCCTGCAGTCCGGGATCGTGGCGGTGCCGCTGCCCAGCGCGACCGGTTCGTACGACAGCACCTCCGGCGCCACCGCCACCTTCCCGGTGACCGGCGGCGACGCCGTCCTGCCGCGCTTCTACGGCAGCATCACCCTCGGCGGCGGGCTGATGTTCGCCGACGGTCTGACCGGCAAGGTGGCCTGCTTCCACCAGGTCGCGTTCGGCGGCGACACCCAGGCGCTGACGGCGGTTCCGGACGGCGGCAGCACTCCGGTGCCGCTGTTCTTCCTCGGTGACGACGTCGTGGGCAGTGGCGTCGGCACCACGCCGCAGACGCTGTCCGGCGACGCCGACCTCGACCCGGCCGGCGCCGCGTACCTGGACAAGGCGCTGAACACCACGTTCTTCTCCGGCGGCCAGGTCGTCGGCACCCTGAACATCGCCTTCACCCCGGCCTCCTGACCCGCGACCGCCACCCCGCCGGCCGCGCGGCGGCGCCCGGGCCCGCGCCCGGCGTCGACGCGCGGTCGGCCAGCGTTTCCGCCTTGGCCGTCCCGCGGACGGGCCCCGGTCGCCCGCCGACGGGCGAATATATGCGTCCCCTGATTCTCGATCTCGGAGGTTCCCCCATGTCGCCCCGTGGAGCGGGAGCCGGCCGGCGCAGAGGCCTGATCGCCTACTGCGCCGCCGTGCTCGCCTGGACGGTCAGCTTCATGACGGCGCTGGTCCTGCTGCCTCCGGGCGCGCACACCACCGCCGTCGCCCACGCCGACGCCACCTCGGTCACCGTCGCCGGACCGGAGCAGTGGGATCCGGCTTCCGGGCAGTACGGCGCGCGCGGGACGGTCACGGTCTCCCAGACCCAGAACCTCGTCGACCAGGTGGTCCACGTGTCCTGGACCGGGTTCACCACCAGCTCGACGTCGTTCGTCTCCTGGGACGACAGCGTCTCCGAGCGGCTGACCTTCTATCCGGTGATCGTGTACGAGTGCCGGGGGAAGGACCCGAAGATCACCGACTGCTACGGGTCGACGCACTACAACCAGGACCCCGCCCGCGGGTTCAAGCAGGCGCAGGCCGACCCCTCGGCGCCGGACTACCCGACCAACGCCGGCATCGCCGTCACCCACGGCGACCACGCCGGCAGCGTGGACCTCGAGGTCTACACGGCGAGCCAGGCACCGACCCTGGGCTGCGACGCGACGCACCAGTGCTCGATCGTCGTGGAGCCCGACTACGGCGGCGACGCGCTGGGCTACGACACGGCGGACGGGTCGCCGGACTGCACCGACCACAGCCTCGACGCCGACGGCGGGTTCAACCAGGCGAACGTCCAGTCGTTCACGCAGGTCGACGCGGCCGACGACTTCCAGGCCGGCGAGTACTGCGCGTGGACCCACCGCACGGTCGTCCCGATCTCCTTCGCCCCGGTGCCCGCGGCCTGCGCCGCCGGCGCGACCGACGTGGCCGGCGAGGGCACGCCGATGCTGGACCGCGCCCTGACCCAGTGGGTCGTGGGGTCCTGCCTGGCCGGGAACAACCCGGTGACGGTGAACGACGCCAGCGGGCTGACCGAGCCGCAGGCCCGGGGCGACTTCCTCAAGGGGGCGCCGGGGGCGGACCTGGCCTTCACCTCGCTGCCCGCGGACCCGGCCGCGAGCGCGGCGCGCCCGTACACGTACGTGCCGGTCGGCAGCAACGGGATCGCGATCGCCTTCTTCGTCGACGATCCGGTCACCCACCTGCCGATCACGAGGATGAAGCTGAACGCGCGGCTGGTGGCCAAGCTCCTGACGCAGTCCTACGACCTCGAACACGTCCAGGGGCTGAAGAGCGACACCCCGTCGGTGGCGGGGAACCCGATCTGCCTCTACAACGACCCCGAGTTCCTGGCGCTGAACCCGACCGACGGCGCCTTCACCTGGCCGGTCTGCCCCGGCCTGGACGCCCCGAACACCCTGCCGATCGTCATGGGCGGCAAGACCGACATGGTCCGCGAGCTGACGACCTGGATCATGTCCGACCCCGACGCGCGGGCGTTCCTGAGCGGGACACCCGACCCGAGCGGGATGCGCGTCGACGGCTTCTACAAGACGTCGGCGTACCCGTACCCGATCGACGGCTTCATCCCGCAGGACTCCAGCGGGCCGCCGGTCGACCCCACCACCGGCCTGCCGTACGACCCCGCCGGGGACCGCCGGGACTACGGCAGCCTCAAGAGCTTCGAGTGGAGCCCGATCCAGTCCGGGCTCGACGACGTCCTCCGGCACCTGTTGCGTGCCACCGCGACGTGCAGCGGGCCGGTGCTGATCAACGGGGTCCACCCCAAGTGCGCGGGCCTGCACCTCGGCAACCGGGGCGTGATCGCCATCATGGACACCGGCCGTGCTTCGGCCTTCAGCCTGCCGACCGCGTCACTGCTCAACGCCGCCGGCAACTATGTCGCCCCGGGCGCGCCGAGCATGACCGCGGCCGTCGCCGACTACGTGACCGACGCCAAGACCGGGACCCAGTCGCTGCCGTGGGGCGTCGCGGGCACCGACTACGCGAAGGACGCCAACGCCTACCCGCTGACCGTACCGGCCTATGCGATGGCGCCGACCTCCGGCGTCTCCGCCGCCAAGGCGAACAACATCGCGAACTTCCTGAGCGCGGTCACCGACAACCGCAGCGGCCAGCTCCCGGGCACGACGCCCGGCGAGCTCGCCCCGGGCTACGTGCCCAACTCCGCCAAGCAGGCCGTGCAGGCCGGGGCCGCGATCGCCGCGATCCGGCCCAAGGCCGCGCCCGGCTCCGGGTCCACCGTGACCGTGACCGCGACCGGCCCGGTGCCGACCGGCGGCGTGACCGGGACGCCGACGACGTCCGGGAGCGTGGTGGTCACGCCGGTCACCGTGGTGAGCAACGGCAAGACCACGATCTACCGGGTCACGAGCACCATCGGCGGCAACGGGAACGGCAGCGGCGACACCGGGGGCGCCGCCGGGACGGGCCCGGGCACGACCGGGAACGGCGGCTCGACCTCGAAGGGCGTGGCCGGAGCCCCTAGCGGCGGCTCCACCCGCTCGCTCAGCGGCTCCACCACGCCGGCCGCCGCAGCCGTGGGCGCCGCCGCCCCGGACACGGCCGGTCCGGCCCGCTTCGTCCTGCCGACGCTGCTGGTGATCGGCGTGGTGCTGGTCGCCGCGGGCCCCGCCGGGCTCCTGCTGTCCGCCCCCGGCGGGACCGGCGCCCGCATCCGGGCCCTGACCTCGCGGCCGCGGCCCACGCGCCGCTTCGGGAAGTGAGCGCCGTGTCGGCCGCCGCCCCGGGCGCCGGAGGGCTCGTCGACGAGGTCTTCGGCCCGCCGCCCCCTCAGCTCCCGCCGTCCGGCCCCGCCTCCGGCGGGGCACCGGTCCCGGGCGAGCAGGCGCCGATCCCGATCATCCCGGGCGTGTCGCGCGGCGACCGGGTGTTCCGCGCGGTCTTCCGGTCCGCCGGGCTGTCGGTGTTCGTCATCATGGGCCTGATCGCGCTGTTCCTCGCCACCCGCGGGGCGCAGGCCCTGCGCGCCACCGGGTGGTCGTTCCTGACCGAGCAGCGCTGGCAGACCGCCACGCACCGGTTCGGCGTCGGCGCGGTGCTGCTGGACGGGATCATCATCGCCCTGATCGCCCTGGTCATCGCGGTGCCCGTGGCGCTGTGCGCGGCGGTGTACATCGCCGAGTACGCGCCGGCCGGACTGCGCCGGCTGCTGATCTCGCTGATCGACCTGATGGCGGCGGTGCCCAGCATCGTCTACGGCTTGTGGGGGCTGATCTTCCTCACGCCGCGCGTCATCGGGTTCGAGGCGTGGCTGTCGAGCCACCTCGGCGGCGTGCTGCCGTTCCTGAAGGTCCGCAACGAGCAGGTCGCCGCGTCCTTCACCCAGTCGGCGTTCATCGCCGGAGTGGTGGTGGCGCTGATGGTGATCCCCATCATCTGCTCGCTGTCGCGGGAGGTGTTCTCGCAGGCCCCGACCGGGGAGCGGGAGGGAGCCTACGCACTCGGCTCGACGCGCTGGGGCATGGTGCGCACGGTCGTGTTGCCGTTCGGCAAGGGCGGCGTGATCGGCGCCGTGATGCTCGGGTTCGGCCGGGCGATGGGCGAGACCATCGCGGTCGCGCTGATCATCTCGCCGGTGTTCGCGATCTCCACGCACCCGTTGCAGGCCGGCGGCAACTCCATCTCCGCGCTGATCGCGCTGCGCTACGGCGAGTCCGACAAGCTCGCGCTGTCCGCGCTGATGGCCGCCGGGCTGGTGCTGTTCCTGATCACGCTGCTGGTCAACATGGCGGCGGCCGCGGTCATCTCCCGTTCGCGCTCCGGCGCCGCGACCAATGAGTGAGGGGGCTGACGCCGCCATGACCACCGTGACGACGAAGGCCGCGGCGACCGCGACGCCCGCGGCGACCGTTGGCACCCCGTACCTCGACGCGGACAGCGGCCAGGTCCTGGTCCGCCCGGGTGCGATCACCGCGGCGGACGCCGGCTCCCTGGCCGGGGCCGCGGCCGGCTCGCTCGGCCTGGTCTGGCTGCTCTACGAGCGGATCCTTCCCTTCTCCGGCGCGCTGGGCTTCTGGGTGTGCTGGTACGTCGCCTTCCTCGCCTTCTATTGGGGCATCGCGCGCACCCAGTGGGAATCCCGGCACGTGCGCGAGAAGATCGCGACCGCCGTGTTCACCGGCGCGGGCGTGCTCGTGGTGGCGGTGCTGGCCGACCTGATCGGCTACATCGGCTGGCGTGGCGCCAAGGCGGTGGGGCACGGCAACTTCCTGACCACCGACATGCAGCGGACCGGACCGCTGGACCGCCTGGACAGCGGCGGGATCCTGCACGCGATGATCGGCTCGCTGGAGCAGCTGGGTCTGGCGACGCTGTTCGCGGTGCCGCTGGGCATCGCCGCCGCGGTGTTCATGTCCGAGGTCGGCGGCCGGCTGGCGCAGCCCGTGCGCACCGTGGTGAACGCGATGACCGCGCTGCCGTCCATCGTGGCCGGGCTGTTCGTCCTGGGCTCGGTGATCCTGACCCTGGGCTACGACCGCAGCGGGTTCGCCGCCTCGCTGGCGCTGACCGTGATGATGATGCCGATCGTCACCCGGGCCTCGGAGGTGGTGATCCGCGTGGTACCGAACACTCTGCGCGAGGCTTCCTACGCCCTCGGCGGGAGTCAGTGGCGCACGGTGTGGAACGTGGTGCTGCCCACGGCGCGCTCCGGCCTGACCACCGCGATCCTGCTCGGCATGGCGCGGGCGGTGGGGGAGACCTCACCGGTGCTGCTCAGCGCCGGGTTCACGCCGCGCAAGAACGCCAACCCGTTCAGCGGCCAGCAGGTCAGCCTGCCGCTGTACGTCTGGAACTACGTCCGCTACCCGCAGGAGGACATGAAGGTCCGGGCGTTCGGCGCGGCGCTGGCGCTGATGTCGATCGTGCTGATCCTGTTCGTCGCGGCCCGCGTCGCCGGCGGCCGGCGGCCCGGCGAACTCTCGCGGCGCAGTCTGCGGCGGCTGGCCCGGGACCGTGCCTCCGGCGCATCCGACGCCTCCGGCGCTTCCGCGCCCGCCACCTCGGCCACTTCCACCGCCCCGCCCCCGCCGGCCGCGCGTCCGGCCCCCGTGACCACGGCCGTCATCCCATCCCGACCGGAGCCAGCATCGTGACCCCAGGACGAACCTTGAGACATCGGATCCCGGCCTGGCTGGCGGCCGCCGTGGGCGCGGCACTGGCCGCGGCGTTCGTGCCGGCCGCCCCCGCGCACGCGACCACCGCGCTCACCGGCTCCGGCTCCTCGTGGAGCGGGCCGGCGCTGGACCAGTGGCGCCGCGACATCCTCCCGCAGGGCATCAACATCAACTACGCGACCAACGGCTCGGCGGCCGGCCGTCAGGACTGGACCAACGACCTGGACGACTTCACCGCCTCCGACGTGCCCTTCCGCACCACCCCGGACCAGGGCGTGAACGACTCCGGGCACAGCAACGGCCTGGGCAACGTGGAGAACCCCCGCTACCGCTACTCCTACGTGCCGGTGACCGCCGGCGGCACGACCTTCATGTACAACCTGAAGATCGGCGGCAAGCAGATCACGGACCTGCGCCTCTCGCCGGACACCCTGGTCGGGATCTTCACGAACAAGATCACCATGTGGGACGACGCGCGGATCAAAGCCGACTACCCGGGCAACCTGCCGCACCTGCCGATCACGCCGGTGGTCCGCTCCGACGGCTCGGGGGCGACCGCCCAGTGGACCCGCTACATGGAGCACACGCACAAGGCCGAGTGGGATGCCTACTGCACTTCCATCAACGGTGTCTCGTGCGGGGACTACACGGAGTTCTTCCCGACCCCGTCCAGCAGCAACATGCACTCCGAGAACGGGTCGGACGTGGTGGCGAACTTCATCATGGCCCCGACCGGCAACGGCGCGATCGGCTATGACGAGTACGCCTACGCCAAGCTGAACAACTGGCCGGTCGTCAAGGTGCTGAACCCCGCCGGGTACTACACCGTCCCCACCGCGTCGAACGTGGCCATCGCGCTGACCGCGGCCAAGATCCGCGGCGTGGACGACGACACGGCGCCGGACGACCCGAACTACCTGCAGCAGAATCTGGACGGCGTCTACGTCAACAGCGACAAGCGGTCGTACCCGATCTCCAGCTACAGCTACATCATCGTGCCGCGCGACGCCGGGTCCCTGCCGTCGCTCCCGCGCGGGACCACCGACCACGGCGGGGCGCTGTCCAAGTACGCCGCTTACATCCTGTGCGCCGGACAGGCCGAGGCCGACCAGCTCGGATACTCGCCGATCCCGCGCAACCTGGTCCGCGGCGGGATGCTGCAGGTCTCGCACATCCCCGGCCAGCAGTCCGGGGTCGATCCCAACTCGCTGGCGAACTGCCCGAACCCCACCTTCAACTCCGCCGGCCAGCTCACCGTGCTCGTCGACGCGCCACAGCCGAGCCCCTGCGACGCCAAGGGCGCGCCGCTGAACTGCACCCCGGGCTCCACGACCGGTGGTTCCTCGGGCGGTTCGAGCGGGGGGACCACCGGGGGCGGCAGCGGCGGTTCGAAGGGCGGCGCCGCAGGCGGGACGACCGGCGGCAAGACCGGCGGGACCAGCGGATCCTCCGGCGGTTCGTCGGGCGGTTCGTCGGGCGGTGCGAGCGGCGGGAGCGCAGGTGGGACCACTGGGGGGACGACCGGCGGCGCGACCGGTGGAGCTTCCGGCGGGACGACCGGCGGCGCATCCGGCGGCACCGCCGGCGCAGACTCCGGCGGCACGATCGACCCGCTGACCGGCCAGGTCGACAACGGAGGCGACTCCGGCGGCACCGGCGGATCGCTCGACGACAGCGCCGTCGTCGCCGACGTCCCGGCCCGGCACGACCCGAAGCTGATGGCCTCCCTGACCGCGCTGGAACTGCTGGCGGTGGTGGCCCTGCCGCCGGTGCTCGGGACCTACCTCGTGCGGCGCCGACGGCTCGCGGCCGCGGGGCCGGGGCCGAGGCCAGGGCCGGGATCAGGGGATCAGGAGCCGAAGTCGTGACCGCGCCCACCGCGCCCACTGCGTCCGCGGCCGCGGCCGCGACCGGCGACCCGGGCCCGGGCGACTCGTCCGGCACCACCGCGACACTGCCCGGTGCCGGGAAGGGGGGCGGGACCGGAACCGGCGAGCCCGAAGGCGCCGCGGCGTCGGTGGTCGCGTCCCCCGAGCCCGCGCCGTCGGCGCCCCGGCCCCAGGCCCGCGTGGCGGACAGCGTGCCGGCCTCCCGCGCCGGTCGGGGCCTGCGAGTCGCCCGGACCGTGGCCGCCTCAGCGACCCTGGCTTCGGGGCTGCTGCTCGGGTTCGGCGTCTACGCCTACGGCCTGACCGGCCTGCAGGAGCAGCACAGCCAGGCGAACCTCTACCGGGAGCTGGACAGCCGGCTCTCCGACGCCACCGCGCCGACCGGTCCCGCCGCCGACGGGGCTCCGCTGGCGATCGTCGACATCCCGGCGATCGGGCTGCACCAGACGGTGGTCGTCGAGGGCACCACCGGGGCCGACCTTGCTCGGGGGCCGGGGCACCTGCGGGACACCGTCCTGCCCGGCCAGGACGGAGTCAGTGTGCTGCTGGGGCGGCGCGGGACGTTCGGCGCGCCGTTCGCGCACCTGACCCGGCTCAAGCCGGGCGACAAGATCAACGTCACCACCGGTCAGGGCCAGTTCTCCTATACCGTCAACGCCTTCGGGGAAGGCAGCCGGACGATCCACGACGCCTTCAAGGACCGGCTGGTGCTGGCCACCGGGGACTCGACCTGGATCCCGACGCACGTCGTCTATGTCGGCGCGCGTCTGGACGGCGCCCCCGCGCCGGTCGCCGGCCACCGGGTCAAGCGCGGAGACCTGGACAAGCCGCTGGCGTCGGACACCGACGCCTGGCCCGCGCTCCAGCTCTGGGCGCTGGCGCTGGTCTTCGCCGTGGCGCTGACCGTGTGGCTGGTCTCGGTGTGGAACCGTCGCGCGGTCTACCTGTCCGCGGCGCCGGTGTTGGCCGCCCTGCTGTGGTGCGTGTACGAGAACGCCGCCCTCCTGCTTCCCAACCTTTACTGACCGGGGACGACGATGACACAGATGGAAGAGCTCACCACCGTCGCGTCGCCGCCGGCCACGCGCCTGGTCGGGCTGGAGACCCGCGATCTGTCGGCCTGGTTCGGCGACCACAAGGTGCTGGACCGGGTCTCGCTGACGATGGCTCCCGGCGAGGTGACGGCGCTGATCGGCCCCTCGGGCTGCGGCAAGTCCACGTATCTGCGGATCCTGAACCGCATGCACGAGATGGTGAAGACGGCGAAGCTGGCCGGCCAGGTGCTGCTGGACGGCGGCGACGTCTACGCCCCCGGGCGGCGCCCGGCGGACGTGCGGGCGCGGGTCGGCATGGTGTTCCAGCGCCCGAACCCGTTCCCGGCGATGAGCATCTACGACAACGTCGCCAGCGGACTGAAGCTGGCCGGGATCAAGGTCGCCAAGGCCCGGCGCGACGAGCTGGTGGAGACCAGCCTGATCAAGGCCGGGCTGTGGACCGAGGTGCGCAGCCGGCTGCGCTCGCCCGGCGGCGCGCTGTCCGGAGGCCAGCAGCAGCGGTTGTGCATCGCACGCTCGCTGGCCGTGGAGCCGGACGTGCTGCTGATGGACGAGCCCTGCTCGGCGCTGGACCCGACGTCGACGCGGCGGGTCGAGGAGACCATCGCCGAGCTGCGCGGGCGGCTGACGATCGTGATCGTCACGCACAACATGCAGCAGGCGGCGCGGGTGTCGCAGAAGTGCGCGTTCTTCCTGGCCAGCCACGACACCCCGGGCAAGGTGGTGGAGTTCGGGCCCACGCAGCAGGTGTTCGAGGACCCGCGGGACGCGCGGACCGCCGACTACGTGCACGGCCGGTTCGGGTAGCGGGGTCCGGCGCCGGGCCCCGCCGACGCGTCGTCAGGACGCGTCGAGCAGCCCGGCGTCCCGGCCGACCAGCGCCGCCTGGACCCGGTTGGCGACCCCGAGCTTGGCCATGACCCGGGAGACGTGCGCCTTCACCGTGGCCTCGCTCAGGTACAGGCTGCGGCCGATCTGCGCGTTCGACAAGCCGCGCGCCACCTCGGCGAGGACCTCCCGCTCGCGCGGCGTCAGGTCGGCCAGCAGTTTCGCGGCCTGCTCGGCGCGATCCGCGACGCGCAGGCCGGTGTAGTGGTCCAGCAGCCGCTTGGTCACCGGTGGGGACAGCATCGCGTCGCCGCGCGCCACCACCTGCATCGCCGATATGAGGTCACGCGGCGGGGTGTCCTTGAGGAGGAAGCCGGTGGCGCCCAGCCGCAGCGCCTCGAAGATGTACGCGTCCAGGTCGAAGGTGGTGAGCATGACCACCGGCGGCGGGGCCTCGGAGGCCATGACGCGGCGCAGCGCCTCCAGGCCGTCCACGCGCGGCATCCGGACGTCCATCAGCACCACGTCCGGCCGGTGCCGGGCGACCGCGTCCAGCACCTGCGAGCCGTCCTCGGCCTCGGCCACCACCCGCAACTCCTCGACGGACTCCAGGATGGTGCGCAGGCCGGCGCGGACCAGGCTCTCGTCGTCGACGAGCAGGATGCGGATCATGGTGCGGGCTCCGGGGTCGGCGGGGTCGGCGTCAGGCGGCGGCGGTGGCGGCGGGCACGGGCACGGGCACGGTGTCGGGGACGGCCGGTGCTCCGGTCATATCATCGTCGCGTTCGGGGTTCGGGGCCGCGCGCACCGGGCTGATCGGGGCCGCCGAGGGCTTCCCGCAGGTGTCCGTGTCCAGGTCCAGGTCCGGGTCCGGGTCCAGGTCCGGGTCCAGGTCCAGGTCCAGGTCCGCGTCCGCGTCGGAGTCCTCAGCTTCGGCCGCGGCTTCCGCCCAGGGCAACCAGGCCAGCACCCGGAACCCGCCGTGCAACGTCGGCCCGGCCTCGAAGCTGCCGCCGGCCACCTCGACCCGCTCGCGCAGCCCGGCCAGCCCGGATCCGGAGCCGGGCAACGGGATCACCGGGGTGCGCGGCGCCAGGTTCTCGACCCGGACCTCCAGGCCGATCCCCGGGGCCCCGGCCAGCCGCACCGTGGCGGACGCCGACGCCGCGTACTTGTGGATGTTGGTCAGCGCTTCCTGGACCACCCGGTAGGCGGCGCGTCCGACGGTCTCCGGCACGTTCGCGTCCAGGCCCAGGCTGCTGTTCGGCACCAGGACCACGGGCACGCCGGCCGTGGCCGAGCGCTCGACCAGCCCGGCGATGTCCGCGAACCGCGGCTGCGGCGCCAGCGGCGCCGAGGTGTCGCCGCTGGCCAGCACGCCGAGCACGTCGCGCAGGTCCTCGAGGGCCGAGCGCGCGGTCTCCCGGATCAGGCCGGCCGTCTGCCGGGTCATCTCCGGCTTCGGGCGCTCGGTGATCTCCAGGCCGCCGGCGTGCAGCGCGATCAGCGAGATGCGGTGCGCCAGCACGTCGTGCATCTCGCGCGCGATCCGCGTGCGCTCGGCCAGCCGCGCGGCCTCGGCCCGGGCCTCCTGCTCGGCCTCGGCCCGTTCGGCCCGCTCCTGCAGCGCGACCAGCCGGTCGTGACGGGCGCCGACATAGGCCCCGGACAGGGCCACCACCGCGACGAACAGAGTGGTCATGACCGAGTCGCCGACCGCGACGTACCCCCGCTTGACCGTGTCCTCGGCCAAGATCACGGCGCCGGAGACGGCGGTCATGCTCCACATGACCCGGTCCCGGCGGTGCACCGCCAGCGCGAAGACCATCATCGTGAGCGGGACCTCGACCTGGCCGATCAGGCACAGGAGCATCGCCAGCACGGTGACCAGTTCCGGACGGGTGCGGCGCCACCACAGGGCCACCGCCCCGACCAGGGCGAGCGACGTCTGCCACACGCCCGGGAAGACCTCGTGGCCGTTCCAGTGCTGGACCAGATCCGTGGCGGCCTCCAGCAGGCCCAGGGTGATGACCGCGATATCGCGGGCGCGCGGGAGCCAGGCCGGGGATTTCACCCCTTCAGAGTAGGTCGGCGGCACAAGTGCGCACGTCCTACTTTCGTAGGGGAACAGGGAGATCATGACCCGGGATCCGGCCGGACAGCCCACCGGCGAGTACCTCGGCGCCACCGCCGACGAGCTGGGGCACACCACCCCCGAGGAGATGGCGGCGGCCGGGGTCAGCCAGCACGCCCAGTTCCACCGGCACGGCGTGATCAGTCTCACCCCGGACGCCCTGGTGCTGGCGGGCTGGCACGGCCCGGGGAACCCGGAACCGCTGCTGCTGCGCCGCCCTGACATCCTGGCGGTCGAGACCCGCTACACCGGCCTCTACGGCCGCTTCGTCGGCGGGATCCTGAACGCCGGCAAACCCTTGATCCTCAGCACCCGTACGGTGGGACAGATCTACTTGCTGATCGACTGGAAAGAGTTCATGGAGACCACGCACGACCGGCAGTGGGCGGCGGCCATCAGGGACTGGCTGGCGCGGGGGCCGGCGGCGGAGGCGGACGGAGAAGGTGGGGAGGCGGCCGATGGCCGGTGAGGAGGGCGCGGCGGTCTCCGTCGACGACCTGGCGTACGACGCGCTGCTGGAGTGGATCGCCGACGAGGTCGCCCCGTACGTCGGCGACGGCCGCGTGGCCGACTACATCCCGGCGCTGGCCGAGGTGCCGCCGGAGCGCTTCGGGATGGCCCTGGCCACCGTCGACGGCCGCCTCTACGGCGTGGGCGACTACCGGGAGCGGTTCTCCCTGCAGAGCATCTCCAAGGTCTACAGCCTGGCCCTGGTGATGGCCCGCGACGCCGGCGTCCTGCGCGGCCGGGTGGGCGTCGAGCCCTCCGGCAACGCCTTCAACTCCCTGATCCAGCTGGAGTACGAGCGCGGCATCCCCCGCAACCCCTTCATCAACGCCGGCGCGCTGGTCGTCACCGACCTGCTGCACAGCCTGACCGGTGACGCGGCGGGAGCGGTCCTGGACTTCCTCCGCGCCGAAGCGGACGACCACACCATCACCATCGACGGCGCCGTGGCCGCCTCCGAAGCCGAACACGGCGACCTGAACCTGGCCCTGGCCCACTTCATGGCCGCCTACGGCAACATCGAGAACCCCGTCGATCTCGCCGCCGACCACTACTTCCGCCACTGCTCGATCGCCATGTCCTGCGCCGAAGCCGCCCTCGCGACCCTGTTCCTGGCCCGTCACGGCGTCCGCGCCGACGGCTCCCGCCTGCTGCCGGTCCTGGGCGCCAAGCGGGTCAATGCCCTGATGATGACCTGCGGCGCCTACGACGCCGCCGGCGAGTTCGCGTTCCGCGTCGGCCTCCCGGTGAAGAGCGGCGTCGGAGGCGGGATCGTGGCGGTGGTGCCCGGCCGCGCCTCCCTGTGCGTTTGGTCGCCGGCGCTGGACCGCCACGGGAACTCGGTCGCGGGCGTCGAGGCGCTGGACCGGTTCACGACGGCGACGGGGTGGTCGGTGTTCTGAACCCCCACACCTTGTCGGATCGTCCGGTTATGGTGAGGGGGTGTCCACGACGACAGACCGCGACGCCGTCGCTGAGCAGCTCGAACAGTTCCGGCGGGAGCTGACCGCGTACTGCTACCGCATGCTCGGTTCCGCTTTCGAAGCCGAGGACGCGGTGCAGGAGACCCTGCTGCGGGCCTGGTCCAAGTTCGAGGGGTTCGAGGGCCGCTCGCAACTGCGGACCTGGCTCTATCGCATCGCCACCAACGTCTGCCTGGACATGGCGCCGGCCGCTCAGCGGCGGGCGCGGCCGATGGACCTGTCCGGGCCCGGTTCGGCCGCGGCGCCCAATCTGGCGCAGCTCGAGGAGAACATCTGGGTCGGGCCGATCCCGGATGAGCGGGTTCTGGCCGGTGACCCCGCCGAGGTGGCGGTCGGGCGGGAGACCATCAAACTGGCGTTCGTCGCGGCGCTGCAGAAGCTCGCCCCGCGGCAGCGCGCGGTGCTGATCCTTCGCGAGGTGCTGGCGTGGTCGGCGGCCGAGACCGCCGAGCTGCTCGACAGCTCCGTCGCGTCGGTGAACAGCGCCCTCCAGCGGGCGCGCGCCACGCTCGCCGCGAGCGGCGGCGTCGAGGGTGACGTCGCCAAGCCGCTGGACGAGGAGCAGCGCGCCTTCCTGGCCCGGTACGTCAAAGCCTTCGAGGCCTTCGACGTCGAAGGCCTCACCGAACTCCTCCGGGCCGACGTCTCGCTGAACATGCCGCCGTTCGAGCTCTGGCTCCAGGGCGTCGACGAGCTCCGCACGTGGTGGAACGGCGTGGGGTGCGGCTGCCGCGGCTCCCGCCTGCTGGAGGTCCAGGCCAACGGCACCCCCGCCTTCGCGCAGTACCGTCCGGCCGAGGACGGTGACGGCTGGACCCCCTGGGCGATCATGATCCTGGAGATCCGCGACGGCAAGCTCGCCGGGATCGGCAACTACCTCGACACCGACCGCCTGTTCCCGCTCTTCGGCGTCCCGATGCGGCTGACGGCGGAGGGGACGCCCGCCTGAGGCGGTCAGTCCGTCTCAACCATGGGTCCCCGCGCCCTCATCGTCCTCCGCGTCCTCCGCGCCCTCCGCGCCCTCGACGGGCTCGGTGCACGCGCCGGGCCCGTCCGCCGTGTCCGGCCCCGTCGTGTCCGGCGAGATCGTGAACACCTCGGCGAGCCCCGTCACCGCCAACAGCAGCCGCAGCCGCCGCCCGACGCCGGTCAGCACGAGGTCGCACCCGTCCCGCCGCGCGGCCAGCCGCATGCGCGCCAACCGGTGCAGGTCCTCACGGGTCGGCCGTTCGATGGCCGACGCGTCGTACAGCACTATGCGCTTCACACCACTACAGACCGGCGGCGCGCCCCCGAATCATCGATCCGGCGGGAATCCGGCGAAGAAATCGCCGCCGCGACCGATGAGTTCCGCCGTGCCGTGCCGTCTGACCCTACGAAGCGACCACACGGAGCTGACCGACACGACCTCCCCGAGGAGCCATCATCATGCGCAAGATCACCGCGGGCTTCTTCTCCGGCGCCGACGGCGTCGTCGACGAGCCGCAGACTTGGCACTTCCCCTACTTCTGCGACGAGCTGGGGGCGGCCGTCATGGAGTTGATGGGCTCGGCGGACACCGTGCTCTTCGGCCGCAAGACCTACGAGGGCTTCGCCGAGGCCTGGCCGGCCCGCGAGGAGGCCGGGGGCGAGGACTACGAGATGGCCAAGGCGCTCGGCGACGCGCGCAAGATCGTGGTCTCGCACTCGCCGCTGGACCTCACCTGGCGGAACTCCGAGCAGGTGCAGGGCGACCTGATCGAGTACGTCCAGGCCCTGAAGGCGGAGGACGGCGGCCCGATCGGCATGTCGGGATCGGTCTCCGTCGCGCGCCAGCTGCTGCACGCCGGCCTGCTCGACGAACTGCACCTGTTCATCCACCCCGTCGCGGTCGGCAAGGGCCTGCGCCTGTGGGAGGACGACCTCGACGAGCCGCTCAAGCTGAGCCTGATCAAGTGCGACGTGTTCAAGTCCGGCACGCTGCACGTGGTGTACGGGCCGGCTGAGTGACGGGGCCGGATCGGCCGGCCCTAGTTCCTAGTACGACCTGTTGCCCCCGCCGTAGGGATCGTTCTCCTGCGGCGGCGGCACGATCTGCGTCGGGGCCGAGGCGGACGACTCCTCGCTGTTGCCGTAGTCGGGAGTCGAAGAGGAAGCGGAATACGGCGATCCCGGGCTGAAGGAGTAGTCCGGCCCCGACGTGGGCGCCGCCGAGCCGTAGTCGTAGCTGAAGGGTGACGTGTATCCCGGGCCGTCCCCGTTCCCGTCGGCGCCCTCGGAGACCCCGTAGGTGATGACCGCGACGAGCCCGACCAGCCATCCGGCGAAGAGCCCGAACACCAGACCGGCGTTGAGCATCAGATAGTAGGTGTCGCCGTAGGAGAAGCGGGTCCCTCCCGAGGTGGCGCCGATGACGAGCGACTCGCCGGCGATGGCACTGCCGGCGACGAGGGCCAGCCCGGCGCCCGCCGCGGTGGCGAACCACGACGCGGCGAACAGCGCCCAGCGGCCCCGGGAGGCGGCCACGCCGCGACAGACCAGCAGGACCAGCAGGAACGTGAACAGCACGACGAGCACCGCCGCGCCCAGGAAGCCGAGGAAGATCCGCGTGGGCTCGCCGGTGGCCGGCGCCACGCGCCAGTCGAAGGCGCTCAGCGCCTGCACCGGCGCCGCGGTCCAGCTGTGCGCGGTCTCCTCGCGGTCCCCGGTCATCTGATCGAGACGCCACGTGTGGGTGCCCTGGTTGTCGAACGCGGCGACCAGCGCCAACAGCGCCAGCGCCGCGAACCCGGCTATCAGCATTCCGCGTCGGGCGGAAAGGTTCTCTGTCATTGGAACGCCCCCTGTCACTATCCGCTCCCTGACATTCTGTCCTCGGGATCTTGCCGTGGGTAGCCCCGCCGTTACCCCCGTCCGGGCGGACCATGCCCTCGGATCGAGGCACGTCCCGGGACGATCTACGCTGAAGACGTGACCGATGACGCCGCCGGCACCCCCGGCCCCGCACCCCGTACCACCGCGGCCTCGCGCACCATGCTGTCCCACATCATGGGGCCCACCGAGGTGAACCTCCTGGGCACCGTGCACGGCGGCGTGGTCATGAAGTTCGTCGACGACGTCGCCGGCGCGGTGGCCGGCCGCCACTCCGGCGGCCCGGCGGTCACCGCGGCCATGGACGAGATGCAGTTCCTGAACCCGGTCCGGGTCGGCGATCTGGTCCACGCCTACGCGCAGGTCAACTGGGTGGGCGCGACCTCGATGGAGGTCGGGGTGCGGGTGATGGCCGAGCCCTGGAACGAGGCCGGCACCGCGCCGCGCCACGTCGCCAGCGCCTACCTGGTGTTCGTCGCGGTCGACGACAAGGGCCAGCCCCGCGCGGTGCCCCCGCTGATCCTGGAGACCGATCTGGACCGCCGCCGCCACGCCGAGGCGGAGATCCGCCGCAGCCACCGGCTGGCCCGCCGCCGCGCCATCCAGGCGGCGCGCGCCGAGGCCGACACCGAGGCCGACACCGAGGCCGAGACCGCGGCCGGCACCGAGGCCGAGGCCGCGGTGCTGACGGTCGTCGAGAACGCGGGGGCCGGCGCGTGAGCGCGGGCGGCGTCGGCGACCGCGCCCAGCGGCTCCGCCTGGTCCCGGGGTGCTTCGTGGTCGAGCACCTGCCGGCCGCGGTGGCTCCCCCGAACGGCTGGATCGCCCAGGTCCGCGCCCCCGAGGGGCTGACCGTGGTGCGCGAGGTCGTCGACCGCGACACGGCCGGCGCCGACCTCTGGCGCGCCCTCTACGGCGGCGAGTCCGCGCACGGCCTGGGCCTGCCGGGCATGCTCGCCGCCCTGCTCGAACCGCTGGCCGCCGCCGCGGTCCCGGTGTTCGTGGCCTCCACGTTCCACGCCGACCTGGTGTTCGTGCCCGAGCAGGCGGTCGAGCGGGCCGTCGCCGCGTTGCGCGCCGCCGGCCACACCGTCGACGCGCCCGGGCAGGCCGTCGACTGAGCCGTTGGTGAACGGTCGGCTGAGCGGTCGGTTGAGTGGTCGGCCGAGTCGCCGCTGAGCGGCCCGCCGAGCGCTCGGCTGAGTTCCGCGGAACGGCGAGTCGAACGCTCGGCCGAGCTCCGCGGAACGGCCGCCCGAGCGGCCAGCCGAGCCGCCGCTCTACCGGCAGATATCCGAATCCGCCGCCCGCACCGCCAGCGGCGTCGGATGCGCCACATGGGTCTTGCGCGCGTGCTTCTTCGCTGCGGACGCCGAGGTCTCCCCGCTCGTCGGCGTCGCCGCGGGCGCGTCGGCCGCCCCCGGAGCCGCCACCGCCGAAGCCGCCACCTCGGCCACCGGCTTGTCCTGCCGCAGCGCGTCGAACAACCGCGCGGACACCGCCGGATCCCACAGCACCGTCGAGCCCGTCCCCGGGGCTTGGTAGTCCGCGTCGGACAGCGGCATCGAAACGAACCGGATGCGGTCGCGCGGCAGGTTCTTGGCGGCCAGGGCCAGGTTCAGCATCTCCTCGGTGCTCAGCGCCGAGTCGGTCCGCACCGAGGCGGCCGCCGCGCGGACCAGGCCGGAGAACCGCGCCGGGTCGGCCAGCACGTCCGAGGAGGCCACCCGGTCGGCCAGCGAGCCCAGGAACTGCTGCTGCCGGTGGATCCGTCCCAGGTCGCTGCCGCCGGTGAGGGTGTAGCGGGCGCGCACGTACGCCAGCGCCTGCACCCCGTTGACGTGCGAGACGCCGGCCGGCAGGTGGAGACCGCTCCTGGGATCGTCCGCGGCCTTGGGCAGGCACACGTCCACGCCGCCGACCGCGTCGACGATCGAGGAGAACGCCGAGAAGTCGACCTGGACGTAGTGATCGATGTGGATGCCGGTGGCGTGTTCCACAGTGGCCACGGTCAGCGCCGGGCCGCCGAGGTCCAGCGCCGAGTTGATCTTCGCCTTGTGCTCCGGGCGGGTGGCCGTCGCCGGGATCGTGACGTAGGAGTCGCGGGGGATCGACAGCAGCGTCAGCGACTTCCTGTCCGCCGCGAGCTGCGCCAGGATGATCGTGTCCGAGCGCTGCCCGTCCGCCGAGCCCAGCGATCCGAGGTGCAGCGTGTCCCGCGTGCCCTCGCTGAGCCCACGCCGGGTGTCCGAACCGACGAGCAGGATGTCGGTGGCCGGGGTGTCGGCGGGCCGGCCGTCCAGGCCTTGGAAGACGTCTGAGCGCACGGTCGCGGTGTCCACGGCGTCGGTCACCGACCAGCCGTAGCCGGACACCATCAGGATCGCCGCCGACAGCGTGCCGCCGGTCCAGGCGGCTGCCAGCCGCGCGGTGCGGCGGTTCGGGCCCCTTCCCCGGGGCGGGCGGGGGGCGGGCCGGCGGCGGAGAAGCTCCGCGACATTATCGACCATTCCGACAGCCTGTCACCATCCCGTCGCAGTCCGTGCTTACGCCACGCCGCCTTCGGCCGGGCCGGTAATCTGACCGACGATGAACGTCTCAGAACCCTCCGCGGCCCCCGCAGGGGAGAGCACGGCCGGCTGGCCGGCGGTCTCGGTGATCATGCCGGTCCTCAACGAGGAGCGGCACCTCGCGCACGCCGTCGACGGCGTCCTGCGCCAGGACTACCCCGGCGAGCTGGAGCTGATCCTGGCCATCGGCCCGAGCGAGGACCGCACCCAGCAGATCGCCGACGAGCTCTCCGCCGCCGACCCGCGGGTGCGCAGCGTCCCCAACCCCACCGGGCGCACCCCCGCCGCCCTGAACGCGGCCCTGGCCGAGGCCAAGCACGACATCGTGGTCCGCGTCGACGGCCACGGCGAGCTGGCCCCCGGCTACATCGCCACCGCCGTCCGGCTGCTCGGCGAGACCGGCGCGGCCAACGTCGGCGGCATCATGCGCGCCGAGGGCATCACGGTCTTCGAACAGGCCGTGGCCCGCGCCATGACCAGCAAGCTCGGCGTCGGAAACGCCCGCTTCCACACCGGCGGCGAGGGCGGCCCCTCGGACACCGTCTACCTCGGCGTGTTCCGCCGCGAGGTCCTCGACGAGCTCGGCGGCTACGACGAGCACTTCACCCGGGCCCAGGACTGGGAGCTGAACCACCGGATCCGCGAGTCCGGCCGCCTGATCTGGTTCGACCCGAGCCTGTCGGTGACCTACCGGCCGCGCCCGACCTTCAAGGCGCTGTCCAAGCAGTACAAGGAGTACGGCCGCTGGCGCCGCGTCGTGATGCGCACCCACGCCGGCACCGCCAGCCTCCGCTACCTGGCCCCGCCCGGGGCGCTGCTCGCCGTCGCGGCCGGCACCGTGGTCGGCCTGAGCGCGCTCACCGGCGCCCCGGCGGTCGCCGCCCTCGGCTTCGTGGTCCCGGCCGGCTACTTCGGCGCGCTGACCGCGGGCGCGCTGGTCGAGTCGCGCGGGCTGCCGGCCGGCGTCCGCGCCCGGCTGCCGCTGGTGCTGGCCACCATGCACGGCTCCTGGGCCTACGGGTTCCTCACCTCCCCGGCGCGCCTGGCCAGGGGCGCCGCCGGCCAGCCCGCGAAGAAGTAGCCGCGCATGCGCATCCTGATGCTCGTCATCTCCAACGTCGCCACCGACACCCGGGTGATGCGCGAGGCCGCGGCGCTGGCCGACGCCGGCCACGCCGTCCACGTCATCGGCAAGGACGTCTCGACCGGCTACGAGCCGCCGAAGGGCGTCACGGTCGGCAGCGTCGGCGCCGGGTCGGCGTTCCGCAAGGAGGGCGCCGAGTCGCTCGGCGCCCGCCGCAGGCTGCCTCCGCATCTGCGCGCGGCCCGCTGGCTGTTGCTGCCGCAGCACCGCAACTCGGCGTTCGCGGCGTGGCGGGCCAAGGCCGGGCAGCTGGCGGCCGCGGCCGAGTTCGATGTCGTGCACGCCCACGACTTCAACACCCTGCCGCTCGGCGTCGAGCTGGCGCGGCAGCGCGGGGTGCCGCTCGTCTACGACACCCACGAGCTGTGGCGAGGCCGGCCGCGGGTCGGCCGTCCGACGCCGCTCCAGAAGCGCCGGGAGGCGCGGCAGGAGCGGGACTGGGGCGCGCGGGCCACGACAGTGATCACCGTCGGCGAGGGCGTGGCCGACGCGTTGCGCGAGGCCTACGGCTGGCGCCACGTCGACGTCGTCCGCAACACCTTCCCGCTGCCCGAGGGCGGCCCGGTCGAACCGCCGCGGACGGCTTCCGGCGCCGTCTACGCGGGCCGCATCGCGCCGTTCCGCGAGCTGGAGGCCATCGCCGGCGCCTCGGAGCTGGTCCGGCCGCTGCGGATCGTGATCGCCGGCCCGGCCGACGACACGTATCTCGGCTCCTTCGACGGCAAGGCCGCCGAGGTGGTCGGCCCGCGTCCGGTGGACGAGGTCGACGCGCTGCTGCGGGAGCTCGGCATCTCCCTGGTCACGCACTCGGACAAGTGGCTGAACCACCGGCTGGCGATGCCGAACAAGCTGTTCCACGCGGTCCGCGCCGGCGTCCCGGTGGTCGGGACCGACGTGCAGGAGCTGCGCCGCGTCGTCGAGGAGCACAAGCTCGGCGCGCTCTACCGGCCGGGGGACGCCGCGTCGCTGGCCGCGGCGCTGCGCGAGGTGGCGCAGAACTACGAGACGTACGCGGCGAACGTCCGCGCCGCGGCCCCGGCACTGAGCTGGGAAGCCGACGCGGCGGTACTGAGGGGGATCTATGAACGGCTCGCTCCGCGCGGGGATTGACTACGGCCGCTTCGCCGAGCGGCTGGCCGCCCAGCGGGCGAACCAGGACCCGGCGAAGCGGTGGGACCTGTACCGGGAGTTCCATGCTGAATGGGGCTTCGAGCCGACCCGCGAGCCGTCGCCGCACCCCGAGTACTTCCTGGCGTTGATCGGCCAGCCGGCGACCGACGACCCGGAGGACGACCCCGGCATCCCGGAGGCACTCGCCGAGTGGTGGGTGTTGCCGGAGAACTCGTGGCTGTACGGGGAGTTCGACGACTCGTCCGCGCACTGGCCGCCGATGTGGTGCCCGGGCGGCGGCTACGGGCAGCCGTTGGCGCCCGGCAGCCCGCTCGCCGTCCCGGGCTCGGACGATCTGCGCACGGTCGCCTTCATGGCTGAGGCGCAGTACTGCAACGAGTGGGGCTACCTCAGCGCGGAGTCCACCGTCGCCGACCCCAAGGTGCTGGTCACCATGGGCAAGGAGTGGGAGGCCGTGGCGCCGACGGTCAGCGAGTTCGCGCTGCTGCTGGCGGCGGTGCGGGTGCCGGCGGCGCTGGGGTGGCAGGCGTACCCGGCGGACGGCGAGGACGAGGTCGCCGCGCGGATCCGCGGGGAGTGGCCGGGGCTGGGCCTGCCGGCGTGGCGCGAGATCGGCTCCGAGCTGTGGCTGTACGGCGGTCCGGACGCGATCGTCGTGCTCGACGAGGGTTCGGGCGACTACCCCTTCCGGCTCTGCACCCGCACCCAGGAGGCCGCGGAAGCCGCGATCGGCAGGCTCGGCGGCGCGGACTGGTCCCTGTTCGAGCCGGAGCAGTAGGGTCGGGCTGTGTCGAAGCTCCGCGTCCTGTACGCCCCCCGAGACATCGCCGGCCAGCCGTCCGAGTGGGCTCGGGCGCTGCGGGCCCGGGGCGTGGACGCCCAGGTCTGGTCGTTCGGCGAGCCGGCCTTCGGGCTGCGCCCGGACCGCGAGTGGGACCAGGACCGCCTGCTGGCCGACCCGCAGTACCGCTGGCAGGCGCTGGACGACGCGGTACGCGGCTTCGACGTCTTCCACCTGCAGTACGGCCGCGGCCTGCTGGACGCCCGGGAGCCGGTGCTGCCCGAGCTGTGGGACCTGCCGCTGCTGCGCTCCCTCGGTAAGCGCGTCTACATGCACTGGCACGGTTCCGACGTCCGCCTCCCCTCGGTCCACGCCGAGCGCGAACCGGACTCCTACCTGGCCGGCGCGACCGTCGACGAGGACGCGATCCGCGCCCGCGTGTCGGTGGCCCGTCGGTACTGCGACGCCATGTTCGTCTCCACGGCCGGCTTGCCGGACTACGTCCCGGACGCCGAGCTGGTGCCGCTGGCGCTGGACGTGGCGGCCTGGCGCACCTCGCGCGGCGCCGAGCCCGCGGTCCCGGTGGTCGTGCACATGCCCTCCCGCCGTTCGACGAAGGGCTCGGACCTCGTCGACGCCGCCCTCCGGCCGCTCCACGACGAAGGCGTGATCGTCTACCGCCCCCTGTCCGGCCTGACCCGCGACCAGGTGAAGGCCGAGTTCGCCAAGGCGGACGTCGTGGTCGACTCCCTGACCATCGGCGACCACGGCGTGGTCAGCTGCGAGGCGATGGCCAGCGGCGCCATCGCGGTGGCGCACGTCCACGAACGGGTCCGCGCCCGCGAGGCGATGCCCGGCGCCGCGGTGGCGGAGCTGCCGATCGTCGAGGCCACCGGCACGACCCTCGGCGAGGTGGTGCGCAAGCTGGCGGCCGACCCGGCGGAGCGTTCCCGGCTCCGCGCCGAGGGCCTGACCTGGGTGACCCAGCGCCACGACAGCGCTGTGGTGGCGGCACAGCTGCTGGAGGCGTACACGCGCCCGCGCGGCCGTGTCGTCAGCGCCTACCCGGAGTGGCCGGAGTCCACGGGCAAGAAGCGGGTGCAGGAGCTGGAGGCCGAGATCGAGCGGCTACGGGCCCAGCTGGGGCCGAACGGCGAGCCGCTGCCCGGCCTGACGCGGCGAGACCGGCTGGAGGCGAAGCCGGGGCTGCACCTGGCGGTGCGGCGGGCGGACCGGGCTTATCGGAGTCTGCGGAAGAAGTTGAAGTAGGAGCGCGCCGGTCCCCGAACCCACCGGCATCACCGTGGTGCAATGGATCGATGACCCACAGCGACCATAGCCCGCGCATCGTGATGCTCGTCGGCAACTTCGTCGACGGCGACTCCAGGGTGCAGAAGGAGGCGCGGTACGCGGCGGCGGCTGGCTGGGACACCTATCTCGTCGGGCGGTCGCCGACCGGGAAGCGCGAGCAGTACGCCCTCGGGGAGGCAACTGTGGTGCGCGCCGCCGAGACGATGACCGCGACCCGGTACCGGGCCTCGCATCCCCATCGCCGCGGACTACGAGGGCTGATCGCCTACCGGTCCCTTGAGCAGACGCGCACGCGGCATCAGCGGCAGCGGTTGCGGCAGCGGGACCTGGTCACCGACCGGCTCCTGCTGGCGCGGCGGCTGGCCTCCGGGCTGCGGCCGGCGGAGGCGTTGCGGGCGCGGGTGGCGCTGGCGGTGCGGGTGCTGGGGGTGCGGCTTCGGGGGCATTGGGTCGCGGCGCGGAAGCGGGCCTTCGACCGCAACTATGCTGCGGCGGCTCAGGGGCCCAGCAATGCGTGGGAGCGGGCTCTGGTGCGGCGGGGCGGTGACGTGGCGGCGTGGGCCGTGCAGCCGCGCCTGGCGGACTTCGAGGACTCCTTCGGGCGGGTGGCCGACGAGTTGGAGCCGGACGTCATCCACGCCAACGACGCCGAGATGCTGGGCGTCGCGGTGCGTGCGGCCGTCCGGGCCCGCCGCACCGGACGCCGCGTCGCGGTGGTCTACGACTCGCACGAGTACACCGCCGGGGACATCCGGCCCGAGGACGTGACCTGGGCTCCGGTGATAAGCGCACAGGAGGCGAAGTACATCCCGCTGGCCGACGGCGTGGTGACCGCCGTCGACAACTTCGCCGACAAGCTGGTCGAGCACCACGGGCTCGCGGTGCGTCCCTCAGTGGTGCGGAACATGCCGGAGGCGTCGACCTTCACCGTGCCCGGTGGCCGGGGCCCGGGGGTGCGCGGGCGGCTGGGCCTGGGCCCGGAGGCCACCCTGCTGGTGTATCCGGGCTCGGTGACGCCGATCCGCGGGCTCGACACCGCCGTCAGAGCTCTGCCGCAGCTGCCCCAGGCCCACCTCGCGCTGCTGGTCGGCTCGCGGTCCGGGTACGTCGCGGAGCTGACCGCCCTCGCCGGCGAGCTGCGCGTCGCCGGCCAGTTCCACGTGCTGGACTACGTGCCGGTGGAGGAGCTCACCGACTTCATCGCCTCGGCCACCATCGGCGTCGACACGCTGCGCCGCATCCCCACGCAGGAGCTCACGATCACCACCAAGTACTGGTCCTACATCGGGGCCCGGCTGCCGGTGGTGGTCAGCGACGTCAAGGCGGCGGGGGAGCTGACCCGGCGGCTCGGCAACGGCGAGGTGTTCGAGGTCGGCGACGTGGACGGCTTCGCCCGGGCGGTGCGCACCGTGGCCGCCGACCGCGCGCGCTACGCGGCCGTCTACACCGACCGGATGCTCGCCCAGCACAGTTGGGAAGGCCAGGTCCCGGAGCTGCTCGACCTCTACGAGCGGGTGAGCGGCCTGCGGCCGGTCCCGCGTCGGTTCGCGTCCGCCGCCGTGCCGACGATGCCGCCGCCCCGCGCGTCCTCACCCGAATCGGCTAACGTTGCGGCACCGGATGCCGCCGTTCCGGGAACGCCGTGAACGCGCGGCGCGAGTGACCGACCAGAAAGCCGCCGCGCATGCCCGAGCAGGACCAGCCGGACCACCAGGACCGCCCGTCGGACCACCCGCACCTGCCCGCCGCCCGCAACCGGGCCGTCGTCGTCTCCGCGGCCCCGGCCGGCACCGCCCGCGCCGCGCGCGCCGAGGCCGACCGGCTCCTCGACCAGGGCTACAGTGTCCTGTTCGTCACGCCGGCCTTCGGCAAGCGCAAGCCGGACCCCTCGCGCGGCGGCGTCCACGTCGTCGAGGCCCGGGTCGGCACCGCCTTCGACACCGCCCCCGGTGCCCTTGGCAAGCTCGGCCGCAAGGCGGTGCTGACCACCCGCAACGCCCGTGGCAGGGCGCTGCGCGACCCGGCCGCCACCTGGACCGCGGGCGACGTCGCCGCCGAGATCGGCCCCTACCTCGACGCCTTCGCGCCGGATGTCGTCGTGGCCGGCGACAAGACCGCCGAGAAGGCCGTCGCCAAGCTCGGCCGCACCGCCGTCGCCCCCGGCGCGGCGAAGCCCGTGGCCAAGACGGTGGACCCGGCGCCCTCCCTGCTCATCGGCTCCAACAACAACGCGGGCATGGGCTACGCCTGGGCCCGGGCCGTCGACACCCACGCCGGTATCAGGGCCCGCAACATCCAGAAGAAGAGCTACGCCTTCGGCTACGGCTCGGACATCAAGGCCGAGGACAAGGACTGGGTCGACCCGCTGTGGGGCCTGGGCCGCGTCGCCGACACCCTGGACACCGTCACGCACGTGCTGTCCGAGAGCGGCCTGGCGTTCTTCGGCCGGCTCAACGGCGGCCTGCTCGCCGACGACCTGCCCGAGCTGCGCCGCGCCGGCATCCGCGCCGGCCTGCTGTTCCACGGGTCCGACATCCGTTCGCCGGACCGGCACGTCGAGCTCTACAAGTTCTCACCGTTCCGGGCCCCGGCCACCGACGCCGACCGCGAGCTCACCGAGACGCTGCGCCGCAAGACCGCCGAGATGGCCGAGTGGGTGGCCGACTTCGACGGCCCGGTCTTCGTCTCCACCCCGGACCTGATCGACGACGTCCCGCAGGCCACCTGGCTGCCGGTGGTCGTGGACCTGGGGCAGTGGACCGAGGGCGCCCGCCCGCCGCTGGAGCGGGAGGTCCCGGTGGTGGTGCACGCCCCGTCGCGGCCGTTCATGAAGGGCTCGGACCTGATCGAGCCCACGCTGCGCGACCTGGAGGCCAGGGGCCTGATCGAGTACCGGCGCCTGGAGCACATCCCGCAGGCCGAGCTGGTCGGCGTGGTGCAGGACGCGGACATCGTGCTGGACCACTTCGTGATCGGCAACTACGGCGTGATGACCTGCCAGGCGATGGCCGCCGGCCGGGTCAGCATCGCCAACATCGACGCCAGGGTCCGGGGCCGGGTGCCGGTCGAGATCCCCACCATCCAAGCCGACCCCGACACGCTCGGCGAGGTCATCGAGGGTGTGCTGGCCGACCGGGACGCGGCGCGCGCGGTGGCCGCGACCGGCCGGGCCTTCGTCCAGGAGTTCCACGACGGCCGCAAGTCGGCCCAGGCGCTCGAGCCCTGGCTGCGAGGCTGAACCCGTCCGGGATGAAGGTCATATGAGCCGTTGCTAAACTCCGAGCCAGTCCACACCTGCCCCCGGAGGAACAGTGACCACGTCCGACCAGCGCCGTCCGAGAGTAGTCATGCTGGTCGGGAACTTCATCGACGGGGATTCCCGGGTGCAGAAGGAAGCGCGCTCGGCGGCCGAAGCCGGCTGGGACACCTACCTGATCGGGCGTCCGTACAGCGGCAAGCGTGAGGAGAGCAAGCTCGGCGAGGTCACGGTGCTGCGCCCGGCTGAGAGCATGGCGGCCACCAAGTACCGCACCTACCACCCGCGCCGTAGCGGCGTCGGCGGCCTGATCGCCTACTCCACGGTCGAGCTCGGCAAGGTCAAGCACCAGCGCCAGCGAATACGCCAGTCCAACCTGGCGGTGGAGCGCGAGCTGCTGGCCCGCCGCGCCGCCGAGGGCATGAACCCGGCCTCCAAGCTGGTCGACGGCGCCGTGCTGGCCGCCCGGGCCTTCGGCGTGAAGGCCGCCGGCTATTGGATCGCCGCGCGCAAGCAGGCGCTGGACCACAACTACGCGGTGGTGCAGGAGTCCCCGAGCACCGCCATCGAGCAGCTGCTCGTGAAGCGCGGCGGGGAGGGCGCGGTGTGGAACGCCCAGCCGCGCCTGGTCGACTTCGAGGACTCCTTCGGCCGGGCCGCCGACGAGCTGGAGCCGGACCTGATCCACGCCAACGACGCCGAGATGCTGGGCGTCGCGGTGCGGGCCGCGGCGCGTGCCAAAGCCAAGGGCCGCACCGTGAAGGTCATCTACGACGCCCACGAGTTCTTCGCCGGCGACACCCGCGACAACCCCACCTGGGCCCCGGCCATGGCCGCCCAGGAGGCCAAGTACCTGCCGCTGGCCGACGCGGTGATGAGCCCGATCGAGGGCTACGCCGCCTCGATGGTGGAGTTCCACGGCATCGAGAAGTTCCCCGGCCGCAAGCCGCCGGTGCTGGTGAAGAACATGCCGGCGCTGGCCGACCTGGCCGCGGCCGGGGACGACGTGCCGGGCGTGCGCGGGGCCCTGGGCCTGGCCGCGGACGTCCCGCTGCTGGTGCACCCGGGCAGCGTCACGAAGGTGCGCGGCCTGCAGACGGTGGTCGAGGCGCTGCCGGAGCTCGAGGGCGTGCACGCCGCACTGCTGGTCGGGCGCCGCGACGGCTTCGTGGCCGAACTGGTCACGATGGCGGAGCGGCTCGGCGTCGCCGACCGCTTCCACCTGCTGGACTACGTGCCCAGCGAGGAGCTGACCGCGTATCTGCGCTCGGCGACGGTCGGCATCGACACGCTGCTCCACATCCCGCTGCACGAGCTCACCATCACGACCAAGTTCTGGTCCTACATCAGCGCCGGCCTGCCGGTGGTGGCCAGCGACGTCAAGGCCACCTCGGAGCTGACCCGGGAGCTCGGCAACGGTGAGGTCTACACGGCCGGCGACGCGCACTCGTTCGTCGAGGCGCTGCGCAAGGTGCTGGCCGACCCCGCCGCCTACACGAAGGTCTACACCGACGAGACGCTGCGCGGGTACTCGTGGGAGGGCCAGGCCGAGGTCATGCTCCAGCTGTACCGGGACGTGACCGGGCTGGACGTCTCGGCCTCCTGATTTCCGGCCCGGACGTCTCGGCCCCCTGATTCCGGGCCGGACGCCCCGGTCTCCCGGCCGGTCGGGCTACTCCGGCAGGTCCGTCGGCCGCAGCCGCGTCGCCGCCGTTCCGCCGGACAGCAGCACCTCGGCGATCCGCTCCCCGGCACGGCCGTCCCACAGCGCGGGCCGCCGGGCCGCCGGCGGGTCGGCGAGCACGCGCTGGGCGATCTCCACGATCCGTGCCGGATCCCGGCCGGCCAGCACGTTGGTGCCCTCGGACACGGTGATCGGGCGCTCGGTGTTGTCGCGCAGCGTCACACACGGCACGCCCAGCGCCGTGGTCTCCTCCTGCACACCGCCGCTGTCGGTGAGCACGATGCGGGCGCCGGCCTGCAGGGCGACGAAGTCCAGGTAGCCGGCCGGCGGGATCAGGCGGATCCGGTCGGTGGCGACCAGCTCCCGCAGCGCCGCCGCCGCCCGCGGGTGGGCCGGCAGGATCAGCGGGAGCTCCTCGGAGACCTTCGTCAGGGCGCCGACCAGCGGGGCGAGCGCCTCCGGCGAGTCGACGTTGGCCGGGCGGTGCAGCGTCACCAGGCCGTAGCCGCCGGCGGTCAGGCCCAGCCCCTCCAGCGCCCCGGAGGCCAGGGCGCGGTCCCGGTTGGCGAACAGCGTGTCGATCATGACGTTGCCGACCAGGTGGACCTGGTCCTCGCGGTAGCCCTCGGCACGCAGGTTGTCCACCGCGTCCGCGGACGGCGCCAGCAGGTAGTCCGCCAGCCGGTCCACCACGACCCGGTTGACCTCCTCCGGCATCGACCAGTCCCGGCTGCGCAGCCCGGCCTCGACGTGCGCCAGCAGCGTCCCGGCCTTGGCCGCGACCAGGCCGCAGGCCACGGTCGAGGTCACGTCGCCGACCACCACCACCGCGTCCGGCGCCTCCTCGGCGGCCACCGGCTCGAAGGCCAGCATGATCCGCGCCGTCTGCTCGGCCTGCGTGCCCGAGCCCGCGCCCAGGTAGCGGTCCGGCGGCCGGATGCCCAGGTCCCGGAAGAACACGTCGTTCATGGCCTCGTCGTAGTGCTGGCCGGTGTGCACCAGCACGACCTCGGCGCCGCGCGCCTCCAGCGCGTCCATGACCGGCTTGATCTTCATGTAGTTGGGGCGGGCCCCCGCCACGCAGATGATCTTCAAGGATTCCGCCGTCTCGCTCGGGTCGCTGCCTGACCCGGCAACTCTAGACGACCTCCCGACGCAACCTCCGGGCCGCCGACCGCGTGCAGGGCTTGAGACCATCGACCGGCACGAGGAATTGGGGGAGGCACTTGGCGACGCCGAGCGACTTCGACGAGGTGTACGCGGCCACCGCGCCACGCCTGATCGGACAGCTGTATCTGGTCACCGGCGACCTGCACGACGCCCAGGACTGCGTCCAGGAGGCCTACGCGCGGGCCTGGACCCGCTGGGACCGGCTGACCCGGGACGGGAACGACCCCGTGGGCTGGGTCAAGACCACGGCCTACCGGCTGGCCGTGTCCCGGTGGCGGCACTACACCGCGGGGCTGCGGGCCATGGCCCGGCACGGCGCCCCGGCCGATCTGCCGCCGCCGTCGGCCGACGCGATAGCGGTTCGCGACGCGCTGGCGCTGCTGCCCAAGGGCATGCGCGCCGCGCTCGTCCTCTACTACCTCGGCGGCATGCGGGTGGCGGAGGTCGCGGAAGCACTGGACGTACCGGAGGGGACTGTGAAGGCCCGGCTGTCCCGGGGGCGCACGGCGCTCGCCGGACTGCTGGCCGACGCTCACGGATCCGAGGGATGGGAGATGACGCATGCCTGAGTTGGGGGACGAGATGAGCGAGCACTTCCGCGGTGTCCTCGCCGACGTGGTCGACGGCCAGGCCTGGGCGGGATACGCGGGACCGGCGGTGAGCGTGCGCAAGCGCGGGCAGCGCCAGCGGCTGCGGCACAGGGCGCTGACGGCGACCGGTGCCGCGGCGGCCGTGGTGGCGGTCGCGGCGGCGGGGACGGGCCTGGCGGGAGGCGGTTCGAACCGGACGGAGGGCCCGGCCTCGGTGCCGGGGACGGTGCAGACCACGCCGCTGAAGAGCCCGGTCCCGACGGGCAGCGGTCCTTACGTGGACCTGGCCAAGGGGCTCCTGCGCCCCGACGACCTCGGTTCCGGATTCACGGCCATGGCGGTCCAGCCCATGCGGCCGGCGTTCGACCGCGCGCTCTGCGCTCAGTTCAATCCGATCACCACCGCGGGCACCCCGATCCACCAGGAGCTCGACGGCCTGGACACGGACAATGTCCGCCTCATGACCGGCGAGACCGTCTTCCAGTTCGCCGACCCCGGCAGGGCGCACGACGCGTACCGATCCGCCTATTCGTCTGCCCAGGCATCCAGTTGCCACCGCGTCGCCGGACAGCCGGATCCCGTCTTCCAGGACGTCCCGGGCGTGGGCGACGGCGCGTTCGTCTTCCAACAGCCGTGGGGCATGTCGAGCGACCGCCAGTGGATCGCCTTCTCCCTTGTCGGCTCCGTCCTCATCGAATACGACGTCATGCCGGGCTCCGACAAGGGTCTGAAGACGCTGCCGGACGGCTGGCTGACGGGCGTGTTGCAGAAGGCGGTCTCCCGCGTGCGGAGCGCGCCGAGCGTCGACCAGCCGCAGAACCTGCCCCTGCCCACGCCGCAGCAGCCGCCGTCCGGGGTGACGGAGCCCTCGCCCACGCCGCTCCCGGTGTCAGAGCCGGTGGACGGCTACCTGTTCGCCCCCGCCGACCTCGGGAAGGGCTTCGGGGCGGACAAGGGCGAGGCGTGGCACGACAAGCGGGCGATCCCGGCGTCCACGTCGGTGGACGGGATGATGTACCGCGCCACGATCACCGGCGGCGACGGCGAGTTCATGGTCAACGAGCGCGTCTACCGCTTCGCCGACGCCTCGGCGGCCCGGGCGGGGCTGGCGGCCTACGACCAGTTCCAGGGCCCGAGCCTGGGCTCGCCCCAGCCGCTGGCCGGCTTCGGCGACAAGGCCTGGATCAAGCACTGGAAGGACCAACAGGGCGGCGTGACCGTGGCCGTCCAGGTGGGCGACAAGGTCCTCACGTTCGACGTGCTCGCCGGCGGAGCCTCGGCCGACCAGCCGATTCCCGGCGGCGACGCCTGGGTGCAGCAGATCGCGCACACCGCGCTGCAGCGTCTGGCGGCCGCGAAGTAGCACGCTGACCAGCGGCGCCGCCCGCTGGCGGAGAACGCCGGAGCCCGGCTCCCCACCCCACAGGGGAAGCCGGGTTCCGGCGTCTCACAACACTTCGACGTTCGGACCGCTCAATCGGTTCCGGCAGTCGAGCACGTATTTCGCGTGCCGCGCGACAGCCTCGTAGTCGAACTCGGCGTGTTCGGCGAGCAGCACCACCGCGTCCGCGGCCGCGATCTCCTCCGGCGTCGCCTCGACCCGGACCAGGCGGGCGTCGGCGTGGATGTCGTCCACCACGTGCGGGTCCGCGCCGCGCACCTGGGCGCCCAGGTCCAGCAGCAGCTCGGCGACCCGGGTGGAGGGGGACTCGCGCGCGTCCGAGGTGTTCGCCTTGTAGGCCAGGCCCAGCAGCAGCACGCGGGAGCCGTTGACGGTCTGCCGGCGCGCGTTGAAGGCCTCCATCAGCCGGCGCACCACGTAGTCCGGCATGTGGTTGTTCACATCGTTGGCCAGCTCGACGAACCGGAACGGGACGCCGACCGTGCGCTCCACCTTCCAGGACAGGAAAGACGGGTCGATCGGCAGGCAGTGGCCGCCGACGCCGGGGCCCGGGGTGAACTTCATGAAGCCGAAGGGCTTGGAGGCCGCGGCCCCGATCGCCTCCCACACGTCCACGCCCAGCGCCTTCGCGAACATCGCTATCTCGTTCACGAGCGCGATGTTGACGTGCCGGAAAGTGTTCTCGATCAGCTTGGCGAGCTCGGCCTCCTTGGGCCCGGAGACCGGGACGGTGGTCTCCACCAGGCCGTCGTAGAACTCCTTGACCACCGCCAGGGAAGCCTCGTCGATACCGGACACCACCTTCGGCGTCTTGTCGAACGGCCACGCCTTGTTGCCCGGGTCGATGCGCTCGGGGCTGAACCCGGCGTGGAAGTCGCGGCCGGCCGCCAGCCCGGAGGCCTCCTCCAGGATCGGCACCATCAGCTCCTCGGTGGTGCCCGGGTAGGTCGTGGACTCCAGCACCACGGTCGCGCCGGGTCGCAGGTGCGCACCCAGGGTGCGGGCACAGGCCTCGATGTAGCTCAGGTCCGGCACACCGTCGCGCAGCGGAGTCGGCACAGTGATCACCGCGAGGTCGAAGCCGGCCAGCGCGGACGCCTCGGAGGTGGCGCTGTAGGCACCGGACTCCAGCACGGCCCGGACCCGCTCGGAGGCGACGTCCTCGACGTACGACTCGCCGGCCGCCAGCTGCTTCACGCGGTGCGGGTCCACGTCGTAGCCCACGACGCGATGCCCGACTTCGGCCGCCCGGACCGCGAGCGGCAGGCCCACGTACCCCTGGCCGGCGACGACTACGTGCATGATGACTCCGAAAGCTCGAATCCGCCGCGCGCCGCCGAAAGGCGCCGCGCCGCGCCAACTCTATGTGAGTGGGGCGGACGTCTCACGTCCGCTCATGTCCTGTATCCGGGCGGTTACGCGGGTCGCCATGCGGGGGCGGGCGAGTCAAGGGGCGTTAACGGCCGGTCAGCGGCTGGTTCCCCAAGGTTCGCCGCCGGTCGGTGGTCAGGCTGCGGTCAGGCGGCTGCCAGTCAGTGGTCAGCCAGTGGTCAGTCGGCGGCCGGAACCTGCCGAGTTCACAGCCGAGCGGTCACAGCCAGTGGCCGCAGCAGCCGACGGCCTCACAGCCACCCGCGCCGCGCCGCCTGCACCCCGGCCTCGAACCGGCTCTCGGCGCCCAGGCGGTCCATCAGGTCGGCCATGATCCGGCGCACCGTCCGCGCCGAGATCCCCAGCCGCTTGCCTGCGGCGTCATCGGTGAGGCCGTCGGCCAGCAGCCGCAGTAGATGCCGGTCGGTCGCAGACAGCTCGGCCGCGGTCTCCTCCTTGGTGGGGGCGCCGAGCGGGACGGCGTCGGTCCAGATCAGCTCGAACAGCGCGATCAGCTGGTCCACCAGTCCGGGTTTGCGCACGCACAGCGCGCCCGCGCTGGGCTGCTCCGGCTCGATGGGCACCACCGCGGTGCGGCCGTCGACGATCAGCAGGCGGCGGGTCACAGCGGGGGAGACGCGGATCTCGGTGCCACGCTCGGCGAGCCAACGGCCGTAGGCGACGGTGTGCGGGTCCTTGCGGACCGACGCGTGGTACAGCACCCGGGAGCGGATACGGCGGGCGACGTCCTCGTCCGCGTCCTTGGCGCCTTCCAGCGAGGCCGACGGGATAGCGCTGCCCGGCACCATCGACAGCACCTCCACGGTGGCGCCGGCCATCAGCTGCTCCAGCTCGGCGTGCACCGAGTCCAGCCCGATCAGCCGCTCGGCCGGCTCCCGGTCGGCCACCGCCGCCCGGCCCGCCGCCACCGCGTCCCGCCCGGCGGCCAGTTCCGCCTCCTGCCGCCGGACCAGCAGCTGCATCCCGGCGACCAGGGAGACCGGATAGAGGGTGCCGGAGCGTTCCCGGGAGGGCCGTAGCAGGGCCAGCTCCACAAGGCGGTCCAGGGTCTCCCGGATCTGCGCCTCGTCAGTGCCCAGGCGCGCGGTCAGCTCCCGGACGCCGACCGTGGGGTCGGCGAGCATCGCGCTGTAGACCGCCTGCGCGAGCGGATCCAGTCCCAGCGAACCCAGCACGGCAGCCCCCTCACAACGGTCCAAGCCTCCACGCCGGACCCCATGCTCGCAGCCGAACACCCTGGCGATCAAGGGGGATTCGGCACGATTCCGCCGAGCCTCGCGTGGCCGGGTCCGGCCTGTCCTAAGGCGGACGCCGGGATCCGGTTCCCTCCGGACCGGGGCTCCGGTGAGACTCGAACGCGGTGAACACCCGGGTGCACACGGGCCCGTTCCCAGCCACCCGGGCTCACTCCAGGAAGAAGATGACAAGCAATGTCCCGTCTCAAGCGGATCCTCTCTGTTTCAGCGCTAGCCGTCGGCGTCGCCGCGCTCACGGTCTCCCCCACCGCCGCGCGCCCCCAGCCCGCTCCGCTCGCCGCGGGCACCGCCCCCTCCGCGTCCGGAATGCCGGGCTGCATGAACTGCTGGAGTCTCACCGCTCAGTGAAGGAGATCGACATGGAACTGATCATGGTGGCCGTGGAGCGCTCGGGCATGGTGGGCGACCGCGGACTGTGCGCGGCGACGCTGCGCTACGCGCTGCAGGCAGTCTCCGCCGGCTCCCCCCGGGCTCTGGAGCACGCGCACGTCGTCGTCGACGAGGCCGGCGTCTACCCGGCGCGCCTGGTCGCCGGTCTCTACCTGGCCTCGGAACCGGACCTGCCGGGCTCCGCCCGAGATGCCGCCGTCGGTCTCGTGCGCCGCGCTCTGGCCACCTCGCCGCTACTCGCGGACTGGGCCGTGGAGTGGGCCGAGGGGCCGTACGGCTACGAACTCCTGGACGACGCCGAAGCCAGTGTGGACACCTACCGGTCCTACGACCCCTACCGGTCCCTCGACGGTTCCATCCGGATCTGACTCCCGACCGCTTCACCCCGACCCCGCCAGGTCTCGTGTGCCCCGCCGATCCCCACTCGGCGGGGCACACGGTATTCGCCCGCGATCTTCGTGATGGAGTGTGATCGGACCAGCCGGGCGTTTCCACGCATGTCGGTCGATCGTTGAGATCTCACATGCGACTGCCTTATCGGAGGATCGATCCGGGCGCGGCGGCGGTGGCCGTGCTCGCGCTGGTGCTGCGCACACCGCTTCTCTTCGCCGCCCTGCCTGGAGTGGGCAACTCGGACGAGCCCCTGAACATCGCGGTCGGGGTGCGGATGGCGTCGACGGGGACGCTCGATGCGCATACCTATAGATACCCGGGGCTGCTGTACGAGGTGATCGCCGGAGTCACGCAGGCGTTCCGGGCAGTGGGCCTTCACGTGTCGTCCCACGGGGCGATGCGGATCGAGAACCTCGGGGTCGCCCACACTGACGCGCGGTCGCTGATCGTCGCGATCCGGTTCGTCGGAGTCATCGCTTCGGTGGCGACGTGTCTTCTGGTGTGGGCAACAGTGCGGGGAGTGCTGAAGAGTTTCGGGACATCGGAGCGGTGGGGGAGGATCGCGGCCGCTCTCGCTGCGGTCACCGTGGCGGTCTCTCCGTTGGCGACGGCTAACAGCGTCTACGCGACGCCGGACGTATATGCGGGCTTCGCAGTAGCGCTCACCTTGTACGGAACCACGCGCATTCTCCGGGCAATGCCCCATGGGGAACTCATCTGTGGTTTCGGCGTGGGGCTCGCCTTGGGGGCGAAGTATCTCGCTGCCGCGGTGCTTCCTGTGATCGTCGCTTATGCATTGAGTCCGGGACGACGGAAGGATCTCCTCAAGGTCGCGGGGATCGCCGCAGCGGTATTCGTGGTGACGACGCCCGGGCTCGTGCTCCATCCCGGCGCCGTCCTGGCTGGAGTGAAAGCCGAGGCCATCCACTACCAAGCGGGCCATGTCGGCGCCGAGGGCGATGCGCCGGGGTTCTATCTGAACGCCCTCTTCCGCGATCAACCGGTGTTGTTGGACGCTGCGGGGGTCGCACTTGTCGCCGTCTTCCGTACTGGCGATCTCGTTCGCAGGACCTTGATTGTCATCTTCGCCTATGCGATTCCCCAGTTCCTCCTCCTGTCCACGATGGCAGTGCGGTTCGACCGGAATCTCGTTCCCCTCACCCCGGCTCTTGCGGTTCTCGCCGGTGTAGCCGGTCCGGTGATGTTCCCCCGCCGCCATCGGCGCGCCGTGGCCGCCGTCACCGCCGCCGCGGCGTTCCTGCCCCTTGCGTCGTCGGCACGCCTCTACCCGCGTCTGGACGAGCACTCTCGTACCCAGGCGGCCGCGTGGGTGGCCCACCACGTCCCCGATGACCAGCCGGTCGCGGTGGAGAGTTATGGTCCGTGGCTCGACCCGGACCGCTTCCACCTCGTCCCGCTGACCTTCGCCACTGATCGACCCGCCGTCCAGGCCCGTGCCCTGATCCTCACCCAGCACGCCGCGGGCCGCTTCCTGTCCGACCCCGTCCGCTATCCCCGCGAAGCCGCCGCCTACCGCGAGCTCACGAGCCGCTACCGTCTGGCAGCGAGGTTCACGGCGGGCTCCTGGATCGAGGTCTATGTGCCGCGATGAGGCCCGGCCGCACTAGCATTCCTCGTGTGACAAACGACCGCCGCCCTCGAGTCGCGATGCTCGTCGCCAACGACGTCCGCTTGGACTCGCGGGTGCAGAAAGCCGCCTACAGCGCCGCGGAGGCCGGCTACGACGTCCTCCTGCTCGGGTACGAGCCGAGCCGCAAGGGCAGGCCGTCGCAACCCGCGTTCATCGGGGCCGCGCAGGTCGTGCGGACCGGGCTGCACAACAAGTGGCAGATCGCGCAGTGGCCGTTGAAGGACGGCGGGGCGCCGTCGCTGCGGGTGCTGCCGTTCCGGGCGCTGTCGTTCGCCTCGTCGCTGGACTACAAGATGCGGCGTCGGATCGTGCAGCGGATCAAGGAGCCCGGTACCGGCGACGGGAGTGTGAAGCACCGCGCCAAGGAGCTGTTGTGGAAGGCCTACTTCCGGGACGGTGACTGGCGGCGCACGGCGCGGCACCTGCTGTGGCTGGAGGCGAGCTGGGCGGCGCTGATCGAGGAGTTCGAGCCGGACATCATCCACGCCCACGACATGCACACGCCGGGTATCGCGGTGCGGGTGGCGGAGCGGCTCGGGAAGCAGGGCAAGAAGCGGCCCAAGGTGCTGTACGACGCCCACGAGTTCGTGGCCGGCGTCTCGATGCCCGAGCAGCGGCGGCTGGCCTACGTCGGGCTGGAGGGCGAGTACGTCCGCGAGGCCGACGCCGTCATCACCGTCTCGCCGTTGCTCGCGCAGTGGCTGCAGGAGCGCTACCACCTCGCTGAGACGCCCGGCGTGGTGGCCAACGCTCCGATGCTGCACGTCCCCGGCGAGGAGCACGAGGACGTCGCGCCCGAGGACGCCCCCAGCCTGCGCCGGGCCTGCGGCCTCGCGGACGGGGTCCCGCTGCTCGTGTACTCCGGCGCCGTCTCCCCGATGCGCGGCATCGCGACCATGGTCGAGGGCCTGCCGGAGCTGCCGGACGTGCACATGGCGGTGGTCCGCGGCGCCGACACCGAGTTCACCCGGGCGCTGGAGAAGCAGGCCGAGGAGCTCGGCGTGCGCGACCGGCTGCACCTGGTCGGCTACGTCGCGCCGCACCTGGTGCCGCAGTACCTGGCCTCGGCCGACATCGGCGTGATCCCGATCCTGCACACCCCGAACCACGAGGTGGCGCTGATCACCAAGTACTACGAGTACATGCACGCCAAGCTCCCGATCGTGGTCTCGGACGTCCAGGCGATGGCCGACTTCACCCGCGACCTCGGCAACGGCGAGGTCTTCACCGCGGGAGACGCCCACGAGTACGCTCAGGCGGTCGCCAAAGTGCTCGCCGACCGGCCCGGCTACGCCGCCCGCTACACTGACGACCTGCTCGCGGCCAACTCCTGGGAGGGCCAGGCGGAGGCGCTGAGCGCGGTGTACGCGCGGCTGCTCGGCCGGTCCCCGGAACCGCGCACGGGGGTCCGGGCGTTCGGTGAGACGGACGCGCCGAGCGCTTAAGGTGTCACCACGGGGACATTCGCAGGACCGCAGAGCGTCGCCCGATAGTGTGACCGATGCGATCAGCGACACCAGTTCGACAGCACGACCCTGACCCCCCAACAGGTGCTATCTAGCAAGTGGAGTGTGAGCGTGGCGACCGCCACCAGTGAGACGGGCTCCGAGCAGGAGTCCCGGACGAAGGCCCCCGAACCGCCGCGCCCGGCCGCCGAGCAGGTTCACGTCTTCGAGCCCTACCGATACGCGCTCCCGAAGCTGGGGCCGTACTTCCGGGACCTGTGGCAGCGGCGCCAGTTCGCCACCCACATGGCCTCCTCGACGCTGAAGGGCCAGCACTTCGACAGCTTCTTCGGCCAGTTCTGGCTGGTGCTGAACCCGATGCTGCTGGCACTGGTCTACTTCCTGCTGACCAGCGTGATCGCCGGCCAGGGCGGCGGCATGAAGCACTTCGTCGGCCTGCTGACCGGCCTGTTCGCGTTCTTCTACACGCGGAACATCATCCAGTTCGCCAGCCAGTCGATCACCGGCGGCGGCAAGATGATCATCAACATGTCGTTCCCGAAGATGCTGCTGCCGCTGTCGACGACGTTCACGGCGATGCTGATGTACTTCCCGACGCTGTTGGTCTACGGGCTCTTCTATCTGACCGTGCACAGGTCCTTCACATGGAACATCCTGTGGGTCATCCCGATCTTCCTGATCCAGACCGTGTTCAGCTACGGCCTGGGGCTGCTGTTCGCGGCGGTCACGCTGTACTTCCGCGACATGTCGACGCTGCTGCCGTATGTGCTGCGGATCTGGATGTACATCACGCCGGTGCTGTTCTCGCTGAGCTACGTGCGGGCGAAGGTCAACGCCGGCTCGCTGCCGCACTGGATCCTGTACTTCTACAAGTGGGACCCGCTGTCGCCGATCATCAACTCGTGGAACACGGTCCTCGTCGGCGACGGTGAGCGCCCGTTCACCTCGGGTGCGTCGTACGCCCCCCAGCTGAACGAGATGCTGGCCGGTACCGGCTGCGCCGTCGTCGCGCTGCTCATCGGCGCCTGGTACTTCATGTCGAGGGAGCGTGAGTTCGCTGTCCGCCTCTGAAACCGTCGAGACCGTGGATGTCCCCGCGACTCCCAAGATGATCGACAAGCAGAAAGAGTCCCGCCTCGCGATCAAGGTCGAGGACCTGCACCTCTACTACCGCACCAAGGCCGAGGCCAACCCGACCCTGAAGGCCGCCCTGATCCGCAAGGCCAAGCGCCAGAAGGTCGAGCAGAAGGTCATCAAGGCCGTCGACGGCGTCTCCTTCGAGGTGCCGCACGGCACCGTGCTGGGCGTCATCGGCCACAACGGCGCCGGCAAGTCCACACTGCTGCGCGCGCTCTCCGGGATCCTGCCCCCCACTCAGGGGCGCGTCGAGGTCCGCGGCCGGGTCTCCACGCTGCTGGCGCTGGGGGTCGGCTTCAACCAGAACCTGACCGGCCGGGAGAACATCATCCTCGGCGGCCTGGCCCAGGGCTGGTCCAAGGACCAGATCCGGGAGAAGGAGAACGCGATCATCGACTTCGCGGACCTGGACATGCTGTCCGAGGGCGCGATGGACCGGCCGATGAAGACCTACTCCTCCGGCATGTACGCGCGCGTGGCCTTCGCGGTCGGCGTGCACATGGACCCGGACATCCTGCTCGTGGACGAGGCCCTGTCCGCCGGCGACGCCCGGTTCAAGGAGAAGGCCACCGAGAAGATGCTCGAGCTGTGCGAGAACGCCCGCACCATCGTGCTGGTCTCGCACGGCCTGGAGACCGTCCGGCACATGTCCAACCACTGCATCTGGATGGACCACGGCCACCTGGTGCAGAGCGGCGACCCGGACGAGGTCATCGACGCCTACATCGAGCAGCAGCGCAAGGACCGGGAAGCCGCCGACGCCAAGAAGCGGGCCGCCGAGGCCGCGGAGGCCAAGGAGGACCAGGCGCTCGCGGCCAAGGCCGAGCGGACCAAGGAAGCGCTGCACAAGGCCATCGGAGAGGATGTCTGACGCTCCGATGTCCTCCCTGTTCCCGGACCGCATCGACGTCTCCATCATCACCGGCGGCCACGACGTCGCCGACGCCCGCCTGCACCGCCTGGCCGCCGCGCTCCGCCGCGCCGGCCTGGCGGTCGAGGTGATCGGCCTCGGGGCCCCCGAGGCCGGGCCGGTGGACTGCGCCGTGCGCACCCTCGGCCGCCGCTCCGCCAAGAAGCGCCTCAAGGCGGACCTGGCCCTGCCCTTCACCGCCCGCGGCAAGGTACTGCTCACCGTCGACCCGGACATGGTGCCGGGCGCGACGCTGGCCCGCTGGTTCAAGGGCCGCAAGGTCGTGGCCGACGTGCACGAGGACTACCTGAAGCTGCTCAAGGACCGGGCCTGGGCCCGGGCGTCCTGGAAGAAGATGGCGGCCACCACGCTGGTCCGGATCTGCACCTTCTGGACCAAGCGGGCCAACATCACGGTCGTCGCCGACGACCACGTGCCGCCGATGAAGGGCCGGCGGCGCCTGGTGGTGAAGAACCTCCCGGACTTCTCCTTCCTGCCCGAGCCCGGCGAGCCGGACCGCGAGGTCCCGCGCGCGATCTACATCGGCGACGTGCGGCGCTCGCGCGGCCTGCAGGCGATGCTGGCCGCGGTGGAGGGCACGTACACCTGGGAGCTGGACGTGGTCGGCCCGGTGCTGAACCCGGACGACCAGGCCTGGCTGGAGAACTGGCGCGCCACCTCCTCGGAGCAGGTGCGCAACCGGATCCGGTTCCACGGGCGTCTGGATCCTCAGAAGGCCTGGGCGCTGGCGGACGGGGCGTGGGCCGGGCTCGTGCTCCTGGACGACACCCCGGCCTTCCGCGAGGCGGTGCCGAGCAAGCTGTACGAGTACCTGGCCGTCGGCCTGGCCGTGGTGGCGACCCCGCTGCCGCGGATGGCCGAGCTGGTGAAGGAGTCCGGAGCGGGCGAGGTGGTGGCGGACCCCGCCGCCGCGTCGGCTACGCTGCGGCGGTGGTCGGAGCAGTACGACGAACTCCTGGAGGCGCGGCGCGGCGCCCGCAAGTGGGCCGCGGAGCACCTCACGGGGACCTCGCCGTACGACACGCTCGCGGAGCAGGTCCGCGGGCTGGCCGGACACTGACGCCGGACCGAGCTGGACTGAGGCTGGACCGAGGCTGGAAACCGAGCCGCCGGCCGGGCGCCTGCACCCAGGCGAGGCCGCACGAGCGATCCCGGAGAACCGAGAGTGACAGAACAGAAGCAGGGTAGCCGGGAAGGCGTGCGGATCCTGCCCAGCGCGGACGTCGACGACCGCGCCGAACTCGGCGCGGGCACCAGCGTCTGGCACCTGGCGCAGGTCCGCGAGGGCGCGCGGGTCGGGCGGAACGTCGTGATCGGCCGCGGGGCCTACATCGGCCCCGACGTCCCGGTCGGCGACAACTGCAAGATCCAGAACTACGCGCTGGTCTACGAGCCGGCGGTGCTGGAGCCGGGCGTGTTCGTCGGGCCCGCCGTGGTGCTGACCAACGACCACTACCCGCGCGCGGTCAACACCGACGGCAGCTCCAAGTCCGGCCACGACTGGACTCCGGTGGGCGTCACCCTGCGCGAGGGCTGCTCGGTGGGCGCCCGCTCGGTGTGCGTGGCCCCGGTGACGATCGGGCGCTGGGCGCTGGTCGCCGCCGGGTCCGTGGTGACCAAGGATGTTCCGGACTTCGCCCTGGTGGCCGGCGTGCCGGCCAAGCGGATCCGGTGGGTGGGCAAGGCCGGCGAGCCGCTGGAGGATCGCGGCGACGGCCTGTTCGTCTGCCCCAAGGACGGATCCGAGTACGTAGAGATCGACGGTGTTCTGAAGGAGAAGGCATGACGCTCCCGTTCATTCCCCCGGCCCGTCCGGTGACCGGCGAGGATGAGATCGAGGCCGTGGTGCGCGTCATGCGGACCGGACAGGTCGCCGCCGGCCCGGAGGTGGAGGCGTTCGAGGACGAGTTCTCGCGGCTCGTCGACGGCCTGCACTGCGTCGCGGTGAACTCCGGCACCTCGGCGCTGCACCTGTCGGTGCTGGCGCTGGGCGTCAAGCCCGGTGACGAAGTGATCATGCCGTCGTTCTCCTTCGCGGCGACCGCCAACTCGGTGGCCGTCGTCGGCGCCGTCCCGGTCTTCGTGGACATCGAGCGCGACTCGTTCACCGTCGACCCCGCCGCGATCGAGGCCGCGATCACGGAGCGGACCGTCGCGATCATGCCGGTGCACCTGTACGGGCACCCCGCCGCGATGGGCGCGATCATGGAGATCGCCCGCAAGCACGGCCTGAAGGTGATCGAGGACTCCGCGCAGGCCGTCGGCGCCAGCCTGGACGGCAAGGCGATCAGCACGTTCGGCGACGCCGCGTGCATCAGCCTGTACCCGACCAAGAACATCCACTCCATCGAGGGCGGCATCGTGGTCACCCCGGACGCCGAGGTCGCGCGCCAGGTCCGCCTGCTGCGCAACCAGGGCATGGAGGAGCGGTACAAGAACGAGGTCATCGGCCTGAACAACCGCCTGTCCAGCGTGCACGCCGCCGTCGGCCGGGTGCAGCTGACCAAGCTGGCCGGCTGGACCAAGCAGCGCCAGGAGAACGCGCGGTACTTCGACACGCACCTGCAGGGCGTGGGCGTCCCGCCGGTCGCGCCGGGCGCCGAGCACGTCTACCACCAGTACACGATCCGCGTGACCGACGATGTGGAGGGCGGCCGCGACGGCCTCGCCGACCGCCTGAAGGAGCGCGGCATCGGCACCGGCATGTACTACCCGATCCCGATCCACCGGCTGCCCTCGTTCCAGCGCGACGACGTGCTGTCCCGGGTGTCCGGCGAGCTGGTGGAGACCGAGAAGGCGGCCGCCGAGGCGCTGTCGCTGCCGATCATGCCCACGCTGTCGCAGGACGAGCTGGAGCGGATCGTCGCCGGGGTGAACGCGCTGTGAGCTCTGTGAACGGCGGCGCCACCAACGGCACGAAGCTGCGCGCGGGCCTGATCGGCCTGGGCATGATGGGCCGGCACCACGCCCGGGTCCTGGGCTCCCTGGACGGCGTGGAACTGGTCGCGGTCGCGGACCCCGGCGGCGACGCGCACGGCGCGGCGAACGGCCGCCCGGTGCTCAACGACGTCCGGGAGCTGATCGCGGCCGGGATCGACTTCGCCGTCGTCGCGGTCCCCACGGTGTTCCACACCGAGACCGGTCTGGCGCTGGCCGAGGCCGGTGTGCACACCCTGGTGGAGAAGCCTTTAGCTCCGGATGTGGAGTCCGCGACGCTGCTGACCGAGACGTTCGAGCGGGCCGGCCTGGTCGGCGCGGTCGGGCACATCGAGCGCTTCAACCCCTCGCTGCAGGAGCTGCGCAAGCGCCTGGAGGAGGGCGAGCTGGGAGAGGTGTTCCAGGTCGTCACCCGGCGCCAGGGCCCCTTCCCGAACCGGATCGCCGACGTCGGCGTGGTGAAGGACCTGGCCACCCATGACATCGACTCCACGGCGTGGGTGACCCGGCAGCACTACACCACCATCTCGGCGCACACCGCTTACCGTTCGGGCCGCGAGCACGAGGACCTGATCGCCATGACCGGCCGTCTCGGCGACGGCACCGTGGTCAACCACCTGGTGAACTGGCTGTCGCCGATGAAGGAGCGGGTGACGATCGTCACCGGCGAGAAGGGCTGCTTCGTCGCCGACACCCTGACCGCCGACCTGACGTTCTACGCCAACGCCTCGGCCCCGACGATCCCCACCTGGGAGGCGATGCAAGCCTTCCGTGGAGTATCCGAGGGCGACATGGTGCGCTTCGCCATCCCGAAACCGGAACCACTGCGCACCGAGCTGGAGGCGTTCCGGGACGCGGTCCTGGACGTCGACGGCGGCCGTGAGCGGGTGGTGAGCATGCGCCAGGGCCTGCAGGTCGTGCGGGTCGCCGAGGCGGCGCTGGCCTCGGCCGCGAAGGGTTCGACCGTCGAGCTGTGACGAGCTGTGAGCCGTGAGCCGTGAGCTGTAGCAAACGGTGAGCATGATGTGATCGGCGGTGCCGACGGCCCTGATACGGGGTGGTCGGCACCGCCTCCTCGTTCAGGAGCGCGTCCGCGCACCTTCGGAGGCCCAGGCGCCCGCACCCGACGGGATGCGCACCATGGAGCGGCCGAGGCTGGGCGCCGACACGACACGCACGACCGAGTGCGGCGCGGCGGCGATCCGGATCATGGTGGTATGCGGTGCCCGCGCGAAGCGGGCCTTCCCGCCGGCGGCGTGACCGGCGTGACCGGCGTGACCGGCGTGACCGGAGCGAGTCCGGCACGCTTTGAGGGAAGCCCCGACACCGAGGGCGACCAGCACCAGAAGGGCTGACGTGACGACGACGCGCGCCGGCCTCCGTGTTCGGTCATCCCTGTCCTCGCGTGCCTCATCTGGTCCTGGTCGGTTTCCACCGGGCTCTGCCGCGGGTCGGGTCGTCATGGCTGCGCTCCTATGCTGAGACTCTCGGCCCACTCTCCGTCTCCTGGGCGCCTTCTGCGACCAAACCCGGTCCTTCTGGGCGAACCGGCGCGGGCTTCGCCCGAGGCGTCACCGATCCGCCTGGACGATCTCCTCGGCCCTGCTCCGGAACGTCCGCCATCTCCGCTCGCTGTCGTGCTCGGCTCCGGCGGCGTCGCTGCTCAGGTCGGCCGCGTGGCCGATCATCTCCGCCGCCGAGTACAGGCGCATCGCCGAGGTCCGGCGGCCGTCCAGGTCGGCGCGCAACGCCGCCGGGGTGAAGTCGACGCCGTCCAGGATCTCCGCGGCGCGCTCCAGCAGACGCCCGGCCAGCGTCGTCAGGCCCGCCGCCCGCCAGTCGTTCGCGATGATGCGGTGCCGTTCCCCCAGGACGTCCGCGAAGCCGTCCATCGGCAGCAGGGCCGCCGCCGTCGCCCAGGACGCCTCCATGGCCGCGGCGAGCCATTCGCCGCTGCTCAGGGCGTCTTCGGCGAGCGTGCGCAGGTCGCGGATCAGGCGCGTGATCTCCGGAGGGCGGCCCTCGCCTTCGAGGAACAGCACGCCGTCGAGCTGGACCGCGTCGGGCGCGTTGAGGTCCTCGGCGGCCTCGAACGGGCTCAAGACGGACCGCTCCGACCGTTCGGCCGTCGACCAGCGGTCCGCGAGGGCCTGCAAGGTGCGGGCGTGCCGTTGCAGAAGGACAGCCTGCTCGCGCGGTGCCGACGAGTAGAACTTCTCGTGATCGCGGTGGAACCTCGCCAGGTTCAGGATCGCGTGCATCAGCTGGTCGGCTTGGTGAGACGTCTCGGAAGCGTTCATGCGGCTCGTTCCTCCTCCGCGACAGTCCCCAGGCGTTCGCGGACAGACGGGAACCGCCGGTTTCAGCCTATCGACGGGTGTCGGCACCCGCGCTGTGAGGACGCTGGCCGGGAAGAACATACGTTTGCAGCCCTCGTCCCGGGATAACCGGTGGGCTGAGGCCCTAACGCGTTCCTTATCTGCGTTTGACGTACTTCACGAAACTCTAAGGGTCCTCGCGGACACTGATCTCCTTACACGGGACGAGTCCGTACAGTGCCTGATGAAAGGGGCTGGATCCTTGGAGAACGAGCAGCCTCCTCCCCACGTCAGCGTGGTCCTTCCTTGTTACAACGAGGAAGCCCACGTTCTCTTGGAGATCCGGCGCATCTGCGCCGCCCTGGACGCAGCCGGCTACCCCTACGAGGTGCTGGCGATCGACGACGCGTCGACCGACGGGACGCTGGAGGTGCTGCGCAAGGCCGAGATCGAGTACCCGAACGTGAAGGTGGTCGCCTTCGCCCGCAACGGCGGCGCCGGGACCGTGCGCCGCATCGGGTCGAAGATGGCCGCCGGCGACATCGTGGTGTGGACCGACGCCGACATGTCGTATCCGAACGAGCGCATCCCGGAGCTGGTCGAGATGCTCGACTTCGACGCCGAGATAGACCAGGTGGTCGGGGCGCGCAAGGCCGAGATGGGTTCGCACCGGCTGCTGCGGATCCCGGCGAAGTGGGTGATCCGCAAGATCGCCGAGAAGCTCACGAACCAGAAGATCCCGGACCTGAACTCCGGGCTGCGGGCCATGCGCCGGGAGGTCGCGCTGCCGTTCCTGCGGCTGCTGCCGCCCGGGTTCTCCTGCGTCACCACGATCACGCTGGCCTTCATGTCGAACCAGAAGAACGTGGTCTACGTCCCCATCGACTACGCCAAGCGGGCCGGCAAGTCCAAGTTCCGCTTCGTCACCGACGCCTACCGGTACATCCTGCAGGTGCTGCGGATGGTGATGTACTTCAACCCGCTGAAGGTGCTGATGCCGCCGGCCCTGTGGCTGATCGGGATCGGCGCCGTGAAGGCGGTCTTCGACCTGGTGACGCATCCCTTCCGGTTCGCCCAGAACACCGCGCTGCTGCTGCTCAGCGGCCTGATCATCGCGTCGATGGCGCTGCTGGCCGACCTCATCGTGCGATCGCGGCCGGAGTGAGCGCGCGGGGCTGGAACGCACGGCTGGTCACGGCCGCGGCCGTGCTCGCCGCCCTCTACCTGGCGGTCGGAGGCATCGCGTCCCAGCTGGCCGGGCGCAGCGTGCTGGCCGACACCGACTACATGGTGCGGTATGGCGCGTACTTCCATTCCGGCTTCGCCGAGTCTCAGAGCAAGAACCTCATGCAGTCGGACGTGTACAGCTCCGAGATCCCGGCCGAGTACCTGTTCGCACAAGGTGTGAAGTCCGGGCGGGTCTCGGCCTGGGATCCGTACATCGTCGGCGGCACCCCGCTGGGCGGGATCACCAACAACGCGTTGGCCTCGCCGGTGACCGCTCCGTTCTACGTGCTGCCTGCCTGGCTGGCCCCGGCCTACGAGCGGCTGGCCGAGGTGGTCGTCGGGCTGGTCGGGCTGTACCTGTTCCTGCGCCGCCTGAAGTTGTCGCCGCCGGCCGCGCTGGTCGGCGGCATGGCCTACGTGTCCGGCGCTTACATGGTGGCCTGGCAGGGCTGGCCGCAGACCCGGGTCGGGGCGTTCGTGCCGCTGCTGTTCTGGGCGGTGGAGCGGTTCGTCCAGCTGCGCCGCTTCCGGGACGTCGCGGTGCTGTCCCTGGTGGTCGGCGCGCTGATGCTCGGCGGCTTCCCGTCGGTCGAGGGCTACGCCCTGCTGACCGCAGGCTGTTACGCGCTGGTGCGGACCCGCCGCCTCGGGGATCTGGCCGGCCTGGCGACCGGGGTGGCCGCGGGCATCGGGCTGGCGATGTTCCAGTTGCTGCCGTTCGCGAAGTTCTACTCCTCGTGGCTGATCGAGGGTCGTGAGCAGAGCGGCGTCGACCACCTGAACCCGGTGAGCTTCCTGACGTCGTTCGCGCCGTGGTCGTTCGGCGGTGTGGCCTCGGACGGGCAGCAGCTGTGGATCCTGAACGAGAACGCCGTGGAGTCGCTGTCCTACGTCGGCGCGGCGGTGCTGGTGCTGGCCCTGGTCGGTGTGCTCGCGGCGCGGCGCGGCCGGGCGCTGCTGCCGCGCGGGGTCTGGGTGTTCCTCGTCGCCGCGGCCGCGCTGTGGCTGCTGCTGGTGTACCGCGGCGGCTGGCCGCTCGACGGGTTGCAGCACGTGCCGGTGCTGAGATCGCTGTTCGCGGCGAACTTCATCGGGCGGGCGCGGGCCGTGACCGGGCTGCTGCTGGCCTGTCTGGCGGCGGTCGGGTTCGAGCTGGTGCTGCGGCGGCGCTCGGAGAGCGAGGCCGCCTCGGCGCCGGCCTCGGGCGTGGCGACCCGCTGGGCCGGGCCGACGGCGGCCCGCTGGGCCGGGCCGGCGTGGGCCGGGCTGGTAATGCTCGCCGCCGGGCTCACGCTGTGGCGGCTCATCGCGCAGGGCCGCCGGGTGGCGGTCGCCGACGGCGGTGCCGAATCGGCGGACGGACACCTGGCGGTGTCGACGTTCGACGCGGAGATCGGCAGAGGGCTGCTGCTTCTCGGCGTGGCCGCCGTGCTCGTCGGGGTGCTCTGGCTGGTGCGGCGTTACGGGCGGGCGGTCAAACGGCTCGAGGTCGTGCGGACGCTGGCCGCGTGCGGAGTGCTGGTGATGGTCGCGGGGGAGGGGACGGCGTTCGCCGGGACGTACCTGCCCAGCGCCGCCAAGGAGACCTTCTACCCGGTCACCGACACGCAGCAGTACCTGGCCGCGAATCTCGGCAGCTCACGCTATGCGAGCACGGCGCAGGCATCGGTGCTCGGCACCGACTCGGTGTACGGCCTGCGCGCGCTCAACGGGCACGCGTTCCTGAACTCCGCGTTCGCCACCCTGGTGCAGGGCGTGCCGGGCGATCCGATCCCGGCGCCGACCCGGCTGCAGTTCAGCGCCGATCCGGCCCAGGCGACGAGCCCGATCCTGGACCGGCTGGGGGTCGCGTACTTCACCGCGTCGCCGAGCGAGCCGGTGTTCGGCACGCACGTGGCGGCGTCGACCGACGGATCCTCGGTCGTGCTGGAGCCGAACGTGCCGGTTCGAGTGACGCTGCCGGTGGCCGACGACGTCCGGGCGCTGGGGCTGACGCCGTCCGGGACGCCGGACGAGGTGTTCCCGTACACGAAGACGTCGGCGGACGACTGGATCGAGGTGGCTGTCTCCGACGGGTCCGGCACCGTGACCACGCGGCGGCTGACCTCCGGGATCAAGGCGGGCGTGGAGTTCGACGTGCCGGTGGCCCTGGACTCGGCGGCGAAGGGGCCGCGCACCGCGACCATCACGCTGCACACGGCGAAGACGAACCCGTTGGCGGTGCAGGCGAAGGCCGGCACGGTGGCGCTCGCGTCGGTGGTGGACCCGGGCGACGGTCTGCGGGTGGTGCACGCCGGATCGTCGGTGGTCTACCAGCGGCTCAACGCGCTGCCCCGGATCCGGTGGGCGTCCTCGGCGGTGGTGGTGCCGGACGCGGCCCAGCGGGTGCGGCTCCTGGCCTCCGGGAGCCTCGACGCGTCGACGGTGGTGCTGGACAGCGGAACGGCTTCGACCGGCGCGGCGTCCGACGGCGCGGTGACGGTGACGTCCGACGGCACCGACTCGGTCGCCACGACGGTGACGGCCTCGGCACCGGGATACCTGGTCGTGGCCGACTCGGACCAGGTCGGCTGGTCGGCGTCGGTGGACGGCGAGAAGGCCGAACTGGTGCCCGCGGACCAGGGCCTGGTCGCGGTCCAGGTGCCCGCGGGCACGCACACGGTGGCGCTGCACTACGCGTCGCCGGACGGCGGCCTCGGCGCCTTCACGAGCATCGCGACGCTGTTCGTGCTGATCGGCGGCGTCGGCGTGGAGACCTGGTATGCGCGGCGGGGACAGACGGTGACGTGGGACCTCGGCAGGCTGCGCAGGCGGTCGCGGGGTGTGGCCTCCGCGGGCTCGGATGAGGAGCCTGAACTCGGGAAGCCCGGGGACACGGACGTGTTGGAGGACGCCGGTGTGTGAGGCGCGAGCTCGTGCCTCAGCTTCCGCGCTTCGTGGGCTCGGCGGTCACGCCCAGCTTGGCGAGCAGCGGCTGAACGACCTGCTCCGGCGTGAAGTGTTCGCGGGCGGCCCGACCCGCCTTCTGCCGCAGTTCCCTGAGCCGCTCCGGATTCTCGGCCAGGTCCGCGAGGGCGGCGGCGAGCGCTTCGGCGTCGCCCGGCGGGACGTAGACGGCAGCGTCGCCGAATGCCCGCCGCTGCGGCGGGGTGTCGGAGGTGACGATGGCGCAACCTGCCGCCGCCCCCTGGTACACCTTGTTCGGGACCACGCGGCGTGCCTTCGGGCCGGTGCCGAAGATGCCGAGGCAGACATCATGTGCGGCCACCAGGCCCGGCAGCTCGGCGGCAGGGACCCAGTCGCGCCACGTGACCGCGGTCGCGGCGCCGGCGTTGCGGAGTGTCTCCTCCTTGTCCTGACCACCGCCGACCATGGTGAACTCCACCGGTCGGCCGGCCAGGCGCGCGATGGCCGTGCCGATCGTCGCCGCGCCCTGCAGGGGCGTGAACAAGCCGTAGAACACCACTCGCAGCGGACCGCCGTCGGGGCCCGCGTCCTGCTCGAACCACTCATCCGGCGCGCCCACCGGCACCACCACGGCCCGACCCCGATGCTTCGCGGGCAGCGTCTCGCGGTGCTCCTCGGTGTCCACGACGACGACGTGTGCGGCGCTGAGGGCCGCCGCGTCGATCGCCCGCAGCACCGGCTGGCGCAGGCCGGCGTTCACCTGCCGGTCGCGAGCGGTGTCGGCGGCTCCGATCAGGTGGTCCAGGACCACGCGGCGCCGCCCGAACAGCATGCGCGCCAGATGCACGTCGAAGTGGCCCAGGTATCCGACCACCACGACATCCGGCCGCGGCCCTCGCAGAGCCCCGCGCGTCAGGCGCAGCCAGCACCGTGCCAGCCGCAGGCCGAGAGCGGGCACTCGCCAGGGCTGGGCCAGCATCCGGACCCGCGCCGCTGTGTCGAATCCCAGCGGCGCGTTACACTCGCGCACCTCATGACCAGCAGCACGCAACCCCTCAGCGATGACTCCCACCCGCGGGTGCGCCGCCACGTCATAGGTGCCGAAGATCAGGACGCGCATGGTCAGCCACAGTAGCGGCTCCGGCTTCTCCCGCCGGTCCCTCGGCCCCGCACCCGCGAGTTCACCCTCTGAACCGCCGGTTTTCGAGCGCGGGTCCCTGGTGCTGGCGGATGATGCGATCGTGGGCGAACTCGGCGACGGAGCGACGACGCGGGACGTCGCCGACCCGGATCCCGTCCTCACGCCGACCACGACGCGCCGAGCCCAGCTCACCCGCGTCGCCTTCCTGGCGCTCACCCTCGCCGCCGGCGCCTACGCCGTCGCCCACCAGTGGGCGCGCGTCCGCGCCGGCTTCGCGGACCTGGGGCCGCTGCCCCTGGTCGCCGCGCTCGTCCCGGCCCTCGGTTCGGTCACCGCGATGATGCTGGCCTGGCGCGGCCTGCTGGGCTCCCTCGGATCCCCGCTCGGCCTCCGGGCGGCGGCGAGGGTCTTCTTCACCAGCCAGCTCGGCAAGTACCTGCCGGGTTCGGTCTGGCCGGTCGTCGCCCAGATGCAGCTCGGGCGCGCGCATCGCATCCCCCGCGCGCGCAGCGCCGCCACGGCCGCGCTCGCCATGCTGGTCTCGTTGGCGACGGCGCTCGTCCTGGCCGCCGCGACGCTGCCCACGGCCGGAGGCGCGCACGCGGCGGGCTACCGCTGGGCCTTCGCCGTGGTGCCGCTGCTCATCGCCGGGCTGCACCCCCGCGTCGCGAACCCCGCGCTGCGGGCCGTCTTCCGTCTCACGCGCCGCCCCGAGATCGAGCCGCTCACCGGCGCGACCCTCGGCCGCACCGTGCTGCGCAGCCTCGCCGGGTGGCTCCTCGCCGGCGCGCACATCTGGATCCTCGCCGTGGCCCTCGGCGCGCCGCCGCTGCGGACGCTGCTGCTCGCCACCGGCGGCTACGCCTTCGCCTGGAGCGTCGGCTTCATCATCGTCTTCGCGCCCGCCGGCGCCGGGGTGCGCGAGCTGATCCTCGTCGCCGCCCTCCAGCCGGTCCTGGACCCGGGCAAGGCCACCGTCGTGGCGCTCGCCTCGCGGCTGGTGACGATCGTCGCGGACCTGGTGGCGGCCGCCGCCACGGCGCGCGAGGGCGGCTCCCGGGAGGTCGCCGCCCCGATCGCCGAGGCCCGCTAGGGGCGGGGCTGGGCGGCGACCACCGCGTCGCCGTGCACCTCCGCCCACGCGGCGAGGGCCCGGGTCGGGCCGTGCCGGCCTCGGTCAGGGCGGTCGGCGCCCGCCCTCGCTCCGGGCACGGTGGACGACCCAGCGACGCGTGACCACCGTCTGGGTCGCGCGGCGACATGCCGGCCGGCTCAGGATTGCGGCTCAGCGGCTCAGCGGCTCAGGACTGCGGCTCAGGACTGCTTCGGCGGCAGCGGCGGCATCCGGAACGCCTTGCGCACCACCGGATTTCGCTTCACCGCCAGCTCCGTCGCGGCCATCCGCCAGCGCACGTAGCCCTTCTTCGAGTATCGCCACTCGCGCTTGTGCCGCGCCCAGTCCACTTTCCGCGGCTCCGGGACCGATCCCAGCCGTTCCGATGCCAGGGCCCGGTACTTCTCCTGCAGCGACTTCCGCAGCGCCGCGTCCTCGGCGTCCTTGTTGACACTGCTGATGTTCGCGTCGTGGCGGCGGTACAGGAACGTCGGCGTCCGCGAGTACACGAACTTGCGGCCGTCGATCAGCAGCGTCGCCCACACCGGGTACAGCATCTGCGCCAGCAGCGCCGGGTCCAGTTCCACGGCCTGGATCAGTTCGGTGCGGACGAACGCCCCGTCGTTGACGTCGATCCGGCCGATCAGCAGGTCGCCCAGGTGGGCGGCACGCCGGCGCTTGGCGAACTGCCGGTTCAGCTGCCCGTCGGTGATGTAGTACGACGCCGCCGAGACGTCCGCGCCGCGCCGCATGTTCCGCAGATGCAGCGTGATGTGGCCGGGCAGCATGATGTCGTCGTCGCCGAAGATCGTCAGGTACCGCGAGCGGGCCAGGGAGACGCCCAGCGCGATCGCCGCGCCCGGGTCCTTGCGGCCGTCGTGCACCTCGACCCGCGCGTAGTCCACGCTCACGGCGGTCCCGACGGCGGCGGCCTCGGCGCCCAGGGCGGCGATCAGCTCCCGCGTCGAGTCGGTGGGCGAGGCGTCGTCCACGACCAGCACTCGCACCGTGGCCCCGAGCTTTTCCGAGGCCGCGCGGGCCGAGGCGACGATCGAGTCGACCGTCTCCTTCAGCAGGCCCGGCCGCTCCCGCGTGGGGACGATGACTGTGAGTTCAAGGTCGGTCACGGCGCTCCTCAACAAGTAGACGGCATAAGGGTATTAGGAACCGAGCCGGGTACGCTTGCGTCCGCTACGTAATAGGAAGCAGAAGCCAAACCTGGAGTCCGGAGCACTGTGAAGATCAGCGTCATTGGAATGGGCAAGATCGGCCTGCCGCTGGCCGTCCAGTTCGCCTCGAAGGGCCACCAGGTCTACGGCGTCGACGTGGTGCCGCGCGTGGTCGACCAGATCAACGCCGGCGTCGAGCCGTTCCCCGGCGAGGCCGAGCTGGACGTGCGCCTGCCGCGGGTGGTCCGCGACGGCGACCTCACCGCGACCCTGGACGGCGTCGCCGCCGTGGCCGACAGCGACGCGGTCGTCGTCGTGGTCCCGGTCGTCGTCGACGAGGACGCGGTCCCGGACTTCCGCGCCATGGACGCCGCCACCCAGACCATCGCGGCCGGCCTGAAGCAGGCCGCCGCCAACGGCCGCACCGGCATCCTGCTGAGCTACGAGACCACGCTGCCGGTGCACACCACCCGAGCGCGCTTCCTGCCCGCCCTGGAGGCCGCCTCCGGCCTGAACGCCGGCCGCGACTTCCTGCTGTGCCACAGCCCTGAGCGGGTCTACACCGGCCGGGTCTTCGCCGACCTGCGCAAGTACCCGAAGCTGGTCGGCGGCATCGACGCCGAGTCCGCGGCCGCCGCGGTGCGCTTCTACGAGGCGGTCCTGGACTTCGACGAGCGCCCCGACCTCAAGCGCGGCAACGGCGTGTGGGACCTGGGCTCCGCCGAGGCCGCCGAGCTCGCCAAGCTCGCCGAGACCACCTACCGCGACGTCAACATCGGCCTGGCCAACCAGTTCGCGCGCTTCGCCGACCGCACCGGCATCGACATCTTCCAGGTGATCGAGGCCTCCAACAGCCAGCCGTTCAGCCACATCCACCAGCCCGGCCCGGCGGTCGGCGGCCACTGCATCCCGGTCTACCCGCGCTTCTACCTGTTCAACGACCCCGAGGCCTCCATCGTGCGCGCGGCCCGCGAGTCCAACCTCGCGCAGCCGGCCTACCTGGTCGGCCTGCTGGAGGGCCTGCTCGGCGGGATCGCCGGCGGCGGCGGCCTGGCCGGCCGCAAGGTGCTGGTGCTCGGCGCGGCCTACCGCGGCGGCGGCGTCAAGGAGACGGCGTTCTCCGGCGTGTACGGGCTCGTGGCGGCGCTGGCCGGCGACGGCGCGGTGCCGTACGTCTCCGACCCGCTCTACAGCGCCGAGGAACTGGCCGCCCTGGGCCTGCCGGCCTACGAGCCCGGCACCGAGGTCGACGGCGTCATCGTGCACACCGAGCACGAGGAGTACGGCGCCCTGTCGGCCGCCGACTTCCCGGGCGTGAAGGTGCTCGTCGACGGCCGCAACGTGACCGATCCGGCGAAGTGGGACGGGGTCGTGCGGAAGGTACTCGGGATCGCCTGATGCCGATACGCGCGATCGTCCTCGACATCGGCGGGGTCCTGGAGCTGACCCCGGACCTGGGCACCGCTGCCAAGTGGGAGGCGGAGTTCGGCGTCGGCTGGGGCACCGGGCTGGGCGAGGTCTTCCGCGCCGGTGAGCTGGGCCACGTCACGCTGGAGCAGGTCCACGAGCAGGCCGTCGGCATCCTCGGAGTGCCGGCGGCCCGGTTCCAGGCCTATATGGACGAGATGTGGGTCGAGTATCTCGGTACCTACAACCGCGAGCTGGCGGACTACTGGAAGGCCCGCCGAGCCGAGGGCTACACCACCGCGATCATCAGTAACAGCTTCGTCGGCGCACGCGAGCGCGAGGAGGAGGCGTACCGGTTCAGCGAGTTGACCGATCTCATCGTGTACTCACACGAGGTCGGGCTGCTGAAGCCGGACCCCGCCATCTACGAGCTCTGTCTGGACCGGCTGGGGATGCGCCCCGAGGAGACGGTCTTCGTGGACGACTACGAGCCCAACTGTGCGGCGGCCCGGGCGCTGGGGATGGCTGCCGTTCACTTTCAGGACACGGCGCAGGCCATCCGCGAGCTTGACGCGCTTCTGCAGTAGCACCGATTACTTCGCGCGCTCCTGATCGTCTCTACAGGCATGAGTGAACTCAAGCCGCTGCGTGTCAAGAACCTGTCCCTGCCCGAGTACGGACTCGAGGCGCTGGACTGGGAGGACGTCGAGCAGGCCGTCGCCGCCGCCGTGGCCGGCCCCGGCCGCTCGTGGTTCCTCACCACCCTGAACCCCGACGGTGCCCCGCACACCACCGGGTTCGGCCACGCCTGGTTGGACGGCGCCGTCTACTTCACCACCGGCCCCGCCATCCGCAAGACCCGGAACCTGGAGGCCGACCCGCGCTGCACCGTGGCCGCGCCGATCGACGGCTACGACGTCACGTTCGACGGCGAGGCGCACCGGGTCACCGACGCGGCGGTGATCGAGCGGATCGCCGCCGTCTACGCGGGCGTCGGGTGGCCGGCCGTCGCCGAGGGCGACGTCATCTCGGCGCCGTTCAGCGCCCCGAGCGCCGGTCCCGGGCCCTGGCAGGTGTTCCGGGTCGACGTGCTGGCGGCGGTGGCGCTGAAGTCCGAGGAGCCCTACGGCGCGACCAAGTGGTGGTTCGGATAGGCGTGGGCCCGGCGTTCAGGACGCCGTCTGCTCGCCCTGCTTCGCCGACAGCGCCAGCACGTCCGCCGGCACCGCCGTGTCCGTCCGCATCGCGTCGAAGAGCTCCTGCGCCTTGGACGCCAGCTGCACCCGGTTCGGATCCGGCTGGTACCACTGCCACGGCACCGTCAGGTAGGTGATGTTCTGCCGCGGCACCTGCTTCAGGTCCGTGGCGAAGTCCGCCAGCTTGTTGAGCGAGCCCAGGCCCGGGTCGGTGGTCAGCGCCTTGGTGGCCGCGTCGAGGACCTTGTAGAGCTTCTTCGGGTCGTCCAGCGTGCCGTTGGAGCTCAGGGTGTCCAGCGCCGCGTTCAGGAACTGCTGCTGGCGGCTCATGCGGCCGATGTCGGAGCCGTCGCCGAGGTTGTGCCGGGCGCGGACGAAGGCCAGCGCCTGTTCGCCGTTCACCACCGTGGTGCCGGCGGGCAGGTTCAGATGCGAGTCCGGGTCGTTGACCGGCTTGTCCAAGGTGACCGGGACCCCGCCCATGGCGTCCACCAGGTCCTTGAAGCCGGTGAAGTCCACCACCAGGACGTGGTCGATGGTCAGGCCGCTGATCGACTCCACGGTCTTCACCGTGCAGGCCGCGCCGCCGATCGAGTACGCCGCGTTGAACATCGCCGACTGCGGCTTGGACTCGGTGCCGTCGGGCTGCGCGCACCCGGGCAGCTGCACCATCGTGTCGCGCGGGATCGAGGCGACCGTCGCGCTCTTCCGGTCGGCGGCCACGTGCAGCAGCATCGTGGTGTCGGAGCGGGCCCCGGAGTTGCGGTCGCCGTACTGGCCGTTCGCCCCGTCGCGCGAGTCCGAGCCGATGAGCAGGACGTTCATCGCGTCGCGGGCGGCCGCGGGGACGGTGTTCCCGCCCACGGCGCCCCCGGTCCCGGACTCGGTGTGGATGTCGACGGTCTTGATGTTGTGGTTCAGCCGGTTGTACGCGGCCCACAGGCCGGCGGCACCGGCGATGGCCAGCACCGACAGGGAGGCCGCCGAGATGGCGACGACGCGGCGCCGCGTCATGAAGCCGCTGTCGGCGGGGCCGGCGTGGCGGCGGGAGCGGCGGGAGTCGCGGGCGCCGCTTTCGCGGGCGGCCGGGCCGGAGGTCTGGTCGTCCATGATGAGACGACACTATGTCATTTTCGTATTAAGTTCGTCTCAGATGTCCGGCTTATGTAACAGATGCGAGAACGGCCGGTCACAATTCCCCCGGAAGGGGCTGTGACCGGCCGTCTTCTGGGCCTAGTAACCCTTGGTGATGCCGGAGCAGAGGTCCTGGTCGGCGGTCCGGGAGTTGGCCGCGATGTCCGAGGGCAGCGGGGCGTTCGGGGTCGAGCCGCCGGTCGGGCTGCCCGTCGAGCCGCCGGACGGCGTGCCGGTCGCGCCGCCGGGCTTCGGGTGGGCGGCCGCGTAGTCGTCGCCGATGGTCAGCACCAGCTGCGTCCCGTACCCTCCGCCCTCGATCTTCGCGCCCGGGAACTGCGTGGCCAGCTGCTTGGCGTAGGCCTCCTGCTTGGCGGTGGCGTAGACGATCGTGGTGGTCGCCGCGTGCGGCGGCGTCTTCGTGCTGACCACGGCCTTGTAGCCGGCCGCCTGCAGCGACGTGGTGACGTCGGTGGCCAGCCCGTTGGTGGTGGTGCCGTTCAGCACCCGCACCGAGATCAGGGACGGGGAGATCGACGGCGGCGGCGGGGTCTGGGTGGACGGTGCCGACGACGGGGCGGCCGAGGACGAGGACGAGGACGAGGGCGTGGTGACGCCCGCGTTGCCCGCGGCGTCCGTGCCGTCCAGCAGGGTGTCGCTCTTCAGGTGGTCCCAGATCGCCTGCGCCGCCGGCTTGTCCATGTCCACGCGCCCGTCCTGGGTGCGGTAGTGGCCCGGGAGCGTCATGAACTGGATGTGCGCCGGGTTGACGCCCTTCATCGACGAGGCGAAGTCCATCAGGCTGTTCAGGCTGCCCAGTCCCTTGTCGAAGGTGGCGTATTTCAGGGCGTCGTTGAAGATGGCGCTGAGCGTCGTGGGGTCGTTCAGGACGCCGTCGCCCTCCATCTTCTTGATCATCGAGCCCAGGAACGCCTGCTGGCGCCGGGTGCGGCTGATGTCCGAGCCGTCGCCCAGGCCCTCGCGCTTGCGGACGTAGTCCAGGGCGGTCTGGCCGCGGACGGTCTGGATGCCCTTCTTCAGGGAGATGTGGTCGCCCTCGACGCTGTTCACGTCCTTGGGCACGCACACCTCGACGCCGCCGATGTCGTCGGTGAGCTTGGCGAACGCCGCGAAGCCGACCACGATCGTGTGGTCGATGCGGATGCCCGACATCGCCTCTATGGTGTTGATCTCGCAGGCCACGTTGCCGTTCGGGGTGTTGCCGACCGCGAAGGCGGCGTTGAACTGGTTGTTCTGGACGCCGGTGTGCCCCTTCTTGGGGTTGTTCGGGTCGATCTGGCACTCGGGGATCGTCACCAGCATGTCGCGCGGGATCGAGATCCCGACCGCGTGCTGGTGGTCCGCGTAGACGTGCAGCAGGATCGAGGTGTCCGAGCGCGCGCCCTGGCCGGTCTGGCCGCCGCCGAAGGCGTTGTTGCCGTTGTCGCGGGCGTCCGAGCCCACCAGCAGGATGTTCTCCGGCCGCTGGCCCTGGGCGTTGGCCGAGGCCTCGGCCGGCCGGTTCGCCGCCAGGCCGGTGTCGTTGAAGGTGTTGATGCTGCCGTTGAAGTGCTGGTACGTGAAGGCGCCGGCGCCGATCACGGTGATCGCCAGCGAGGCCGCGGACACCGTGATCACGCCCCGGGGGGCCAACCGGCCGCCCTTGCCCGCCGGTATGGACGCGCCGCGCCCGGTGCGCCCGCCGCGGCCGCTCGGGCCGCCGGAGTCCAGCTCGCCGTCGGTCGCGCTGTCGGGGTCGTAGCGGTAGCCGCCGCGGCCGCGCGCGCGGCCCGGGGTGTCGTCGCCGTACCCGCTCTGGTTCGGGACCGGAGCCTGCCCGCGGGAACCGCGCCGCGGCTCCCGCGCCGGGGGCTCGTCATGGTCGTACGCGTCCCCGTACCCGGCCGAGGACTGCTGATCTTGCCGCCCCGCGTACCACGCGTCGTCGGATTGCCGGGCCGCCCGCTCCCACGGGGCCGGCTCGGCGTTGCGCTCGCCTGCCACAGAATCTCCTCACACCGGGGCCCGCGAGGTGCGGGCCCGAGTCGCGACCGCGGTCCCTCCCGTGCGACGACCTTAGTCGACCAGGAGGACGCCGAGTGTGCCCTCACCGGTTCCGCCGGCGCCGGCCGCGCTCTGTCCCTGGCCGAGGCCCAGGGAGGTGACGCGGGCGTTCACCTTCTCCGCGGCCATGCGCCCGGGAAGGCGCGCCGGATCGACGTTCCGGCACAGTACCAAGGAAGCCCCGGCGGCGAGCTCGGAGGTCAGGGCCGCCCGGATCTCGGGGCGGGAGGCGAAGCCGCAGCCGGCCAGCACCCGGCTGCCGGCGGTCAGGTTCCAGCGCGCGGCCGCGTCCACCGCGTCCTTCACCATCTCGCCCTGGGTCCAGCTCTGTCCGTCGGCGATCAGCGCGGGCGCGTCGGCCTCGACCGGGGAGTACGGCGTGAACGCGTCCGGTTGCGACGGGGCGACCGCGGCGTAGTCCGTGAAGCCCTCCGGCACCTGCTGGAACGGCGCGCCCAGCGGCCGCAGCGCCAGCGCGATGCGCTCGCCGCGGCAGGCCAGCGCCTCGCCGAGGCTGTCCGGCCCGGCGACCACGGCCGCCGCGCGTTCCACCGCCGCCGGATCCTCGCCGACGCTCGCCACCACCCCGGCCGCCCAACAGGCCAGCAGCCAGATCGGGGTCTGCCAGTGGGTGGGCAGCAGGATCGCGACCTCGTCGCCCGGGGCCAGCGCCAGCTCGTCCTGGATCAGGTTCGCGGTCTTGGCGACCCAGTTGTCGGTCGTGGCGTATGACAGCTCGACCCGCTCGCCGGTGTGGTCGTCGTAATACGTCAGGAACGGCCGGGACGGGCCCTGCGCGAGCGCGGCGCGCCACAGGCCCGGGAAACTACTGTTCGCTGCGGTCACGCCGAGAGGATACGGGGGAAACAGCTTGCTGTTGTGCAACCACGTCCGTCGGGGACCGTTTATGCTGGCCCGCACGGCTCTGGACAGGATGAGGGGAACGAAAGAGTGACCGAGGCGATCCTTCTGGTGGGAGGCAAGGGCACCCGTCTGCGCCCGCTGACGGTGAACACCCCGAAGCCGATGCTGCCGGTCGCCGGAGTCCCGTTCCTCACCCACCAGCTGATGCGCGCCCGGGCGGCGGGCGTCCACCGCGTCGTGTTCGCCACCGCCTACAAGGCCGAGGTGTTCGAGGAGTATTTCGGCGACGGGTCCGACCTCGGCCTGGAGCTGGAGTACGTGACCGAGGACGTGCCGCTGGACACCGCCGGCGCGATCCGCAACGTGGCCGGCAAACTGACCAGCGCGCCGGACGAGCCGGTCCTGGCCTTCAACGGCGACATCCTGTCCGGTGTGGACGTGCGGGCCCTGGTCGAGGCGCACACCGCGCGCGGCGCCGACGTCACCCTGCACCTGTCGCGGGTGACCGACCCGCGGCCGTTCGGCCTGGTGCCCACCGACGGTGACGGCTGGGTGACGGCGTTCCTGGAGAAGCCGCAGCGGCCCGAGGACATCGTCACGGACCAGATCAACGCGGGCTGCTACGTCTTCCAGCGGTGGCGCATCGACGAGATCCCCTTCGGCCGCCGGGTCTCGGTGGAGCGCGAGACCTTCCCGGGCCTGCTGGCCTCCGGCGCGAAGGTGCTCGGTGTGGTGGAACAGTCCTACTGGCTCGACCTGGGCACCCCGGCGGCGTTCGCCAAGGGCTCGGCCGACCTGGTGATGGGCCGGGTGACCTCTCCGGCGGTCCCGGGCCCGGACCGGCGCGAGTACCCGGAGGCGCTGGTGCTGGCCGGCGCCGAGATCGCCGAGGACGCGGTGGTCGACGCCGGCACCACGGTCGGCTCCGGCGCCGTGGTCGGGGCCGGAGCCCGCGTCGGCGCCTCGGTCCTGGACGCCGGCTCGGTGATCGGCCCCGGCGCTCGCGTCACCGACTCCATCGTCGGCGTGGGCGCCCGGATCGGCGCGGGCACCGTGCTGGACGGCGTCGTGGTCGGCGACGGCGCCCTGGTCGGCGCCGAGAACGAGCTGCTGGCCGGCACCCGGGTGTGGTGCGGCGCGGTGATCCCGGACAAGGCGGTCCGGTTCTCCAGCGACGAGTAGGGCGACGAGAAGCGAGTAGGCTGACCCGCGCCATGACAGACGACGAGGACATCCGGGCGGTCTGGGCTGCTCGGAAGGGGCGCAGCGGCGGCGCCGCCGCCGACGCGTACCGGCGCCCGTCCCGCCGGCCGTTCGTCCCGTCTGCCCGCTCGGCGTCGCGGACTCCTGCCGCCGCACCTGTCGCGGCCGTCGAACCCGAAGTCCGCGTGACCCTTCCGGTCGACGCCGCTTACGACCTTTCCGCCTCCGTCGGCACCCTGCGCCGCGGCGGGGGCGACCCCACCTTCCGTCGCACTCCCGACGGCTCCCTGTGGCTCGGCTGCCGGACCCCGGCCGGCGACCCCGGCACCCTGCGCCTGCGGCGTGCGACGCCGGAGACCGTCGAGGCCGAGGCCTGGGGCCCCGGCGCGGGCTGGCTCGTCGGGACCCTGCCCGACCTGCTCGGCCTCGGCGACACCGAGCAGGTCCGCGCCGAGTTCGCCGAACTCGTGCGGGCCCAGGGCAACGTTCAGCTCATCCAGTCGCTGCGCCGCAACGCCGGCCTGCGCGTCATCCGCAGCGGCCGGGTCTGGGACGCGATGGTCCCGGCGGTGCTGGAGCAGCGCGTCACGGTCCAGGAGGCCCACCGGGCCTACCAGGTTCTGGTGCGCCGCTACGGCATCCCCGCCCCGGGCGCACCGGCCGACGTGCGGCTGCACGTCTCGCCGTCACCGCGCGAGTGGGCCCTGATCCCGTCCTGGGAGTGGATCCGCGCCGGTGTGGACGGCAAGCGCTCCCACGCGATCCTCGGCGCGACCCGCGTCGCGGCCCGGCTGGAGGAGACCGTCGGGATGGAGCGTGACGAGGCCGCGCGCCGGATCCGCACCGTCCCCGGCATCGGCGTGTGGACCGCGGCCGAGGTGATGCACCGCGCGCACGGGGACGCCGACGCCGTCTCGGTCGGCGACCTCCACCTGCCGCGCATCGTGTGCGGCGTGCTCGGCGACCCCACGATGAAGTGGGACGACGACCGCATGTTGGAGCTCCTGGAGCCCTATCGCGGCCACCGCTACCGGGTCAGCGCTCTGCTGTATCGCTGAGCTTCAGCCCGGTGTGGTGCTCGACCACCCGCACCAGCATCGCGAGCAGGGCCTCCCGCTCCTGCGGCGTCAGGGGGGCCAGCAACTCCTCCTGGGCCGCGGCCACCTCCGCGTCGAGCTCTGCCAGGAACTCCGTCCCGCTGTCGGTGATCCGCACGAGGTTGCGCCGGCGGTCGGCCGGGTCCGGGGTCCGTCCGAGGAAGCCCCGTTCCTCCAGGTCGGTGACCGCCGCGGTGACGTCGCTGCGGTCCAGTCCCACGCGCCGCCCCAGGTCGGCCTGGCTCGTCGGCCCGCTCTCGGCGAGCGCGGCGAGCAGCGAGTAGTACGAGCGGCTGGTGACGCCGGCGGCGTGCATCCGCTCGCCGATCAGGCGGTGGCCCTGGTTCGAGGACTGCCCCAACAGCCAGGTCGCGAGGCCGCGGAGGCGGACGGGCATGGTGCGCGGATCCATGGGCGCAGCCTACTTCCGGGTCCGGGGTTGACAGGAATGGTTGGCCGGACCAACATTGGTCTCACCAACGAAAACGTTGGTCAAACCAACGGTAATTCCGGGGAGCGGATCATGACCGGCTACGACATCCAGACCCTCGCGGACCGCGCGGAGATCACCGACCTGTTCGTCAAGCTGGGACGGTGCCTGGACGAGCACCGCTTCGACGAACTGCACGAGCTGTTCACCGAGGACGTCGTCGGGACCACGCCCGGCGGCACCCAGAACGGCCGCGACGCCCTGGTCGCCCAGGCGCGCCGCAACCACGAGGACTACGACCGCCTGACCCACCAGTTCACGAGCGTGCTGGTCGAAGTCGACGGCGACGCCGGCAGCATCCGCGCCTACGTGACCGGCTCGTTCGGCCACGAGGCCGACCCGCGCCCGGAGCGCGTGCTCACCGGCCTGTACCGGAACAAGGTGGTGCGCACCACCGGCGGCTGGCGGATCAGCGAGCTGACCGTCGAGCCCAGGTTCCGGGTCGAGGCTGCCGTCAGCGCACAGTGATGAAGGAACGGGGATCCCGCGGAAGCTGCTGAGGGGGTGCTTCCGTGGGCTTCCCCACGGCGATCACGCCCAGCGGCTCCCATTGAGCGGGCAGCTCCAGATGTCCTCTCAAGACGGTCGCGTCAGCAGGACGCCATGTAGCACCCAGGCCCTCGGCGGAGAGCGCGACTAGGAAGTTCTCCACAGCGGCTCCCAGAGACGCCACGGCGAACTCCGTATTAGCGAGGCGACAGGGCACCACCAGATACGGGGCGCGCTCCAACACGGCGTCGGCCAAGGTGCCGGCGAGATCCTTCCTCGCGGTCTCCGACTCCAGGAGGACGAACCGCGGCTCCGTGCCTTCGGGCGAAGGAGCCGTCACGGCGGCGGCGACCGCGCGCCGGACGACGTCCCCGGAGACAGGATCCGCCGTGAACGACTCCGAGTCCCGGCGGCGCAGCACCGCTTCCCGCATGGCCTCCGACGTCCCCAGCGAGAACATGTCGTTCTCCGCGGAACGGATCAGGGGACGGACGCCCGGTCCGGGCTCGGGCGTCACCAACTCGGGCAGCCCGCGGATCAGCGCCACCGGGACCCCGTCGGCCTTGCCCTTGACCACCTCGCCCGCCGCGGCCAGCTCGTCCACCACCGCGGCCGCGGTCACCTGCAGCTCGTTGCCGAACGTGTCGGTGCTCCCGCGGTGGTCCACCAGCGCGTCGACGTACGCGCAGCCGATGGCGACGTCCGTCTGTCCCTCGCGCCAGGGCCGTCCGAAGGTGTCGGTGACGACGACCCCGACCGCCACCCGGTACCGGGCCCGCAGCGCGTCGGCCAGCTCCCGCGCCGAACCGTCGGGGTCCTCGGGCAGCAGCAGCACCGTCCCGGCCGGGGTGTTGGAGGCGTCCACACCGGCCGCCGCCATCACGAACCCGTGCCGGGTCTGGACGATCCGCGTCGGACCACGCCGTGCCACCAGGCGCACCATCTCGGCGTCTATCGCGGCCTCGCGGTCGTCGGCGCGGACGAGCCGCCCCTCGGCCTTGGACAGGATCTTGGACGTGACGCACAGGATGTCGCCGTCCCGCAGCCCCAGGCCCGACGCGCTCAGCGCGGCGTCGATCAGCGCCGCCACATCATCGCCCGGCCCCACCTCGGGGATCCCGGGAACGGCGTGCACCGTGTAGGCGGCGCCGGCCACGGCTAGACCGCCGGCCGGGCGGAGCGGGCCGCGATCTCGCCGGCCAGGTCGAGCGCGGCCTGGGCCATCGCCTGCGTCGCTTCCGGCGAGGACATCATGAGCGGGACCGCGCGGCACGCGATGCCGGCGGCCTCCACCTCCTCGACCGCCGCGCGGTCCGCGTCCACGTCGACCAGCCAGCCGTCCAGCAGGTCGGCACCGTAGTGCTTGGCGACCGCGGCCGCCGAGACCTCCACGCCGACGGCCTCCAGCACCTTGTCCGCCATGCCGCGCACCGGTCCGCCGCCGACGATCGGCGACAGCCCGACCACCGGCGCCTCGGCATCGGCCACGGCCTGCCGCATGCCCGGGATCTGCAGAATGGTGCCGATCGACACCACCGGGTTCGACGGCGGCAGCACGATCACGTCCGCCTCGGCGATCGCCGCCAGCACGCCGGGTGCCGGCTTGGAGTCCTCCACGCCGACGGACACGACGGCGCGCGCGTCGGGCGCGTGCATCCTGACCCAGTACTCCTGGAAGTGCACCGCGCGGCGCCCGCCCGGCGCCTCGGCGTCGTCGATCACGACGTGCGTCTCGACCCGCTCGTCGGTGGACGGCAGCAGCCGCACCGGCAGCTTCCAGCGGGTGCACAGCGCCTCGGTCACCGCAGACAGCGGATACCCGGCGCCGAGCATCTGCGTGCGGACCAGGTGCGTGGCGATGTCCTTGTCGCCGAGCGTGAACCAGTCGGGGCCGACGCCGTACTCCTTCAGTTCGTCGGCCACGCCGAACGTCTCGCCGGCGCGGCCCCAGCCCTGGCCCTCGTGAATGCCGTCGCCCAGCGTGTACATGACCGTGTCCAGGTCCGGGCAGATCCGGAGGCCGTGCATCGTCATGTCGTCGCCGACGTTCCCGACGACGGTGATCTGTGCTGGTTCGGAACCCGCGGACGGTGCGGTGGCGGCGATGAGGCCGCGGAGGAAACGGGCTCCGCCGACGCCTCCGGCAAGGGCTGTGATGCGCATGGAGGCAGTATTTCAGGAGGCGAAGCGCTGCCCGGCGGCGTCCCACCGGAGCACGCCCGCCGGCGCACCGCCTTCGGCCCGTGCCGCCGCGGCCAGATCGGCGATGGTCACCCGCGGTTCCGGTATCACGATGTCCGGGTGGGGCGTGGCGCCGAGGAACATGGCGACGAGGTCCGGGGCGAGCGCGTCGTGGGGGAGCGCGGAAACGGCGCCGTGCGCGGGGCGCGGCATGGTGGCGGTGGGCGCCGGAGAAGCCTGACGAGGCATAGGGGGTACTCCGCTATTGCTTCCGGCACTGCGAGGCCGGGAGGGGTCGGGTCTGTGGGTCGGTCAGCTGTGACGGCGACAGCGACAACACAGACCGCGACACGGCTCGGACGCCGAGCCCGCGGCGGAGCGCGCAGCGGTGACCACGGCCGCGGCGGGGTTCAGGCCCCGGCGGCTCTCGGCGGTCACGATGCGCGTGTTCATGGTGCCTCCACCTCATCCGGCGGCCGGGGTGGCTGTCAAGCGTGGTCCGCATGCCGGGTCGCGTATTAGCTCCAACAGGTGAATCGCGTGGTCGCTACCAGATCCCGGCTTGACGGCCCGGTAATGACGCGCGTGTAATTTCAAACGTGTCGTGATGATCTCCGCACGGGGAGTGATCTTCCTCTCCGGCGGACCAGGTAGGGCCAGGAGGCGTGCGGTGGCCGAGGCCGCGGAGTACACACAGGGCGCGGACGAGGCTTGCCACGCCGAGGTGTACCGCATCTACCCGCTCCACAACGGGGTCGACGAGGACCGAGGCTGGCAGTCCCGGGCGTTGTGTGCGCAGACCGATCCCGAGTCGTTCTTCCCGGAGAAGGGCGGATCGACGAGGGAGGCGAAGAAGATCTGCCTCAACTGCGAGGTGAAGGCCGAGTGCCTCACCTACGCGCTGGCCAACGACGAGCGGTTCGGCATCTGGGGCGGGCTGTCCGAGCGGGAGCGCCGGCGGCTCAAGCGCGCCGCCGTGTGACCCGGCGTGCCGGGCCGGGCGGCGGAGTGTGAGAACTCTGCCGTCCCACGGTTTCCCCTTGCCGGAGAACGCAATTCGGGCATAACGGCATAGCCTGCCGACGTCTCGGCGGCCTCGCGTATGGTGGTCCCTCAGTCCGCCCCCGAGCGGGGAATCAGCCGAGACCGGAGCCGTGCCAGCGCAGCATGTCCCAGTACCCAGAATCCGGATACCGGACCGGCGGCCTGTCCGCCCCCGGGCAGTCCGCACCCGGGGCCTACGGCTCCCAGCCCGGCGGCACCGGGCAGTTCGCCGTGGCCGACGCCGAAGCCCGGCGCCGGGCCGCCGCCGAGGCGGCTGTCAACGCCTTCCCGCACCACGTGGTCACCGCGGTGGTCGTCGCCCACGACGGCGCCCGCTGGCTGGAGGAGTCCCTCAAGGGCCTGCTCGGCCAGCTCCGGGCGCCGCAGCGGATCCTCGCCGTGGACACCGGGTCCAAGGACGACTCGCTGGCCATCCTGGACGAGAACCTCGGCCCGGAGGCGGTGCTGCAGGCCAAGCGCAACACCGGCTTCGGCACCGCGGTCAACCACGCCCTGAAGGCCGCCCCGGTCGCCGACTACGAGCTCTACGGCCGCGGCGACGCGCCCATGGTGGAGTGGCTCTGGCTGCTGCACGACGACGCCGAGCCCGCCCCGGACGCGCTGCTGCGCCTGCTGGAGATCGGGGAGTCGCACCCCAACGCCGGTGTCGTCGGCCCCAAGATCCGCGGCTGGTACGACCGGGAGCTGCTGCTCGAGGTCGGCGTCACCGTCACCAGCGACGGCCGCCGCTGGACCGGCCTGGAGGCCGGCGAGCACGACCAGGGCCAGCACGCCGAGCCGGACCGGGTGCTCTCGGTGTCCAGCGCCGGCATGCTCATCCGGCGCGAGGTCTGGGACCGCCTGCGCGGCCTGGACCGGGCCATCCCGATGTTCCGCGACGACCTGGACTTCTGCTGGCGCGTGAACAACGCCGGCTGGGACGTGCTGATCGCGCCCAAGGCCGTGTTCTGGCACGCCGAGGCGGCGGCCCGCGGCGAGCGGCGGATCAGCGCCGGCGTCTCCCGGCCGCACTTCGAGGACCGGCAGCACGCCCTTTACGCGGTGACCGTCAACCACCCGGGCCGGTTCCCGGCGCTGACCTTCCTGCGACTGTTCTTCTGGTCGCTGCTGCGGGCGATCGGGCTGGTGCTCAACAAGGCGCCGCTCACGGCGGCCGACGAGGTGCTGGCGGCCCTGGCCTACGCCGGCCGCATGGACCGCATCATCCGCGCGCGGCGCGCGCGGGCGAAGACCCGGGCGCGGCAGCCGGTCGACCTGTCCGACCTGTTCCCGTCCAGGATGCAGGTCTTCCGGCACAGCTTCGAGGCCGCGTTCGAGGGCTTCCGCTCGCGCAACCAGCGCGAGGAGGAGGTGACGCGGGGCTCCGTCGAGTCCGGGCCGGTCTCCGAGGAGGCCGAGTCCTTCGACTCCGGGACACCGTGGCTGGTCCGCGCCGTCCGGATGCCCGGGAACTTCGTGTGGATAGCCCTCACGGTGCTGATGATGGTCGCCGCGCGGGAGGTCCTCACCGGCGGGCGGCTGATGGGCGGTGCGCTGCTGCCCGCACCCGACGGGGCCTCGGACCTGTGGCACGCCTTCTTCTCGGGCTGGCACGGGGTCGGGACCGGGTCCACCTCGCCGGCGCCGCCGTACCTGGCGATCGTGGCCCTGGTCGGCACCCTGCTGTTCGGGCACGCCAGCCTCGCGGTGACGGTCCTGCTGCTCGGATCGGTGCCGCTGTCCGGCCTGACCGCCTACACGGTGCTGAAGCGCACGGTCGAGTCCAGCCCGCTGCGGGTGTGGGGCTCCATCGCCTACGCGGTGCTGCCGGCGGTGACCGGGGCGATCTCCGGCGGCCGGCTGGGATCGGCGGTCGGGATCATCCTGCTGCCGCTGGTGGCCTCCGGCGTGCTGCTCGCCATAGGCGGGCCCGGACGCAAGGGCTCCGTTCGCGCGGCGTGGCCCGCGGCGTTCGCGATCGCGATCGGCATGGCGTTCGCCCCGATCCTGTGGCTGCTCGCGGCGCTGCTCGCGGTGGGCGCCACGGCGACCGTCTTCTGGCGTTCGACCGCGGACTTCGCCACCGTGCTCTTCCGGCTCGCGGTGCTGCTGGTGACACCGATCGCGGTGCTGATGCCGTGGTCGCTGCAGCTGGTGCAGCACCCGACCGCGTTCCTGTTGGAGCCGGGACTGCCGCCGGTGCCCGGCCGGCAGCCGGACCCGACGCACCTGCTGCTGGCCAACCCCGGCGGGCCGGGGACGTACACGTACTGGTTCACCGGCGGACTGCTGCTGGCCGGCCTGGCGGGTCTGCTCCGCACCGGCCCGCGCCGCCGGATCACCTTCGCCGGCTGGACGCTCGCGCTCGCCGGTTTCGCGGCCGGCCTGCTGGCGCTGCAGGTGCACCCGACCGGCCTGGCCGGCGGACTGCCCCAGCAGCCGTGGAGCGGCGTGCCGACGGCGGCGATCGGCTTCGGCCTGATCGTGGCCGCCGTGATCGGCGCCGAGGGCGCGCGGAACTACTTCCAGGTGTCGCACCTGAGCTGGCGCCAGCCGGCCGCGCTGGTGGTGGCCCTGGCGGCGGTGGCGACCCCGCTGGCCGCGGCCGCCTGGTGGGTGACGCACGGCGTCGCCGGGCCGGTGCAGCGTGCGGAGGCGGACTTCCGGCCGGCCGTCGTGTCGGTGCAGGCGCAGCTGCCGGACCAGCCGCGGGCGCTGATCCTGAGCTCAGGGGCGCAGACCGCGATCGGGTACGGCGTGGTGCGCGGGGCGGGCGCCACGCTGGGCGACGCGGACTACCAGGTGCCGAAGGCGGACGCGGACCGCATCAGCGGGCTGGTCGGCGGGCTGCTGTCCGACTCCGGCGGGACCGAGCTGCAGGGGCTCGCGAACATGGGCATCCGGTACGTCGTCGGGATGAAGACACTGCCCACGGACTACGTGCGGATCCTGGACTCGACGCCGGGCCTGAACCGGCAGTCGGAGATCGAGGGCGTGAACCTGTGGAAGATCGCCACGCCGGCGGCGCGGCTGTCGCTGCGCGGGCCCGGGGCGGACGATCCGAAGGCGCTGCAGGCGGTGAGCGCGGACGACCGGTCGATGAAGGCGACGCTGGCCGCCGGCGGTGACGGCCGGACCCTGGTGCTGGCCGAGGACGCGGACAGCCACTGGTCGGCGAAGCTGGGCGGGACGGAGCTGAAGCCGACGACGGTCGACGGGTGGGCCCAGGGGTTCGAACTGCCGGCCGGCGCGAGCGGGACCGTGACGGTCTCGTACTCGAACATGTCGCGGACCGCGTGGCTCGCGGCCGAGGGCCTGTTCTTCCTGTTCGCCCTGATCATGGCGTTGCCGACGGGTGGCCGGGTCGAGGAGAGCGGGGGGCCGGAGCAGGACGACTACGTGCCGGCCCCGGCTCCGGTGCCCGCCCAAGCCTCGGAGTTCGACGCCGAGGGGCTGGAGGAGCGGCAGGAGGAGTACGAAGAGTACGAGGAACCCGCTCCGGCTCACGTATATGCGACGGAGTACTCGGGGGAGACGGAGTACCCGTCGTATCAGGAGCAGTACGCCCAGCAGGCCGATCCCTACGCCCAGCCGGATCCTTACGCGCAGCAGCCCGACCCGTATGCGCAGCAGGACGATTCGTATGGTCAGTATCCCGATCCGTACAGCCAGCAGCACGATTCTTATGGGCAGCACCCGGATCCGTACGGGCAGCAGCAGCCAGAGGAATACGGCGGGTACCTGCGGCCTGGCAGCGGCGAGTACGAGCGTCCTGATTTCGATACCGATGACTACCGGCAGGGAGGCTACCGATGACCCGGCCGACCCGTCCTTCAAGGCCTGGTGGCAAGGGGCGCCCGGCGCGTACTCCGGGCGCTGCTAATACGGCTGCTTCCACACCCGGGCCTGCTGCCGGTGCGCCGACCCGTGTCACTTCTGCGCGTGCGCGGGCGCTGGCCCAGCGGCGGACGTCACCGGTGGGGACGTTCGGGGCGCTCGGGGTGGTGGCCGTCGTGCTGCTCGCGGGCCTCGGTTATGGGTTCTCGACGCGTGACAAGAATCCGGCCGCTATCACGCAGACTTCGTCGCGGAACCTGCCTGTCGGCAGTGCCACCGGCGTGTGCCAGGGGGAGATCGGCTCCGGTGCCGACACTTCGACGACCCTCACCACGTTCAGCCCGGGTGGCGCTTCGCCGGCCGGCAGCGGTACCGCCGCCGGTGGGACCGTGGCCGACGGGGCCACGGTGCAGTACATCGACGGCAAGGCCTTCGCCCCGTTGAAGATCGGGCCCGTGGGGACGAGGTCGACGTCGTCCCAGGTGACGCAGTTCACCATGGTGGCCGACGACGCCGGGCTGCCGCATCCGGTGCCGCTGGTGATCCAGGCCAGCGGTTCGAATGCGCCCGGTTTCACGGCGAGCGAACTGCTGCGCAGCGACTCCGGCTCGAAGCGCGGGCTGGCGGCGTCGGCCTGCACGACGCCGGGGACGGACTTCTGGTTCGCCGGCGTCTCGATCGGCAACACCGAGCGGGACTCGTACCTGGAGCTGGCGAACACCGACACCGCTCCGGCGACCGTGAACATGACGTTCTACGGGCCGGACGGCCAGATCGACACCGGCACGGTCGGGCACGACATCACGGTGCTGCCGAAGACGTCGATGCAGTACCTGCTGAGCACGGCCCTGGCCGGCAACACCCCGAAGACCGGCGTCGCGAGCGTGCACGTGACGACCACGCAGGGGCGGGTCGCGGCACAGGTGCTGGACTGGGACCGGGCGCAGAACGGCGCGAAGGACGGGCGCGGGTTCGACTTCATCCCGGCGCTGGGGCCGAACCAGGCGCAGCAGATGACGCAGACGATCCCCGGCGTCCCGGCGCCGGGCCAGACGCTGAGCAAGTTCGACCTGGTGCTGACGGCGACGAGCGACAAGCCGGTGTCGATCGATCACATGTACTGGTTCGGGAAGAGCGGCCGCATCGAGCTGTCGGGGCAGACGACCGACGCCGCGCAGGGGTACACCAAGCGCGACGAGCCGTTGAGTCTCACACCGGGTCACACGATCGTGGTGGACATGAAGGACGCGCTGAAGGACCCGGACGAGGCGGCCACGCTGCAGGTGGTCGGGAGCGGCGGGCCGTTCGTCGCGGGCGTCCGCCTGGTCGAGACCGATCAGAAGAGCAACACACAGGACACCGCGTACCTCTCGCCGGCCGGCTCGGTGACGGGGCAGGCGATCATCCCGGACAGCAACATCGGCGGCCCGGCGAAGACCGTGCTGCAGCTGACGGCCGCGGGCGACAAGGGCGCCACGGTGCAGGTGACGACGATCGGCCAGGACAACAAGCCGACGACGGACACGGTCCAGGTGGCCGCCAACAGCACGGTCGCGTACGTGCCGAAGGCGACCGGATGGTTCACGGCGATCGTGCAGCCGCAGGCCGGCGGGGATCCGGTGTACGGGGCGCGAGTCCTGACGGACGCGCCGAACAAGGGCGGGATCCAGGCGACGGTGCAGAACCTGGTGGACGCGAGAGTGCTGGTGGCGGTGCCGCCGGTCGCGGGCGACCTGTCGGGGGCGGTGCGCAGATAGGGACCGAACCGTTGGCGGCTACCAGCTCGTGAGCTGGTAGCCGCCTTCTGCCGGGAAGCCCCGATCCGCCTGCTGGGAAGCCCTAATCCTCGTCCCGTCCCTGGTCGACGTCGTCCGGCTCGACACCCATCAGCTCGGCGACCTGTTCCACGACCACTTCGTACACCAGATCGGCCAGCTCCGGCCGACCCGCCGCGCGGGCCTCGACCGGCCGCCGGTAGATCACGATCCGCACCGGCTCGCCCGGGCGGTCCGCGATCACCCGGCCCAGGGGCACCACCTCGTCGCTCCAGTGCTCGGCGTCGGCCGGCGGCACCTCCTCGACGGCCAGTTCGATCTCGGCCAGCCGGGGCCAGCGGCGTTCGAGGCGTTCCACGGCGTCGAGGACCAGTTCGTCGAACTGTTCCGCGCGGGTGAGGGCCAGGGGGACTTGGGGTGGCGCCAGCGGGCCGCGCAGTCCCCGCCCCCGCCGGTCGCGTGTGTGCTTCCGGCGGCGGGGCTCCTGCCCGGCCCCCGACCTGATCGAGGCTGTGGTGGGCACGGGTCGAGCGTAACCGGGGATGCGGCGCTCGGCGACAGTCATTCCGGACGTGTCGTGGACACGGGGCGACGACCTGGGATTTCGCCGGTGATGTTGCTGTGTGTGATGGTCCCGGGGGTCTGGTCCACCCTCGGTGGTCACACCCGTCTCACGCGTCGGGGTCGGGGAGGGCGCGGAGGTGGGTGCGGGGACGGGCGAGGAGGGCCGCGTCGGCCCCGTCGCGGTCGTGGGGGCGGCGGGCGGCCTCGCGGACGGCGTTGGCCAGGGCCTCGAGGTCGTCGGAGGACGGCTGGAGGGGGCCCGGGTCCGGTTCCGCCAGGCGCAGGACGGCCCAGCCGCGCGGGGCGGTGAGCCGCTGGGAGTGCTCGGCGCACAGGTCATAGCTGTGCGGCTCGATATAGGCGGCCAGGGGGCCGAGGACGGCGGTGGAGTCCGCGTACACGTACGTGAGCGTCGTGACGGCCGGACGGCTACACGCGGTTCGCGAACATCTGCGGGCTGGGCTCACTTGGTGGAGATTAGCGCTTGGCGGGCCGGTTGGAACACTGGCACGCCCTAGGTCGTGTCCTGGGTCGTCCGGGTGGTGGTCCCGGCCGTCCGCATGCGGGTCCGGAGAGCCCGCCGAGATAGGCTCGACGGCGCGTCGACCGCGACGTGGCACCGTGGTTATCGACTGACCCGCGCATGCGCCGGCATGCGTCCTGATTCTGAAAGCGGGAGATAGTGGCCGGGCACGACTTGTCCCTCATCGTGAAGGCGTACGACGTCCGGGGCGTGGTCCCCGACCAGCTCGACGAGAGCGACACCGAGGCCCTCGGGGCCGCCTTCGCCGCGTTCGCCGGCGCCCCGACCGTGGTCGTCGGATACGACATGCGGCCCAGTTCGCCGGCCCTGGCCGCGGCCTTCGCCCGCGGTGCGGCGTCCCGGGGTGTGGACGTCGTCGACATCGGCCTGGCGTCCACCGACCTGCTGTACTTCGCGTCCGGCGCGCTGGACATGCCCGGGGCGATGTTCACCGCCAGCCACAACCCGGCGAAGTACAACGGCATCAAGATGTGCAAGGCCGGGGCCGCGCCGATCGGGCAGGAGTCCGGCCTGGTGGAGATCCGGGAGAACGCCCAGGCGATCCTCGGCGGCGCCGAGCCGCCGGCGGTCGACAAGGCCGGCACGGTCACCGAGCGCGACATGCTCGCCGAGTACGCCGCGTACCTGAACAAACTGGTGGACCTGTCCGGGATCCGTCCGTTGAAGGTCGTCGTGGACGCCGCCAACGGCATGGGCGGGCACACCGTGCCGACCGTGTTCCAGGGGCTGCCGCTGGAGGTCGTCGACCTCTACTTCGAGCTGGACGGCACGTTCCCGAACCACGAGGCGAACCCGCTGGACCCGAAGAACCTCGTGGACCTGCAGAAGGCGGTCGTGGAGCACGGCGCGGACCTGGGCCTGGCCTTCGACGGCGACGCCGACCGCTGCTTCGTGGTCGACGAGCGGGGCGAGCCGGTGTCGCCGTCCACCGTCACGGCGCTGGTGGCGGTGCGCGAGCTGGCCAAGCACCCGGGCGCGACCGTCATCCACAACCTGATCACCTCGGCGGCGGTGCCGGAGATCGTGCGCGAGCACGGCGGCGTCCCGGTCCGGACCCGGGTCGGCCACTCCTTCATCAAGCAGGAGATGGCCCGCACCGGCGCGGTCTTCGGCGGGGAGCACTCGGCGCACTACTACTTCCAGGACTTCTGGAAGGCCGACACCGGCATGCTGGCCGCGATGCACGTGCTGGCCGCGCTCGGCGGGCAGGACAAGCCGCTGTCCGAGCTGGCCGCCGACTTCTCGCGGTACGCGGCCTCCGGCGAGATCAACAGCGAGGTCGCCGACCAGGCCGGGCGGACCGCCGCGGTGCGGGCGGCGTTCGAGTCCCGTCCCGGCGTCACCGTGGACGAGCTGGACGGTCTGACCGTCACCGGCGAGGGCTGGTGGTTCAACGTGCGGCCGTCGAACACCGAGCCGCTGCTGCGGCTGAACGTCGAGGCCGCCGACGCGGACGCGGTGGCCGCGCTGCGCGACGAGGTCCTGGCCCTGATCCGGGCCTGAGCCCGGACCGCCCACCTTCCGATCCGACCCGACAAGGAGACCTCCGTGATCGAGCCCTCCCTCCTGGAGATCCTGGCCTGCCCCAAATGCCACGCCCCGCTGCGCGAGGAGGCCGACGCCACCGAGCTGGCGTGCACCGACCCCGAGTGCGGTCTGGTCTACCCGGTCCGCGACGGCATCCCGGTGCTGCTGATCGACGAGGCCCGCAAGGCCGCGTAGGCCCGCCGTCCTCACCACCCGCTACATTCGATAACGCAACGTCAGCCGACGAAACAGGAGAAACGCCGTGAGCGTCCTCACTCCGAGCGACTACAAGGTCGCTGACCTGTCCCTGGCCGAGTTCGGCCGCAAGGAGATCACCCTCGCCGAGCACGAGATGCCCGGGCTGATGGCGATCCGCGCCGAGTACGCGGACGCCCAGCCGCTGCGCGGCGCCCGCATCTCGGGCTCGCTGCACATGACCGTGCAGACCGCGGTGCTCATCGAGACCCTCGCGGCCCTCGGCGCCGAGGTGCGCTGGGCCTCCTGCAACATCTTCTCCACCCAGGACCACGCCGCCGCGGCCGTCGTCGTCGGCGGCGGCACGCCCGAGGAGCCCGCCGGCATCCCGGTCTTCGCCTGGAAGGGCGAGACGCTGGAGGAGTACTGGTGGTGCACGGAGCAGATGCTCCGCTGGCCGGACGCCGGCGACGGCAACACCGGTCCGAACATGATCCTGGACGACGGCGGCGACGCCACCATGCTGGTCCACAAGGGCACCGAGTTCGAGAAGGCCGGCGCGGTGCCGGACGCCTCGGCCTCCGACAGCGAGGAGTGGCAGGTCTTCCTGGCTCTGCTGCGCCGCTCGCTGCCCGAGGACGGCAACCGCTGGACCGCCATCGGCGAGCGGATCAAGGGCGTCACCGAGGAGACCACCACCGGCGTGCACCGGCTGTACGAGATGGCCAAGGAGGGCTCGCTGCTCTTCCCGGCGATCAACGTCAACGACTCGGTCACCAAGAGCAAGTTCGACAACAAGTACGGCTGCCGCCACTCGCTGATCGACGGCATCAACCGGGCCACCGACGTGCTGATCGGCGGCAAGGTCGCGGTGGTCTGCGGCTACGGCGACGTCGGCAAGGGCTGCGCGGAGTCGCTGCGCGGCCAGGGCGCGCGGGTGATCGTCACCGAGGTGGACCCGATCTGCGCGCTGCAGGCGGCGATGGACGGGTTCCAGGTGGCCACCCTCGAGGACGTGGTGGGCACCGCCGACATCTTCGTCACGGCCACGGGCAACAAGGACATCATCATGGCCGCGGACATGGCCGAGATGAAGCACCAGGCGATCGTCGGCAACATCGGCCACTTCGACAACGAGATCGACATGGCCGGCCTGGCCAAGGTCCCGGGCGTGGTGAAGACCGAGGTCAAGCCGCAGGTGCACACCTGGACCTTCCCGGACGGCAAGACCATCATCGTGCTGTCCGAGGGCCGGCTGCTGAACCTGGGCAACGCCACCGGCCACCCCAGCTTCGTGATGTCGAACTCGTTCACCAACCAGGTGATCGCGCAGATCGAGCTGTTCACCAAGACCGCCGAGTACCCGGTCGGCGTGTACGTGCTGCCGAAGCACCTGGACGAGAAGGTGGCGCGGCTGCACCTGGACGCGCTCGGTGTGAAGCTGACGAAGCTGTCGCCGGAGCAGGCCGCGTACATCGGCGTGCAGGTCGAGGGCCCGTACAAGCCGGACCACTACCGGTACTGAGCACGAAGCACGAGAAGAGGCCGGTCCCGAGGGGCCGGCCTCTTCGTCGTCTGGGGGTGGTCACTGCGGCGGCTTGAAGCCTCCGTCGTCCGGGGTGGTGATGCTCTCGGGCACCACCTGGTCCGGCGCGTGGCCCGTCACCTGCTCCGTTACATGGTCCGGCGCGTGGTCCGGTTCTCGATCGGCCACCGGCTCCGGGGCCCGGTCCTGGACCGGCGGTGTCGGCAACTGCGCCAGCTGAGGGTCCGCAGGTCCCTGCCACGCCGGCGCGGCCGGAGCCCCGCCGACCGTTCGTCCCGCCCCGGCGTAGGCCGGATTCTGCGCCTGCGCCCGTTCCCAGGCGGCCCGCCGTTCCATGTCCACGGCCCGCATCTGCCGCACACGCCGTTCCGCGGTCACGGCCGCCAGGTACGCCCACGGCGGGGTGCCCGGAGGCGGCAGTGCGACGTACCGTACGACCTCGCTCGCGAGCTCGTACCCCATCCGCGCGGCGACGTCCGGCCGCATCTCGTGCATCCGCGTCAGATACTGGCGGGCGGCCAGCGCCAGGTCGTCCGGCAGCACCGAGAGGTCCAGCTGCTGCGCCCAGCCCAGGAGCGGGTACGGCATCGCCAGCGCCGCCATCCCCGCCGCGCTGACGCCGGCGTCCGGTGCCCGGTCCCGGACCACGACCGTCCCGGCCAGCCAGTCACCGGTGCGCCGGCCCTGTCGCGAGCAGAAGGACGTCACGACCGCCAGCACGCCCGCCGTGAGGTAGATGTCGAAGACGCCGGTGAGCGCGCGCACCAGGGCGTGACGGAACCGGACCGGCCCGCCGTCGCCGCGCACCACTCGCAGGCCGAGCGCCATCTTGCCCAGGGTGCGGCCGCGGGTGACGGTCTCCAGCAGCGCCGGGTAGCCGACCAGCACCGCGACCGACATCACGATCGCGAGCCCGGCGGCCACCGCTTCGTCGACCGTGGCCGACACCAGCCCGAGCACCATGGCGAACACGGCCAGCAGCCCGATCTGGACCAGCAGGTCCAGCATCCGGGCCAGGGCCCGGCTCGGCAGCTTCGCGAGCCTCAGGTCCAGGGCCACGCCCTCGCCGATGACCAGGTCGCTCAAGGTCGTCCACTCCACTCCGCCGGTGACGTTGTTGCGGCAACCGTAGACCGCTCATACGGTGGGCGCACAGTCTCGCCCACCCGTCTCCCACCACCGCCCGCCGTGGAGACGCTGCGCGTCACTGTTTTCCGACCAGAGACTTCACGCAGAGGCAGGGGTCGTCCGACGTGGACATCGACGCATACGCCGCGGCACACCACGCCGAGTGGGGCCGCCTGGCCGAGTTGTCGAACCGCGGCGGGGCCCTGAACGGGGCCGAGGCGGACGAGTTGGTGGCGCTGTATCAGCGGGTCGCGACGCAGCTCTCCGTGGTGCAGTCCGCAGTGCCGGACGCAGTGGTGGTCGGCCACCTGTCGTCGCTCCTGGCCACCGCCCGCGGCGCCATCGCAGGTCCGCGGGTGCCGGCGTGGAAGGAGATCCTGTACTTCTTCACCGACGGTTTCCCCGCCGCGCTCTACAGGGCGCGGCACTGGTGGATAGCCACGGCGGTGGTGTCGCTCGTGGCGGCGTTCTTCATGGGCTGGTACATAGCCGCGAACCCGCGGGTGCAGACCGAACTGGCGTCACCGGATCTGGTGAACGGCGTCTTCCAGCCCGGCGGCCGGTTCGAGACGTACTACACGGAGTTCAGCCCCGGCTCCTTCGGCTTCAAGGTGTGGGTGAACAACGCCTGGGTGTCGGCGCTGGCGCTGTTCGGCGGCGTGACCCTGGTCTTCCCCTTCGTCGCGATGTACCTGAACACCGCGAACCTGGCGATCGACGGCGGCTTCATGGCCGCCCACGGCCGGTTCGGCACGTTCCTCTCCCTGGTCGCCCCGCACGGCCTGCTGGAGCTCACCGCGGTGTTCGTCGCCGGCGGCTGCGGAATGCGGATCGCCTGGGCCATCCTCGCGCCGGGACCGCGCACCCGCGGAGAGGCGCTGGGGGAGCAGGGCCGCGTGCTCGGCACGATGGCGCTCGGTCTGGCTTGCGTGCTGCTGGTCTCCGGCACGATCGAGGGATTCGTGACGGGCCATACACCCGCCCCGGTACGCCTGACGATCGGATTCACGGCGGAAGCACTCTTCCTGGTATACGTGTTCTCCATCGGTCGACGCGCCGCACTGCGGGGCGAAACCGGCGATGTGACCAGGGCGGACAGGGGCGACACCCTGCCTACCAGGGCTTGATCGCCGGCGTCCGTCCGATCAGCGAACAGATGGTTTCAGCCCTCTGAGTGATGGGTATCCAACGCCGATTGGTAACGGGCCTCAGACGTGTGCCATACTGAACGGGTTCCCCTCCAAAGAACCGGCATCGACCTCCGGGTTGACACACCTGTTCGGGGAGCGTAAGTTAGAGGGGTTGCTGTCAAGCAGGTGAACGGGCGAGAGTCCAAAAAAACCATGCTAGAGTAACCAAGCCGCCGGGGCAAGGGTTCGGATAAAGAATCCCCAACCGGTAATCGCAATCAAGCGAAAAGCGAAATTGCGGGAAACGCAGAGGATCTGCTAAGATCTCAAGCGAAGCAAGACAAGAGAAAAACAAAGCAAGACCTGACAACGCCGGGTCGCGAGCGGTCGGAACGGAAGTTCTGACACGGGTGGTTCGGGCGTCTGTTTCTTGAGAACTCAACAGTGTGTGACAGATTGTGATGCCATGCGACCTCAGCGCCAGCGCTGAGTGTCTTGAACACATGGTAGGCAGACGCTCTCCGACCCCCGTCGGGGATGACGATCTGTCCGC
>NZ_BAAAQM010000017.1:0-167541 GCF_039531675.1 Catenulispora subtropica
GGGCCGAAGCCGCGGCGGTCCTCGACCAGGCCCGGGCCCGCGGCCGTGCCGAAGGTGAGGGGGCGCTGCGCGCGGGCGCGGCGCGGGCCCGCCGGCAGGCGCGGGCGATCAGGCTGCGGGCCCGGCGCGAGGTCTACGAGTCCTGGCGGGAAGCAGTCCTCGACGGCGTCAGGGGTCTGAGGCAGACCTCCGAGTATCCCGTCATGCTGACGCACCTCGTCGCACAGGCGCACGACCTGCTGGGCGCCGACGCCCGGATCGAGAACGACGCCGCGGGCGGGCTCCGGGCCCGGGCCGCCGGGCGCCGTGCGGACCTGACGTTGGAGGCGATCGCCGCCCGAGCCGTCGAGGACGCCGAGGGGGAGGCGAGCCACCTGTGGACAGTCTGAACGCGGCCGCTGCCGTGACCACGGCCACCGGCCCGCCGCGGGCGCACACGCCGAGCCCCTCCCCCGCCCACGCCCCCGCGCCGCGGCGGCACGCGCCCTGCTGTCGGGTCCGCCGGGTGTCGGGGCCGCTGGTCGAGATCGAACCGGCCGGTGCCGCCGCCTTGTCCGACCTGGTGTTCCTCGGCGAGGAGCGTCTGCCCGGAGAGATCGTGGCCATCGCGGACGGCGTGGCCACCGTGCAGGCCCACGAGTACACCGGCGGCCTCGCGCCCGGAGCCGCGGTCGAGCTCTCCGGCCACCCGCTGTCCGCCCGGCTCGGACCGGAACTGCTCGGCGGCGTCTTCGACGGGCTGCTGCGCCCGCTGTCCGGGGCCGCCGAGTGGCTGGGCCCCCGCCGTGCCCGTGCCGACGCCGGCAGCGATCGCCGGTGGCGGTTCCAGCCGGTGGCGGAGCGCGGCGCGCGCGTCGAGGCGGGTGCCCGGCTCGGCGTCGTGACCGGAGCCGGCCCCGTGGAGCACTGGATCCTGGTGCCTCCGGGGGCGGCCGGGATCGTCGAGCACATCGCTTCGGCCTCGGATCTGGCGGCCGACGCGGTGGCCGCGGTCGTGGGCGGCACCGAGGTCCGCCTGACCCGGGAATGGCCGATCCGCCGGCCGCGGCCCGGACACCGGGTCGACGCCGACACCGTCCTGCACACCGGCCAGCGCGCGCTGGACCTGTTGTTCCCCCTGGCCAAGGGCACCACCGCGGCGGTGCCCGGCGGCTTCGGCACCGGCAAGACCGTGCTGCTGCAACAGATCGCCAAATGGTCGGACGCCGACGTGATCGTGTACGTGGGCTGCGGTGAGCGCGGCAACGAGATGGCGGACGTGGTGGCCGAGCTGTCCGAGCTGGAGGACCCGCGCACCGGCGGCCGGCTCGCCGAGCGCACCGTCGTCATCGCCAACACCTCCAACATGCCGATGATGGCGCGCGAGACGAGTGTCTACGCCGGGGTCTGCGTCGCCGAGTACTTCCGCGACATGGGCCACGACGCCGTCGTCATCGCCGACTCCACCTCCCGCTGGGCCGAGGCGCTGCGGGAGTTCGCCTCCCGCTCCGGCGCGCTGCCCGCCGAGGAGGGCTACCCGGCCGATCTGGCCTCCGCCCTGGCGGCGTTCTACGAACGGGCCGGGGTGTTCGAGACAGCGGACGGCGGCCGCGGTTCGGTGACGATCATCGGCGCGGTCTCCCCGGCCGGCGGCGACCTGGCCGAACCCGTCACCGCGCACACCGAGCGCTTCGTCCGCTGCCGCTGGACCCTGGACCGCGACCTCGCCTACGCCCGGCACTATCCCGCCGTGTCCTGGTCCGGCTCGTTCTCCCGGGACCTGGGGACGCTCGCCGCCGCGCACGCCGCCGGCGGCGACCCGGACTGGGCCGGGCGCCGCGCCCGCGTGGTGGGCCTGCTGGCCCGCGCCGACCGGCTCGCGGACCTGGTGGACCTGGTCGGTGTCGCGGCGCTGCCCGCCGACGAGCGGATGGCGGTGCTCGGCGGCCGCCTGGTCCGCGAAGCCCTGCTCCAGCAGAGCGCCTTGTCGGAGAACGACGCCGCCAGCTCCGCGGCCAAGACGGCGGCCCTGGCCGAGGCGGTGCTGGCGGTCACCGACCGCTGTGCCGAACTGGCCGTCGCCGGCGTCGATCCGGCCCGGGTGGAGCGCGTCGACTTCGGCCCGCTGGTGCGCGCCCGGGACCAGGCCGGCCCCCTGGACCCCGCACCGGTGGCCGAGGCCCGGGACACCGTCCTGGAAAGCCTTGCCGCGCTGATCGAGGAGGAATCGCCGTGAGCGCCGGGTCGGTCGAGTACACCGGGGTCCGTGAACTGCGCGGACCGCTGGCGGTGGTGCAGGGCGTGGCCGGAGTCGGCTACGACGAATACGTCCAGGTGCGCCACGACGGCGGGATCCGGGCCGGCATCGTCGTGGAGGCGGACCGGGACCTGGCGGTCGTCCAGATCGTCGAGGGCACCGCGGGCCTGACCCCGAGCGACCTCCGGATGACGTTCACCGGATCCCCGCTGCGGATCCCGGTCGGCGACGCGTGGCTCGGCCGGGTCTGCGACGGCCGGGGCCGGCCGGTCGACGACGGACCGCCGATCTCCGCGGCCGACACCATGCCGGTGGCCGGCGCGCCGCTCAACCCGACGTGGCGCGAGCCCCCGTCCGAACCGGTGCTCACCGGCGTGTCCGGGATCGACGTGCTGACCACACTGGTGCGCGGCCAGAAGCTGCCGATCTTCAGCGTGCCCGGGCTGCCGCACCTGGAGCTGGCGACCCAGATCGCCGCCCAGGCCGGCGTCGGCGGCGAGCCGTTCTGCGTCGTGTTCGCGGGCCTGGACCTGACCCACCCCGACGTGGCCTTCGTCCGCGACGCGCTGGAGGAGCGCGCCGCCGCCGGCGAACTGGTCCTGCTGCTCAACACCGCCGACGCCCCGGTCCTGGAGCGGATCCTCACCCCGCGCATCGCCTTGACCGTCGCCGAGGACCTGGCCTTCCGCGGCGGCCGCCACGTCCTGGTCGTCATGACGGACATGACCAGCTACGCCGAGGCCCTGCGCGAGGTCTCGACGGCCCGGCGCGAAATCCCGGCCCGCCGCGCCTACCCCGGCTACCTGTACAGCGACCTGGCCTCGTTGTACGAACGCTGCGGACGCATCAAGGGCCGATCGGGTTCGGTCACCGTCCTGCCGGTGCTCACCATGCCCGGTGGAGACATCACGCATCCGGTCCCGGACCTGACCGGCTACATCACCGAAGGCCAGGTCGTCCTGTCCGCCGAGACCGCCGCGCACGGCGTCTACCCGCCGATCGACCCGCTCGCGTCCCTGTCGCGGCTCATGCGCTCCGGCGCCGGACCCGGCAAGACCCGGGACGACCACCTCGGGCTGGCGGCCCAGCTGCTGGCCGCGATGGCCCGCGCCCGCCAGGTGCGCGACCTGGCCGACCTGGTCGGCGAGGCGGCGCTCGGTGAAACGGACCGCCGGTATCTGGCCTTCGAGGAGCGGTTCCGCACCGAAGTGCTCGACCAGGGCCGCTCCGAGGCCCGGACCCTGACCGACTCCCTGGAACGGGCCTGGCAGGCGGTCCTCACGCTGCCCCGGCACGAGCTGACGATGCTCCCGGCCGACCTGCTCGCGAGGCGCGGATGACCACGCTGCGGATCCCCCCGGGGCGAGCGGGCCGGCTGCGCCTGATGCACCGCCTGGCCGTCGCCGAACGCGGCGCCGACCTGCTGGAGCAGAAGCTCCGCGCCCTGATCGCCGAACTGGCGGACCACCGTGCCGCCCTGGACGCGGCGGACCGGGAGTGGCGGACGCTGGCCGATCGCGCCCGGGCGTGGGACGACCGGGCCGCGGTGCTCGGCGGCCGGCGCCCGTTCGACGCCGCCGTGCCGCCCGAGCCCGCGCGCGTGGCGGTCACCTGGCGGACGTCGATGGGCATCCGGTTCCCGGCCGCGGCCGAGACCGAGATCCCGGAACGGCCGCCGGACCTGCCGGTCCCCGGCGGGGCCGCGCTGCTGGCCGCCGAGGCCGCGTTCCGGGAGGCCGTCCCGGCGGCGGCCCGGGTCGCCGTGGAACGCGCGGCGGTGCGGAACCTGGAAGACGCCGTGGCCGCCACGCGGCGCCAGGCCGGAGCGCTGCGGCGGCACTGGATCCCGACCTTGAGCGCTGCGCTGGCCGGTGTGGAGGCCGCCCTGGAGCAGACCGACCACGAGGACACGGTCCGCCGAACGGCATGGGCGTGGCCGGGACCTTCGGCCCTGCCCGGCTCGGCGAGGAGGACGGACGCTGATAGCGAGGAGGCGAGCAGCCATGAGCGAGCGTGATGAGTACGAGGCAGCCAAAGAGGCACGCCGTGCAGTGCTGCACGACGCCGGACACGAGCATCCTTCCGGCGACCACACGGAAGCACTGCTCCGTTATCTGAAGGGGGTCGGACAGGGGAAGTCCGCCGGCCCGGCGCCGGCCGAGCCCCTCGACGACCACGAGATCCGCGCCCGCGCCGTGGACCTCGTCGTGGACGCCGGAGGCGAGGTCACCACGGCGGTCGTGACCGCGGGCACGGTGTGGGTGCGCGGCTCGGTCCCCCGCCGCAGCGACGTCACCCGGCTGCGGCGGTCGCTCGCGCAGATCCCGGGAGCGACGCGGGTGGATCTGCGGCTGAGGTACGACGTCGACGACATCGGGTGAGCCGGGTCGGCCCGGCCGCCGGGCACGACCGATCCGGGGCGATTCGGGTCGTTCGGCCCTAAAAACGTGGTTCGCCGACACGATTGACTGGGAAGGCAGGAGAGGCAGGACGCGGGCCGACGGCCCGCGGAGCCGCGGCTCGGACGACCACGGCCCCACGCCTGCCACCTCGACCACTGCGGAGACGCCGGAGGCCCCCATGAACACCACCGTCGCCGTCGGTTACGACCGCACCCTGCCGGGCGAGCGCGCACTCGGCGTCGCCGCCCGCGAGGCGGACCGTCGCGGCGGCTCCCTGCTCGTCATCACGGCCTACCAGTGGCCGGCACCGCCGGAACCGCCCGGTCCGGCCTCCGCCGAGGCCGAGTCGGCCGCCCGCAAGACGGCCGAGGAGATCGCCGCCCACGGAGCCGAACAGGCCCGCGTGCAGCATCCCGAACTGTCCATCGAGCCACGCGCCGTCGCCGGCAACGCCGGCAAGATCCTCGCCGCGACCAGCCACTCGGTCGACCTGCTGGTGGTGGGCAACCGGGGCGCCGGCGGCTTCGAGGGCCTGGAGGTGGGCTCCACGTCGCTGCGCACCCTCGCCGAAGCCTGCTGTCCCGTGCTCGTGGTCCGCGGCAACGCCCTCGACGCGCACCACCGGATCGTCGCCGCCGTCGACATCGACGAGAACTGCGACCGCGTCCTCGACTTCGCCTTCGACGAGGCCGCCCGCCGCGGCGCCGGACTGACCGTGATCCACGTCTGGGACGAGCCCTGGATCGTCGCCTACGGCCAGCAGGACCCCGACATCGCCGAGGACGTCGCCCGCATCGAACGCGAGCGGGAGGACCTCCTGTCCGCACTGGTACGCGCCGCCGAAGAGCGCCACCACGCCGAGGCCTTCCACCAGATCGCCACCGGCTCGACGGCCGGGCTGCTGGTCGACGCCTCCCGGCGCGCGGACCTGCTCGTCACCGGCGCGCGCCGGCACACCGAAGGCCGGCACGGCATGCTGCTCGGCCCCGTGACACAGTCGCTGCTGCACCACGCGGAGTGCCCGGTCGCGGTCGTGCCGCTGAGCTGAAGGGCGAGATGCCCCTGGACGGCGCGCAGTTCGGGGAACCCGTTCGTATCAACATCGTCACCTCTCTTGTTTAGTGAACGGCCGAGCCGCCAAGGAGGATCCTCGCGGGCGCGGAACCGGAGCGGACAGCGAGACGAGATCAGAGGTGAGGCCATGCTCTGGGAGGCGATCCCCTCCGCGCTGGCCGCGGCGTTCGCACCCTCGACGCTGCTGACCGTCGCCGGCCTGCTGGGCCTGGCGCGTCCCCTGCGCAATGCCACGGTCTTCCTGATCACGGCGGCCGCGGTCACCTTGACGGTCGGCTTCGTCGTCGTGGGAGTCCTGGCGGGCACCGGCATCGACGACAGCTCCAAGCACCCCACTGTGCCCCCCACGATCGATCTGGTCATCGGCCTGGTGATCCTGGCGTTCGGGGCGTACGTCGCGCGCCGCCCGCCCCACGCGCCGAAGAAGAAGCCCGAACAGCGCGAGATGCGCCTGCTCGTGGTCGTCGGCCTGGGCTTGTTGCTGGGATCGCCGTCCCCCATGTACCTGGCTTCGCTGCACGCGCTCGCCAAAGGCAACCCCAGTGGAGTGGCCATGGTGTTCAGCGTGATCCTGCTCGCCGCCATCGTGTTGTCGATGGCCGAGTTGCCGATCCTGTACTACGTGTTCGCCCCGGAGCGCGCCGCGGCGGCCCTGAAGTCGGCCAATGAGTGGCTGGCCCGCAACGGCCGCGTCATCGGCCTGAGCGCGGCGGGCGTCGTGGGCACCTACTTCGTCGTCAGCGGGATCGTCGAGCTGGTGTAGTGGCGTGGCGGTCCGTGGCCTCACATCCGGCCGGGCCAGAAGACGTGCCCTTCGCATCCAGTCCCTGCTCGCCGAGGTCAGCACGCAGATGCGGACGGCATCGCGGTTGACCGTGGCGACGTTCCGCATGTTCTACGACGCTTTCACCGTCGCTTGTCTGACCGCGGCGGCCGTCGTGATCATCGCAGGCCGGCCCCACGAAGCCTTCGTCTGGGGCGGCACCGGGGCCGGCCTGGTCCTCGGCTGGGTCGCGGCCAGACTCGCCAAGCGCGGTGTGGCCCGCCTGCGGCGCGCCCTGCGTGAGGAATGGGAACCGGCCTCGCCGGCTCGGGCGGATCGCCGCGAAGAACCCGGCTCCGGACGCCGCATCACCTGACCGGCCCTTGGGGCTCGCCGTCCCCCGCCTGCTGAAACCATCCTCAGGTACATGACGAAGCAGTTCCGTGGAAAGATCGCCCTCGACATCCGCGACTCCGAGCCGGATTGGGAGCCCTTCCTGGCGCCGAAGGCCCCGGCGGGTGCTCCGAACGTGCTGCTGATCGCCTGGGACGACGTGGGTTACGGCACGATGGACTGTTTCGGCGGCCCGGTGAAGACGCCGACGATGACGAGGATCGCGAACCTCGGGGTGCGCTACTCGAACTTCCACACCACCGCCTTGTGCTCCCCGACCCGGGCCTCGCTGCTGACCGGCCGGAACGCGACGTCCAACGGCATGGCCACGATCGCCGAGTTCAGTTCGGGCTTCCCGGGGATATCCACGCGCATCCCGTTCGAGAACGGGTTCATCTCCGAAGTACTCGCAGAGCGCGGATACAACACGTACTGCATCGGCAAGTGGCACCTCACCCCGGGCGAGGAGACCAGCATGGCCGCCTACAAGGGACGGTGGCCGCTGGGACGCGGGTTCGAACGCTTCTACGGCTTCCTCGGCGGCGAGTCGAGCTGCTGGTATCCGGACCTGATCCACGACAACCACTCGGTCGATCCTCCGGCCAGGCCCGAGGACGGCTATCACATCGCGAACGACCTGTCCGACAAGGCCATCCGCTTCATCCGCGACGCCCGCTCGGTCGAGCCCGACAAGCCGTTCTTCATGTACCTGGCCCTGGACGCCGCGCATGCGCCGCACCATGTCCCCAAGGAGTGGGCCGACCAGTACAAGGGAGTGTTCGACCAGGGCTACGAGGCGATCAGGCCCGACATCCTGCGTCGGCAGAAGGAACTCGGCCTGCTGCCCGAGGACACCGAACTCTCCCCGATCAACCCCCACGGTGAGCCCGCGACGACCGGCCCCGACGGCCAGCCCTGGCCCGGGCTGGACGTCGTGCGTCCCTGGGACACGCTCAGCGCCGACGAGAAGCGGTTGTTCGTCCGGATGGCCGAGGTCTTCGCCGGCTACGTCACCTACAGCGATCACCAGCTCGGCCGCGTGATCGACTTCTTGGAATCGACCGGCGAGCTGGACAACACCATCATCGTCGCGGTTTCCGACAACGGCGGCAGCGGCGAGGGCGGGCCCGACGGCACGTTCAACGAGTGGCGTTTCTTCAACGGCCTGCCCACACCGGCCGAGCTGTCCCTGCAGCACATCGACGAACTCGGCAGCCCGGCTTCCTACAACCACTACAACACCGGCTGGGCCTGGGCTTTCGACACACCGTTCCCCTACTGGAAGCGCTGGGCCGGCTACGAAGGCGGCGTCGCCGACACCTGCCTGGTCGCATGGCCGGCGAAGATCAAGGCCGACAGCACAGTACGGCACCAGTACATCCACGCCGTCGACATCGTGCCGACCCTGTACGACCTCCTGGACATCGAACCGCCCGCAGTGCTCAAGGGATATCCGCAAAGTCCCATCGAGGGCGAGAGCTTCGCGGCTTCACTGACCGACCCCTCAGCCCCCGGCAAGCAGACCCAGTTCTACGCCATGCTCGGCCAACGCTCCATCTACCACGACGGCTGGCTGGCATGCACCGTGCACCCGCCGCTCAGCGGCTGGGGCAAGTTCGAGCACGACCGATGGGAACTGTACGACCTGGCCACCGACCGCGCGCAGTGCCACGACATCGCCGACACGCAGCCCGAACGCCTCGAGAAGCTCAAGAGCCTGTGGTACTACTACGCCGGCATCTACAACGGGCTGCCCCTGGACGACCGAACCGCCCTGGAGGAGTCCCTGGCCGAACGCCCCCACGGCACTCCGCCGCGCAACCAGTACATCTACTACCCGGACTGCGCGCCGGTCCCGGAGCAGTCCGGAGTCATGATCGGCGGACGCTCCTACACCATCGCCGCCGGCGTCGACATCCAGTCCAGTCAGGCCCAGGGCGTCCTGTTCGCCCACGGCGGCATCGCCGGCGGCCACAGCCTGTACATCAAGGACCGGCGTCTGCACTACGTCTTCAACTGGGTGGGCACCCACCTTCAGACGGTGCACGGCGACCGCGACATCCCCGAGGGCGGCCACGTCCTCACCGCCGAGTTCACCGCCACCGGCCGCAGCACCGACCCCGCCATGCCCGGCGCCAGCGGCACGCTGACCCTCTACCTCGACGACGAGAAGATCGGGGCCGGAGACATCATCACCCAGCCCGGCTACTTCTGCGCCGTCGGAGACGGGATCTGCGTCGGCCGGGACAGCGCGTCATCGGTCACCACCGACTACCAACCTCCGTTCGCGTTCACCGGAGGCACCATCGACAAGGTCGTGGTCGACGTCTCCGGCGAACCCTACGTCGACCACGAGGCCCGGGTCCGCGGCTGGTTCGCGATCGACTGACGCGACCCCCGAGACGCGACTCCCGAGACGGGACGACAAGGCGGATCCGACGGGTCCGCCCCGGGCCGGACCCGTCACCGCATCTCAGCGGCGATCCGGTCCACGGCGACCGGAACGGCTGCCGCGGCGCGGGCGGACAGCCCCGGACCCTGGCCGAAGTCGTCTCCGACGACGGCCAGCACGACCAATCGGGACGGCAGGAGGTCCAGCGCCCTGGCCAGGTCTATCGCCGCCCCGGGTCCGAGGGCGTGCGTACCGGCCGGTTCCACCAGCGGAGGCCGGGAGGCCGAGTGGGACGCCGGAGCGAGCCCGGGCTCGTCGTCGTCCTGATCGTCGTCCGCCGTCGTCACGGCGCCCGCCACGGTTCCCTGAGCGCCTTCTTCCGCCCCGTGCTCGTCGCCGATCAACCCGCCCACCCGCTCGTCCCACTCCCAACGCATCACGTTCCCCGGCAGCATGCCGGCGTCCGGGTCAGCGGACACGGCGTCCACGACGATCGCCAGGTCCGCACCCCGCCACAGGTCGATCAGCCGGGTCGGCTCGCCGTCACAGACCGCCAGACGCGCGTGGCCGGGCAGCGCCGAAGGCGTTGCCGCCAGGGCCCGCACGACGGCGGGCCCCGCGCCGTCGTCACGCCGGTATGTGTTGCCGACGCCTATGACCACGGCGTCGCGCGGGCTCACGTCCGCTCCACGTGGAGGTCGAGGAAGTGTGCCGCGCAGGAGATGCAGGGGTCGTGGTTGCGGATCGCGCGTTCGCACAGCGCTGTCAGTGCCGCGTCGTCCAGGTCCTGGTGGTCCGCGACGAGGGTGCTCAGGTCGGTCTCGATGGCCGCCTGGTTCTGCGCCGTGGGCGGCACGATGCGCGCCCGCGTGATGACGCCGTCGGCCGCCAGGTCGTATCCGTGGTACAGCAGGCCACGCGGGGCCTCGCTGGCGCCGCTTCCCCGCCCGGCGCGCGGTGGCACGTCGACGGCCGGCCGTCGCGACGGGTCCGGATCGTAGTCTTCGACGATGCGGAGGGCCTCCTCGATCGCGTAGACCGTCTCGACCGCTCGGACCACGATGCTGCGGAACGGGTTGCGGCACTCCGGGCCCAGCCCGGCTTCCCGGGCCGCGGCCGCGGCCTGAGGCGACAGCCGGGAGGAGTGCAGCGTGTAACGGGCCAGCGGCCCGGTCAGATATCTGCCGACGCCCACCAGTTCGGCGTGCAGCGCCGTCGAGTGCGGGACCTGGTGTTCGCGGACGCGGTCCTCGAAGTCACGGACCTCGAACACGTCTCCGGCGTCGGTCCGTACCAGGTCGCCGCCGTCGATCGGGTAGCGGTCGCCCTGGTCGAGGGCCACGAGCCGGTGGTCGACGGACACCTCGGGAAAAGCGAATCCGGCGACCCACGCCGTGGTCTCCAGCGCGAGGTCGAGTGCCTGGCGCAGGGAAGGGGTGAAGGCCCGCAGCTCCGCGCGGGTGGGCAGCCGGTGGAAGCCGCCCAGTCGGACGTTGACGGGGTGGATCGCGCGCCCGCCGAGGAGTTCCATCAACGCGTTGCCGATCCGCTTCACCGCCAGCCCGCGTTCCACCTCGGCGCGGTGGGTGCGGGCCAGGGCGATCCCGTCGGGGCAGCCGAGGAAGTCCGGCGCGTGCAGCAGATGGATGTGCAGCGCGTGGCTCTCGATCCACTCCCCGCAGTACAGGAGGCGGCGCAGCTCGGCGAGCTGCCCCTGGACGCGCACGCCGCAGGCGTCCTCCATGGCCCGGCACGCGCTGGTCTGGTACGCGACCGGGCAGATCCCGCAGACCCGGGCGGTGATGTCGGGGGCTTCGGTGTACGCCCGGCCGCGCAGGAACGCCTCGAAGAAGCGGGGCGGTTCGTAGATGTCCAGCCGGGCTTCCCGCACGCGGCCGTCGACGAGTTTGACCCGCATCGCGCCCTCGCCCTCGACGCGGGCCAGCGACCTGACGCGCAGGGTCCTTTCGTGGACGTGGCTCATCGTGGTCCTCCGGTCTCCGGTGTCCGCGGCCGGACGGCGACTCGGGAAAGCTCGATGAAGGCCGGCGCGCCGGCGTTGAACGTCCGCGCGGCACGCCGGATGCCGTCGTCGCCCACTCCGGTGGCGCGCAGCAAGCCGGCCTGCGCCCGCAGGTTGGGAGAGTCCATCGGTCCGAAACAGCCGTAGCAGCCCCGGTCGTACGCGGGGCAGATCGCCCCGCATCCGGCGTGGGTCACCGGGCCCAGGCACGGTGTGCCGTGCGCGACGACGACGCAGACGGTGCCGCGCTGCTTGCATTCGAAGCAGACGCTGTGCGCGGGGACGTTGGGCTTGCGGCCGACCAGCGACGCGGTGATGACCTCGAGCAGCTGACGCCGGTCGATCGGACAGCCCTGCAGCTCGAAGTCGACATCGACGTGCGCCGCGATGGGCGTGGAATCGGCCAGCGTGGAGATGTACTCGGGCCGGGCGTAGACCACCGAGCGGAACTCCTCCACGTCGGCGAAGTTGCGAAGCGCCTGGACTCCGCCGGCGGTCGCGCAGGCCCCGATCGTCACCAGGGTCCGTGACACCGCCCGCACCGCGCGGATCCGCGCGGCGTCCTCGGCGGTGGTGATGGAACCCTCCACCAGCGACACGTCGTAGGGCCCGGGCAGCACCTCGCTACTGGCCTCCCGGAAGTACGCGATCTGGACCCGGTCGGCGAGGGCCAGCAGTTCGTCCTCGCAGTCCAACAAGGTGAGCTGGCACCCGTCACAGGAGGCGAACTTCCACACCGCCAAGGTCGGCCGGCCCATCACAGCTCCCGGATCCGCAGCAGGTCGCAGACCTCGTCGTAGCCGGCGACGGGCCCGTCCCGGCACAGCAGGACCGGTCCGAGCTGGCAGTGCCCGCACCAGCCGGCCCCGCAGTGCATGGTGCGTTCCAGCGACATCCGGATCCGGTGCGGCGGTACGCCCGAGGCGACCAGGGCGTCGGCGGTGTGCTTCATCATGACCTCGGGGCCGCAGAGGAACACGGCGGCGCGGTCCGCCGTCAGGCGCGCGGGCCCGATCAGGGAGGTCACCAGGCCGACGTGCCCCCGCCAGCCCGGTTCGGGCCGGTCGACGGTCACCGCGACCTCGACGCCGCGAGAACGCCATGACTCCAGTTCCCCGGTGTACAGCAGGTCGGAGGGAGAACGGGCGCCGAACAGCAGCACGACGCGCCCGTAGGCACGCCGCTCGGCGAGCGCGGCCAGCACCACCGGACGCAGCGGCGCCAGGCCGATGCCGCCGGCGATGACGACGACGTCGTGGCCGGCGGCCGACGGCACGTCCCACCCCGTGCCGAACGGGCCGCGGACCCCGATGGACTGCCCGAGCTCGGCGGCCTGGAGGGCGCGGGTCACCGCCCCGACGCCGCGCACAGTGTGCGTGAGACGCAGCGCGAGCCCGTCGGCATCGGCGTGGTGGGGGCGGCGGTGGCGGTGGTCGTCGTCCGCGGCGCCGCCGAGCCCGCTGACCGAGATCGGCGCCTCGCCGACGCCGAAGACGGTCAGCATCGCGAACTGGCCCGGGGCGAAAGCGCCGAGTGGGTCGGAGGGGGCCGTCAGCTCCAACGTCACGGTGTCGCGAGTCTCCTCGCGCCGGGAGGTCACCTGGTAGAACCGGGGCACCATCGGATCGGCCGGCGTGGCGGTCCCTGTCTCGAACGATGTGGTCACCGCGCGCTCCCGGGTTCCGGCGAGTCCGGCGAGTCCGGCGAGATGGCGCGGCGCGCTCGGGTCTCGGCGATCTCCTGCGGCGTCGCGTGCAGATCCAGCATCCGCAGCCGGGTCGCCTGCAGGCGCTCGATGATGAGCGGCGCGAACCGGCTCAGCACGGCGTACCCGAACACCGGATCGGCCGCAGAGCGCTCCCGCACCGCCGCCGCGTCGATCATCACGGCGGTCGTGTGTTCCAGGGCCCGGGCGCCGAAATGCCACCGGTACGGCGGAGTCAGCCACGACCAGCCCAGCACCGTGCCCTCCGGCAGAGTCTCCACGACCTGCTCGTCGCGGCCGGGCACCCACATGTCGAGAGCCACGCGGCCGGTCTCGATCAGCCAGAACCGGTCGGCGGCCCCTCCCTCGGCGAAGATGCGTTCATCGGGTTCGAACTCGACGGGCCGGGCCTCCCTGGCCAGCAGCTCACGCTGGTCCTCCGGGAAGGGCGCGGAGAACGGATGGGCCGCGATCCTGAGCCGCAAGGTGTCAGCCATCGTGGTCCTGGGATTCCGCATGGTCCTGGGATTCCGCATGGTCCTGGGATTCCGCATGGTCCCGACTCGCCGCGGGGAGCAGGGCGGCCAGAGAGGCGGCCTCCTGGGTGATGTCGATGCCGACCGGGCACCACACGATGCACCGGCCACAGCCCACGCATCCCGATTCCCCGAACTGGTCGTACCAGGTGCCCAGCTTGTGGCTGATCCACTGCCGGTACCGGCTCTGCCCGCTGGTGCGCGTCTGTCCGCCGTGCATGCCGGTGAAATCCAGTGCGAAGCAGGAATCCCACACCCTCCAGCGCTCAGCGTGATCGCCGGTCAGATCGGTGACGTCCTCGGTCGTGGTGCAGAAGCACGTGGGACAGGCCATCGTGCAGTTGCCGCACGTCAGGCAGCGCGACGCGACGTCGTCCCATTGAGGGGACTCCCGGCTGTCCGCCATCAGCTTCCGCAGGCTCATCGCGGGCATCGTGCGGCCCATCCGCGTCGCCGCCTGGTCCACCGCCGCCGCGGCCCGGCCCGCCGTCTCGGTGTCGGAGTCCCGACGCGGCAGGAGCGAGAGCACGTGGGCGCCGGCCTCGGTTCCGGCGCGCGCCACGAACCGGTGATCGCCGCCGTCGACGACCTCGGTCAGGGCGAGATCGAACCCGGCCTCCGCGCCCGGGCCGCCTCCCATCGATACGCAGAAGCACGTCGCCCCGGGCTCGGTGCAGTCCACCGCGACGACGAACACGCCGTCCCGCCGCGCTCCGTAGTCGGCTTCGACGTGCCGCCCACCGATCAGCACCCGGTCCAGCACACCGATCGCCCGCAGATCGCAGGGCCGTACCCCGAACAGGGCGTAGCGGGGCCGCTCGTCGGGCTCCGCGACGCGGACCACTCCGTCCTCGCGATCGGCCGACCACATGCGGGTCCGGGCCGGCAGCAGGAAGCTCTTCCACGACTGGGGTCCGGCGGAGTGCCCGAACGCGGCGGTGTCGTCGCGCTGCCGCAGCCGGTAGTACCCGGCCTCGGTGTCGACGCCCCATCCGTAGGGCAGTTCGTCCGCGGACTCCAGCTCGGCGAGCACGATCGCGCCGTCCCGCGCCGTCGGGCCGACGACGGTGCGGCCCTGCTCCTGCAGCAGGGCGAAGAGCGCCGGAAGCGCGTCCACTCCGATCACCGCCGGCCCGTCCCGCTTCACGGACCCGACATGCGAGACCATGATCCCCGGATTCCATGCCGGGGTGTGGTTCCAAACGTCTTGACCCTCGAACAGCCCAGCGGGAGGGGATCGGGCCGCGGCCCGTCGCGTGGCGAAGCCACGGCGGCTGTCGCAGGATGAGTCCAGGTGGGGCGTGGTCAGGCTCGGAGAAGTACCGCCACGCCGGCGAAGGGCGGAAGGAACATGGAGCACAGAAAGGTGTACAGCGTGATGACCCCGGCCGAACGCGTGGTCTCGGTGCAGGTCGACGCCGGATACAAGGACATCGCGACTCTGTTGGGCGAGCATGGGGTCAGCGCCGCCCCGGTCCTGGACGCCGACGGTCACGTGGTCGGTGTGGTGTCCGAGGAGGATCTGCTGGCCAAGGAGTCCCGCGTGGAGTCCGGGGAGCCGGGCCGGCACGAGAACCCGTTCGCCGGCCGTGCCAAGCGGCGGGTGCTGCACAAGGCGGCCGGGATCACCGCCTCCGAGCTGATGACCAAGCCGCCGGTGACGATCGGCGCCCACGAGGACGTCGTCCAGGCCGCCCGCATGATGGTGGACCGTCACGTCAAACGCCTGGTCGTCACCGACGCACGCGGAGGTCTGCGGGGCGTGATCAGCCGCCGCGACGTGCTGAAGGTCTTCGCCCGCAGCGACGAGGCGATCCGCAGCGAGATCGTCGAGGACGTCGTCCGCGGGACGTTCTGGATCAACCCGGCCACGATGGACATCCGGGTCGAGGACGGCGTGGTGCGCCTGCGCGGCCACATGGAGACCTGGGGCGAGGCCGAAGCGATCTGCGGCATGGTCCGCCGCACCGACGGGGTCGTGGCCGTCGTCAACGAGATCAGCTACGACCACGACGACTCCCGGCCCGAAGCCCGCAAGACCGGCCCGTTCGGGATCTTCCGGCGGTGACGGTCGGCATCACGGTTCGGGGGGCGCTCTCCGACGACGAAGCCGCGTGGGCGCACGATCGCATCGCCGAGACGGTCGCTCGGGCACACGGCCGGGTCTCGGCGGTGAGCGTACGGCTCACCGGAGGCACGGAAGCCGGTGCGGCGGCACCCGGCCGCCCAGCCGTGGTCCAGGTCAATCTGACCGTCGACGACTGCCCGCTTCGGGTCCAGGCGGCGGCGGTGACCATCCGCGAAGCCGTCGACCTCGCGGTCGCGCGACTGCGCGAGCTGACGGAGGCTGTGGCACACCGTGATCGCCACTTCGGCCACACGTCGCGCCCCTTTCGGGCCGACCGGCGAGGGCCCGGCGCCCACCCCGCCCGACGGACGATCGTCCGTCGCAAGGTGTTCGCGCTGGAGGCCCAGACCCCTGACGAGGCCGCCGACACGCTGGAGAGCCGGGACTACGACTTCCATTTGTTCGTCGACGCGGAATCCGGCGTCGACAGCGTGATCTACCGTGGGGCCCCGGAAGAGTACATCCTGGCGCAGGTCGAACCGGGGCCCGCGATCCGCGGGGCGACCCGCGTGCCCGTCACCGTCAACGCCGTCCCCGCTCCCCGAATGCCGGTTTCCCACGCGAAGAAGGAACTGGCGACCCTCGAGTCGCCGTTCCTGTTCTTCGCGGATGAGGACACCGGTCGTGGCAACGTGCTGTACCGCCGGTATGACGGCGGCTACGGGCTGATCGTGCCCGCCTGAACCGCCGGCGGCTCAGCCGTGCGGGACGACGGCGACCGGGCAGTCGGCGTACCGCAGGACCGTCTGGGCGATCGGACCGGGACGTGTGTTGTGGCCGTCTGGGCGCCATATACCGATGACGACCAGGTCGGCATGGGAGGTGGCGGCGACGAGGACCGTGGCGGGCTCCCCGTCGGCGAGCTTGTGCTCGGCCACGACGCCCGGGTACTTGTCCCGCCACGGACGTAGCCTTCGGGCCAGGGCGGCGTCGGCGCGCTCCCATGCAGGATCCGCCGCGTAGCGGACTCGGCCGGGGTCGCCGGCATACGCCGGAGACGAGTGGGCGTCCCATGCGCTGACCATGGTCAGCCGTACTCCGCGAAGCGCGGCTTCGCTGAACGCGAAGTCGACGATCTCGTCGGCGTCTTCGGCGAGGTCCACCGCGACCAGGACCGTGCCGCGCGGCCGGGGGCGTCCACCGCGCACGACAAGCGTCGGGACCGGAGAACGGGTGACACTGCGCAGGGCGACGGAGCCCAGCTCCAGGCCGGGGAAGCCGCCGTGACCGCGGTGGCCGACGACCAGCAGGTCCGCGTCGGCCGCTCTCTCGGCCAGCACGGCCGGGGCCAAGCCGTGCCGGGCCTCGGCTCGGACCGTCAGGCCGGGGTGATCGGCCCGGATCCGGTCGGCGGCCTGCCCGGCGAGGCGCAGCGCCGCGTCATGCGCCGAGTACCCCGGGATGGGCATCTCAAAGGGCGGCGGGGTGATCAGCACGGATCGGAATGCGTGCACGACGGTGAGTTCGGCGGACCGCCTCTCAGCTTCCGCGGCTGCTTCTTCCAGAGCCGGTTCACTGGCCGGCGACCCGTCGTAACCGACGACGATGGCTGCCATGATGTCTGCCTTCCTGTTCAGCCGGACCGCTCCCGGTCGTCCGGCGCGCCGACAAGCGATGGCCAGGTGACGGCCTCAAGAACCCTCAGGCAGGTGCCGGGGCACGACGGCCAGCGAGCACGCGGCGTGGTGGAGCAGATGCCGGCTCACCGATCCCAGGCCGGGAACCGGCGGTGTCGTCCTGCCGCGGGCCCCGACGACCAGGAGCGACGCGCTTGCGGCGGCCTCCGTCAGAACCTGTCGCGGGTGCCCGTGGACGAGCGAGTGCTGGATGTCCACGTCGGGGTACGCATCGCCCCAGCCGGCCATCGTCTCGGAGAGCAGCCGTTCGGCGCCGGCCTGGACGGACTCGGCGTCGAGGTCGACCGGGAGGACTGAGCCCGGGGCGTGTGGTCCCGGCCGCGACCACACGTGCATCACGTGCACGGCGCAGCCACGCATACCGGCCTCCACCACGGCGAACTCGGCCGCGGCCTGGGAATCCGGCGAACCGTCGACGCCGACGACGACAGGGCCGTCCGGAAGGTCGGGAGCGCGCGCCACCAGGACCGGGCAGCCCGCCCGCCGCGTCACCTCGCTTCCGACCGTGTCGAACAGCGCCCTGGCCAGGGCGCCCAGGCCGCGATGGCCGATGACGACCAGTTCGGCTTGTCGTGACATCGCGATGAGCACCGGTTCTGGAAACCCTCGGGCCACTTCACCGGTGACGGCGATCCGCGCCGTCGCCTCCCGGGCCCGCGTCAGCGCGTCGACCAATCCGTACCCCTGCACGTCAGGCAGGGGGCCCGCTGCCGAATGGGTCGGCTCTCCGAAGGGATCGGCGTGGACGATGTGCAGCGGGCAATGGTGCAGAATCGCTTCCGCGCAGGCCGCCCGGACAGCGATCCGACTCGCCTCGGAGTCGTCGACGCCGACCACGATGCGCTTTCTCGTACTCGTCATTTCAGATCCTCGCAGACGGACCCGGTATCCGGCTCGGCATGGGTCTTCATGGGATCAAGCCCAGCCGACGCCGGCGCGGCCCGGTAGTGCCTTTAGGCCCATTCGCGCCACTTCATGGAGATCGTGGGGCGGGTCGGCCGTCGTCTTCAGCAGGTCCGATAGGCCCTGTCCAGGCGGGCCTTGCGGCCCTGCCCGTCGCCTCGGGGTCGGTGATCAACTGGTAGTGGCGCCGGCTGGCGGCCGCGCGGCCGTCGAACCCGAATGCCGGTCCCGAGGAGGCGGTCACCGTGTCGAATCTGGGAGTCGCCATCGTGCGGCAGTATCAGCGTGGGGTCGTGTTCCGGTTCGGCCGCCTGCACAACGTCCGCGAACCCGGGATCCGCTTCATGATCCCCTTGGCGGACAAGATGATGAAGGTGACCCTGCGCACCATCACCATGCCCATCCCGTCCCAGCAGGTCATCACCCAGGACAACGTCTCCATAGGGGTGGCCGCCGTGACCTACTTCCGCCGGGTCGACCCGGTGAAGTCGATCATCGAGATCGAGGACGTCTCGGCCGCCATCGGCCAGATCGCCCAGACCACGGTCCGCAACGTCGTCGGCCGCTCGCAACTGGACCAGGTACTCACCGACACCGAGACGCTGAACCAGCGGATCAAGGAGATCCTCGACGCGCTGACCCAGCAGTGGGGCGTCGACGTGCTCTTGGTGGAACTGAAGGACATCGAACTGCCGGGCGGCATGCAACGGGCGATGGCCCGGCAGGCCGAGGCCGAACGGGAGAAGCGCGCCAAGATCATCGCCGCCGACGGCGAGGCGCTGTCGGCCGGACGGCTCGCCGAGGCCGCCGACGTCATCGCCGGCCACCCGGTGGCTCTGCAGTTGCGGAACCTGCAGATCCTCGCCGAGATCGCCGCCGAGAAGAACTCCACGATCATCTTCCCCGCCCAGTTCATGGAAAGCGTCCAGGCCCTCAAGCACTTCGCCGAACAGGAAGCGGTGCGCGATACGGAAGAGGAGAGTTCTCCGCGCTCTCTGCCCGACGGGCCGGCCTCCGGCAGTGCACGCGCCCGGCGTGACGGAATCTCTCGGCCCGATCGAGCGGCCGCCCGCCGGAGGACCGCTCCGGCCGACACGGGCGATGTCCGCGCCCCCGTCGACGCCCCCGTCGAATCAGTCAAGTAGAGCCGTCGGATCGCTCAAGTAACGCGCCGATACGCGGGTCGCCTGTCCGGCTCCGGCCGGACAGGCGACACCACGGTTTCCCCTGATTCATGCCCCGCGGGTTCCTGGGCGACGTGGCCAGGCCCTGAACGTGATGGTAGCCATCGCCAGGCCGAGGACCACGGCGATCCCTCCGGTCCAGGCGTTGTTCCAGATGACGTTCGAAGTGGGATTGTGGCCGGCGGTCACCACCCACGGGGAGATGATCATCCAGACGCCGATCGGAATGGCTGTCCAGCCCAGCCGGTACATCCGCGTCGGCAGCAGCGCCAGGGCCAAGCCGAAGGCAGCCAGCGACAAGCCGATCACCAGGTTGTTCGTCGCCACGTTGGGGTTGGTGGCATGGATGTTCAGAACCCACGGCGACACCGCGAGGTACAGGCCGAGCAGGAGGACCACGCCGTCCAGCATCGTCGCGCTGTACCCCTCGAACGCACGCGCGAACCTCTTCTCCATATCTGCCAAATCCGGATGTCCGGTGATAGAGGCGCTTGGAGTGGACACAAGCCCTCACTTCCCTTCCCTGATCTCGATCTTCCGCTTTCAGTGCCATCCTTGGTTCTTCTCGGATCGGGCAAAAGAGTCTTTGGACCTTAAAAGGACGCCACAGCGTCCTCGGCCACCTCACCGGCAACGCCGGCGCCATCGTGCACGGGGGCGAACGGCCTCCTCCACCCGAGCCGGACATCTGTGGCGACCATCGACCGCACCCGGCAGCATGACTATCGGGATGATCTCGATCATGCTGCGTCCCGCACGCGACGAATGGGACCGCGACGGTCAGCAGGACCGCCGAAGTCAGGAGGAGCCATGAACGACGCCGTAGTCGTCGGCTATGACCAGTCGCCGTCCGCTGACCACACCCTCGCCGAGGCTGCCAGGGCGGCCTTCCGGAGGAAGGCACCGCTCACCGTCCTCAACGTCTGCCCTCCGCCGATCCCGTCCGGCGCGACGCTTCCGGTGCCGGACACGAGCAGTTGGGCTCCCACGAATCTGGTCGATTCCGCGAACAGGCTGGTGGGCCACGGTGTGATCCTCGCCCAGAAATGGTTTCCGGAGCTGCAGGTCCTCGGCCACGTGGTCGCCGGTCACGTCAGGGAGTGTCTGCAAGAGGCCAGCGTCGACGCCGCGCTCCTCGTGGTGGGCAAGCACAGCGGAGTGGGGTTCCCCGACGTGTCGTCGGGCGCGGTGGCGCTTCGGCTTTCGGCGGACTCCGCCTGCCCGGTGATCGTCGTCCCGGCCGGCCGTTCCACCGACGAGGGGCCGGTGGTCGCCGCCATCGACGTCGACGAACCCTGCGACGAGGTGCTGGACTTCGCGTTCGCCGAAGCCGGCCGACGCGACGTGCCCCTGGAAGTGGTCCACGTGGCAGAGGGACCGCAGGACCACAAGCATTCGCGGCACACCGCAGGACATGGCCGGGACACCGCACTTCGCGAAACGCAGCTGCGGGTCCGGCTGGACGAACTGCTCCTGAGCGCGGGCCGTCGCCATCCCGGTGTCGATCCGGTCGGGCGAGTCGACACCGGCGCGGTCGGCGACACGCTGGTCGAGGCGTCACGGTCCGCCGATCTGATGGTGGTCGGCGCGCGGCGCCAGAGTGCCGGAAGGCGGCACCGTCAGTGGATCGGCCCCGTGGTGCACACCTTGGTGCAGCACTCCGAGTGTCCCGTCGCCGTCGTTCCCCAGGGCTCGGCGCCGGAGGAGTCATCCGGCAGCGAGCCGCTTCCGTCCTGATGCGCAGTCGTCCGCTGCGGGTGGGCGGCTATTCCGCGCGCCCGAACGAGCGGACCGCCAAGGTGAGGAACACGGTGGTGAAGACGCAGAAGATGCCCAACTCGAGCCCGATCGGCAAGGTGTGCCCGAACAGCGTGACCCCGGTGGGGAACCGTGCGGCGGCCGCGGGCGGCATGTCCTGGGCGCCGAACACGACGCGCCGCAGCGGGTCGACCGCGTAGGTGAGCGGGTTGATCCGGGTGATGACGGTCAGCCAGGCGGGCAGATTGTTCAGCGGGAACAACGCTCCGGACAGGAACAGCATCGGGAACAGCAGCAGCTGCATGACGACCTGGAAGCCCTCTATGCGCTGGATGCGGCTGGCCACGAACACGCCGAAGGCCGTCATCCCGGCCGACATCAGCAGCTCGCAGCCGATGACCTGCACGACCACCGTCGGGGTCAGGCGCACCCCGATCAGCGGCGCGAGGACGAGCATGATCGTGCCCTGGACCGTGGCGATGCTCGCGCCGCCCGCGGTCTTGCCCGCGACCAGAGAACTCCGGCTCACCGGGGCCACGAGCATCTCCCGCAGGAAGCCGAACTCCTTGTCCCACACGATCGAGATCGCCGAGAAGATCGAGGTGGTCACCACGGTCATCGCCACGATGCCGGGGAAGAGGAACTTCTTGAAGTCGAAGCCCGCGGTGGTGCCGACCAGGCTCGTCATCCCGTAGCCGAGGACGAACAGGAACAGGATCGGCTGGACGAAGCCGGACAGGAGGCGGGTCCTGGTCCGGCTGAACCGGATCAGCTCCCGCCGCCACACCATCGCCGCGGTACGCAGCCACGCCCGGGGATGGTCGCGGTCGTCGGCCGGAACGGCGACCCGATCGCCGCCGGCGGTGTGCGGTAGGACAGTCGTCATGGTGTGTTCCGATCATCGCCGCCGAGCGGTGAAGGCCCGCACCCGCGGGGAGGTGAGCCGCTCGGCGTGGCTGTCGCGGATGGTGCGGCCGGTGAAGTGCATGAACACGTCGTCCAGGGTCGGCCGGTGGACCCGGACGGTCCGCACCGGGACCCCGACGGTCCCGACCAGCCGCCCGACCTGGGCCTCCCCGTCGGCGGTGAGCACGGTCAGCGAGCGCTCGTCCCGGCGGACCCGGTAGCCCGCCTCGGCCAGGCGGGCCGCGGCGAGCTCGTCGTCGGCCGTGGCCAGCTCGACGGTGTCGGCCGCGATGCCGCGTTTGAGGGCCTCGGGCGTGTCCTGCGCGACGATCCTGCCGTGGTCGATGATCGCGATCCGGTCGGCGTACTCGGCCTCGTCCAGATAGTGCGTGGTCAGGAACACCGTGGTCCCTTCCTCCTCCCGCATGCGCAGCACGTCCTCCCACATCAGGGCCCGCGTCTGCGGATCCAGGCCGATGGTGGGCTCGTCCAGGAACAAGACCGACGGAGTGTGGAGCATCCCGCGGGCGATCTCCAGCCGCCTCGCCATCCCGCCGGAGAAGGTGGACACCAGGTCGCGACGCCGGTCCTCCAACGCCACCAGGCGCAGCACCCGGTCGATCCTGGACGCCACCTCCTCGGTGGGGACCTGGTAGAGCACGGCGTGGAAGCGCAGGTTCTCCTCGGCCGTGAGCTGGTCGTCCAGAGTCTGCTCCTGGAACACCAGCCCGATGGCGCGCCGCACGGCCCGCGGCTGGAGCATTGCGTCGTAACCGGCCACCAGCGCCCGGCCCGAGGTGGGGCGGGCCAGCGTGCAGAGCATCTTGATCGTCGTGGTCTTGCCGGCGCCGTTCGGCCCCAGGAACGCGAACACTTCGCCGCGATCCACCGAGAACGAGACGTCGTCGACCGCCCGCACCTCGCCGTAGATCTTCGACAGCGCCGCGGCGACCACCGCCGGCGACCCCCAGCGCCTCGCGGAGGACGGTGCGGCCCCGTCGATGTCGACGCCCATGCCGAACAGTCCTTCAGCTGTGGTGGGCGAGGGCGAGACGTTCGGTGAACCAGTCGGCGGCCAGCTGGGCGACCTGTTCCAGGGCTCCGGGTTCGGAGAACAGGTGCGTCGCGTCCGGGACGATCATCAGGTGGCTCGGGCCGCCCAACAGCGTCTGAGCCCGGCGGTTCAGGCGCAGGACCGCCTGGTCGGCGCCGCCGACGATGAGCAGCGTCGGCGCGGTGACCATGGGCAGGCGCGCGGCGGCCAGGTCGGGCCGGCCGCCTCGGGAGACCACGGCGGCGACCGGGGAGTCCGGTTCGGCGGCCGCCCACAGCGCCGCGGCCGCTCCGGTGCTGGCACCGAAGTAGCCCACGGGGAGCCCCCGGACCTCGGGCTGCTCCAGCAGCCACCGGGTGGCCCCGGACAGGCGCTCGGCCAGGAAGACGATGTCGAAGACGTTCGCCCGATCACTCTCCTCTTCCAGCGTGAGCAGATCGAACAACAGGGTCGCCAGGCCGACGTCGTTGAGAGCCCGCGCCACGAACCGGTTCCGCGTGCTGTGGCGGCTGCTCCCGCTGCCGTGGGCGAACACCACGATCCCGGTCGCGCCGGACGGCATCGTGAGGGTGCCCTCCAGCCGTGCCGAACCGGCCTGGACGACGACCTCGCGGGACAGTCCGGGCTCGGCGTGCGTCCGGCGCATCGCGTCGTCCAGGCACTGGATGACCTCGTCGTCGGAGGTCGCCGCGAAGTCCCGGTAGTACTGCCCGACGGCGCGGAAGCCGTCCGGCGCCGCGATGTACACCACCTCGTCGGCCACGTCGGCGAGGGCCGAGATCCGGTCGGGCGACACGACCGGCACGGCCAGCACCACGCGGGCGGCACCGTGGGCGCGCGCGACCAGGCACGCGGCCCGCGCGGTGGAGCCGGTGGCCACGCCGTCGTCGACGACGAGCGCCGTCCGTCCGCCCAGGTCTGCCCGGGCGTGGCCGCGGCGGTAGCGGACGACCCGCCGTTCCAGCTCCGCGGTCTCGCGGTCCTGGACCGCGGCCAGGCCGGCGTCGGAGACGCCGGCGGCGTGCCGTATCGCGTCGTCGACGACGCGGACGCCGTCCTCGCCGATGGCGCCCATGGCCACCTCGGGCTGGTAGGGGACGCCGAGTTTTCGGACCATGATGACGTCGAGTGGCGCGTCGAGGGCTTGCGCGACCTCGGCGGCGACCGGTACGCCGCCGCGCGGCAGGCCCAGGACGACGACGTCGTGACCGCGGAGACTCGACAGCTCCCGGGCCAGGCGTCGTCCGGCGTCGTGGCGATCGACGAAGTACATGATCCGGCCTTCTTCCACGCGAAGATCCTTGATGGCTCTCTCTCAGAGTGAAATACCGGAAATCGAAACAATAGGGGCGAAAGTCCCTCGAGTGTCCCCTCGCTCAGGGAACCTGCGCCTCACGGCGCTCCGCCACGCGCTCGATGTTGCGTTTCAGCACCACCAGCATGCGCGCCTGCATCGGCCAGGTCAGCGGCAGGTAGATCCAGTAGTTCGCGAACCGTTCGAGCCATCGGGGCCGCACGGCCTGATAGCCGCTGATCACCAGACGAGTACGCCCGACAGGCTGTTCCTTCAGCAGGAAGGCCCACAGTCCCTCCAGATAAGCCGACGGCCGCGGCCGTTCCGGATCCAGCCGCCGGCCACGCAGATCGACCAGCGCCTGGAGCGCCAGGAACCGGTTCGGTTCAAGCGCGGCGACCCGCCACGCGTACACGGGCCCCTTGCGCGACCAGTACTTCACCTGGTCGCCGACGGCGAGGTCCTGCCACTCGGGATGCACCTGCGTGGCACTCGGGCGCCCCCCGTTATCGAGCCGATCCCAGGAGTACCAGCCCGCACGGTCTCCGCCCATCTGGACGAGCCACGGCCAGACCTGCTCGGGCGGCGCTTCGATGGTGACGGCCATCGTCGCGGCACGCACTCCACCGGGAACCAGTCCGGCGCCGGGGAACGCCCCGGCGACCTCCGCGTCGGTCGCGCCCCACCGCCAGAGCCGAGGACGCAGCCATCGGGCGTACACGCCCGCTCCGATCGCCGCGGCACCGAGGGACTTGCGCGCGATACCCATACACCCAGCGTGTGCTTTCGGGCGCGGCATCACCAGGGTCGAAGGTCACCCGACTGGACCTTCGGCCCGGCCGGGTGACCGTGAGGTCGCCGATCCTGGAAGCCGAAGGAAGCGGAGTGGCGCGTGGTACGGAACCAGGGGGCCGCCGGAGCGGCCCATGAGGCGGCGTCGAAGGCGATCAGCGACTGGGACACCTTCTACGACGGCACGCTGCAGCCCGCGTTCCGGTTCATCGGCGCCTTCCTCGTCATCGCGGTCGCATTGGCCATAGCCAGCGCGTTGACCAGCAGGTTCTTCGTCCGAGTCGATGCCGTGGTGTGGCCCGGGCCTGCGCAGAGGTGCGCCCGGGCGCTCGGCAGCGTCCTGATCCTCGGGGCGGCGGCACTCCTGCCGTTCTACGGCATGTTCCAGCCTTTCCAGGCGGCCGACGTCGAAGGCTGGTGGTCGTGGGGCGTGTTGGCCACGGTCGGCACGCTGTTCGCCGGACTGTGCGTCTGGGCGTACTTCTCCACGACGGACTGGCGGCACTTCGCCAAAGACTGGTGGCTGCCCCCGGCCGTGGTCGCCGCCATCATCGGCGTGGCCGTCCTGGCGACTTCGGTTCTCCTCGGAGCCATGGGCGAGGACACCCCCTGGCGGAGACTCTGTATCACCTATGTCGCGCTGCTGGCGCTGGGCATCGTCATCACCGCGACCTCGTCCGGTCAGCGATGCCGCCTCGAGGTCGGTGTGCAGGACGCCGACGGCAGACCGTACGCGTCCGCCACCGGCTACCTGCTCGGCCGGCTCAGGACGCTGGGCAAGGAACAGACGCGCGGAATCGACATGTCCGACCTGTCCAGCCTGCCCACGTCTCTGAGTTCGCTGGAGCAGCAGGACCTCAGCGGAATCCCCGGCAACCAGGTCGCCGCGACGCTGATGAGGTTCTGGGCGACCCTGCGGCCGGACCTCACCTGGCGGGCCCAGATCACTTTCGTCGACGACGATCGCCTGGCCATGCGGCTGCTGCGCAATGGGCGCTTGGCACGCGCCAGCATCTTCAGTCGGAGCGATCTGGGCCTCAATCCGCTTGCCGAGGATGGGAGCGCCGACGGGACCTCCAAGAACCTGGCGAAGGCGCAACTGCTCACCGGTGCCGCGGCTTTCATAGTCACTGAACTCAGCCATGTGCATCCATCGCTCGAAGAGGGGCTCTGCGGAGCCACGGAATGGCGGAGCGTGACGCTGCAGGTCATCGCCACCAGCACCTCGCTCGCGCGCCATGAGGATGCCTCCGCACTGCTCCGCAAGGCCTCCAACATGGATCCCGGCAATGCCATTGCGCGGTACGAATACGTTCGCAGGCTCGAGGAACAGCTCCACGAGCCGTACGACGCGACCATCCTGGGCATGTACGAGGCGCTCAGGGACGAGGCCTACGCAGGGGGCTGCCTCAAGAGGGGCTGGGGATCGCTCTATCTGAGCGCTCTCTACAGGGCCTCGAACGCCACCCTCCGCCGGTGCGTGAGAGGTGGGAAGTACGACCCTTTCGATGGCGAGCGAGCAGACGGCTACGCCGAAGAGCTGGAAAGGGCCTGCAAGGTCGTGTTGACGCGGCCCAGACCCGACGACGAGATCGCGGCGAAGGCGCGATCGCTCCTGCCGTTCGCACAGAAGGTCCGGAGCATCGTCACAGTCCTGAACGATGGTCCCTGGTCTGAGAGCGGCGGGATGGCGTCTCCCGTACTGGCGTACAACTCCGCATGCCTCAACGCGCACGCAATCGCCTGCCTGCCCCCAACCGATGCCAGGAAGCACCAGATCGAGGTCGCTCTGATTCGGGATCTCGCCTTCGCGACCGGAACCGAGGAGGCGAAGAGGCGGGCTCAGACCGACCCCGACCTGTCCTCGGTACGCGGCGACGAGCGGTTCATGGGTTTGGTCAAGCATCCTTCGGACTTCGTCGGCTTCGGGCCGTTCGCGCCCTTCCGGGCCCAGTTGACGACCGCCGGACTGACCACCCCGGCTCGTTTCGCGCGGGCGACTCGCACCGGCAGCCAGCGGCAGCAGACGGCTCTGTACCTCGCCACCTTGCCCGCGACGATCGATCGGCTGCACGGCATCGCGGCCCTGGGCGAGGTCCATCCGGATTTCGATGATGCCGACATGCTGCGACTTCTGACCGGGCTCGGCGTCGAGTCGCCGTCCCAGCTGCGCGAGCGGATGGCAACGGACGCAGCGTTCCCTGAGAACCTGAAGGACGCCGCCGTGGAACAAGGGCTGGAGTACTCGCCCGGCGTTCAGCGACTGTTCACGTGGATGGCGGCGGTCCGCGTGACGGGCTGACGTCGGTCTCCCGGTCCCCACCCCTGCCCGTCCAGCCCGTCAACCTGTGCTACATTTGGGTCGTTGCAGTTGTGGTACCCATGAACTCAGTGTGCGCCTGACGCTTTGCGGCTCCAGGCGCTTTTTTGTTTTCTCCGGAAACCTCCGGATCGGGGTCATTTCAGCGACCGGGACTCCGCACGGTGCGGAAGTCTCTTCGTCCACCCCCACCAGGAGGAGAAAATCATGGCCACCGGTACTGTGAAGTGGTTCAACGCGGAAAAGGGCTTCGGGTTCATCGAGCAGGACGGCGGCGGCCCCGACGTCTTCGCGCATTTCTCGAACATCGCGGCCGACGGCTACCGTGAGCTGCGGGAAGGCCAGCGGGTGAGCTTCGAGGTCACGCAGGGCCAGAAGGGCCCGCAGGCGGTCGCCATCGTCGCGGAGTGACCGCGGCCTGAGAACCGTGACCGAGTCGGTTCCTTGAGCGCGGGCCCGCACCTCATCGAGGTGCGGGCCCGCGCTTTTCCCCCACGGTACTTATGGGCGGCGCCGAAAGCGCGTACTGTGAGCAGGGCGGCGCGGCTCGACCACTTTCGGTCCGGGGTTGGCCAATCTTTGGAGGCTCCGACCATGTCACGTGGCAGCGGCATTCGCGGAAGCAGAATCGGGTCAGGCCCTTCCGGCCATTCCGAACGGGGCCCCGCGGCCGAACGGACCAGCATCACGTTCTGGTGCGGCGCCGGCCACTCGACCCCTGTGATCTTCGCCCTGTCCGCCGACCTGCCGCAGACCTGGGACTGCCACCACTGCGCACTCCCTGCCGGGCTCGACCCCGAGAGCCCTCCGGCCACGGGCGCTGTGGCACCGTTCAAGACGCACCTGCAGTACGTACGCGACCGGCGCAGCGCCACCGAAGCCGAGGACATCCTGACTGAGGCGCTGGCCAAACTGCGTGCGGCGTCCTGAGGTGGTCGCGGGGGCGACCCGCTGGTCCGCAAGGCGTGACATGGACCTGATCAGCGTCGGCGGCGCCGGCGGCGGCGGCGCAGCCCTGACTCGGCGCTGATCCAGTCCTGGTTCAGCCCTGATTCAGCCCCGGCTCACAGGCGGTTCCGCACTGCCGCCGACCTGCACCACGACCTTTCCACGGCGTGTCCCTTCGGCCACCGCACGATGTGCCTCCTCGACGGTACCCAGGTGGTACGGCGTCGGATCGAGGATGGGCGTGATCTTCCCGGCATCGATCAGCTCGGCGGCCTCGGCGAGCACCCGGCCGTGATGGGCCCGGCTCCGGCCCGTCAGCAGGGGCAGCAGGGTGAACACTCCGGAGTAGCTGGCGCCGCGGAAGCTCAGCGGGGCCAGACTGTGCTCGCCCCATCCCAGAATGCTGACGACCCGGCCGGTGTAGGTGCGCACGGCCGCGAACGACGAGTCCAGCGTCGCGCCGCCGATGGTGTCGAACACCACGTCGAAGCCTTCGCCCGCGGTGTACTTGTCGACGTAGTCCTGCCGCGGCACGGCCCGATAGTCGATGGGCTCGGCGCCCAGCGCCCGGATCGTCTCCAGATCGCCGGCCGAGCCGGTCGCGAAGACCTTCGCGCCGTGCGCCCGGGCCAGCTGCACCGCGACGTGGCCCACGCCGCCGGCGCCGCCGTGCACCAGCACCGAGTCGTGCTCCCCCACCCGGGCCCGGTCCACCAGGCCCTCCCACGCGGTGATCAGGGCGAGGGGCAGGGCGGCCGCCTCGGCCATGGTGAGCCGTGCGGGTTTGACAGCCAGCAGGTCGGCGTCCACCGCCGAGTACTCAGCCAGCGTGCCGGGCAGGCCGCCGACGCCACCGGCCATGCCGTACACCTCGTCGCCGACGTCGAACCGGGTCACGCCGGGCCCGACCTCGGTGACCACACCGGCCAGGTCGATGCCCAGGACCGCCGGGGGCGTCACCCGGGCGTGCCCGGCGGCCCCGGCTTTGATCTTGAGGTCCAGCGGGTTCACCCCGCTGGCCTCGATCCGCACCAGGACCTCGCCGGGTCCGGGCGTGGGGCGCTCGACACTGCGCAGCACGGGCTCGGTCCCGAACTCCTCCAGGACGAGAGCCCGCATCTCGGGACGTTCGTTCATGCCGGGCTGATCGTTCTGCATCGCTCTCCTCCATGGTGGAAACGCGGCGGACGTGCGCCGCGGCCGACGGAGACTGTGCGGCGCCGTCGGCGACACCCTCAGCACCACTAGGGCCGGGAAGATTCCCAGCACGCGGATTCTGAGGAATGTCCCACCTTTACCCCTCCGTCCGGTCCCCCGCCACGAGCTCACCCCGGCCCGCGGCGATCACGGTGAGCCAGTCGTCCGTGTTGGTGACCTCGATCGTCTCGGCGGGGCGTGCCGCGGCGGGCCACAGGTCCAGGGTGGTCGTCCCGGCCACGGTGTTCACGGCGATCGGCCGGCCCACGAGGTCCGCCAGAGCCAGGTGCTCCCGTGCGGCGAGGTCGCAGTCCGCGGCGACCACCGCCATCCTCGGCTCGTCCACGAGCTGTCCGGGCCGTTGGTCAGCGACACGGGCGGGCTGCTCATCTTCCACACCCAGGACGAAGCAGAGGTCTGGGAGCTGGTGGACCGCGACCCGTACTCCGCCGCCGATGTGCTTTCCCGGGTCCGCATCCACGAGTGGAATCCCGTTCTCGGCTACCTCACCGACCATCTGCCACATACATGATGTCGCCGACTCGGCCGGTCGCTTGCCACTCCGGCTGGTTCCAGCGCGCTGAGCGGGTGCCCTACGGTCTGCGCACAGAGACGAAACCTTGCGTCGTCAGGAGCCCGATATCCGTGAATTGGCTGATCCGTGAATACCGCGAGGAAGACCTCGCGGCGGTAGTCCATCTGATCGACACGACCGCGCCCCTGGGCCAGGAGTCCGTGTTCTCGCTGGGCGAATGCATCAACGCCCTCACCACACGGCAGCCCGCAGCCGTCGTCACCCAGGGCGGCACGGTGGTCGGCGCCGCGCTCGCATCCGTCAACGGCGACCGGGCGTGGATCATGAGGATCGCCATCGAGCCGGCGTGGCGGGGCCGGGGGCTGGCCAGCGGGCTGCTGTTCGAGCTGGAGCGGCGCCTGGTGGAGAGCCGGGTCCGCCGCATCGCCTACATCCTCCCCGAGGAGGAGCTGCTCGGAGAGGGACTCCGCAACGCCGGCTACGAACGCCGCTCCGCCGTGGCCTATTTCGAGCGGGTCGAGCCCGTCGCCGCCGCCGGCGCCGACGCGCTGGAGCGGCTCGGCGGGCGCACGCTGCCCGGCGATCTGTGGACCAAGCTGGCGGGCATGGCGGCCGAGCGGAGCCTGATCGAACGCTGCGTCGTGCTGCCGCTGGCCGAACCGGAGCTCGCTGCGGCGCACGGGGTCGCGCCGCCGCGCGCGATCGCGCTGTTTGGACCGCCCGGAACCGGCAAGACCACGTTCGCCCGCGCCATCGCCTCCCGGCTGGGCTGGCCGTTCGTCGAGCTGCTGCCGTCCCGGCTGGCCGACGGCGGGAACCTGGCCGCGGCGATGCGCGAGGCGTTCGGCCTGCTCGCCGAGGTGGAGCAGGTCGTCGTCTTCATCGACGAGGTCGAGGAGATCGCCGCGGTCCGCGACGGCGCACCGTCCTCCGGCCCGCACGGCGTCACCAACGAGCTGCTCAAACTGATCCCGGCGTTCCGGGAGCACTCCGGCCGGCTGCTGGTGTGCGCGACCAATTCGGTGCGAGCCCTGGACCCCGCCTTCCTCCGCCCGGGCCGCTTCGACTACGTCATCCCGATCGGTCCCCCGGACGCGGCGGCCCGCGAGGCGATCTGGGCTCAGCACGCCCGCACCTCGCACCACGCCGTCGACCTGCACGCGCTGGTCGCCGCCAGCGACGGCTTCAGCCCCGCCGACATCGGCCACGCCGCGCGCATCGCCGCCCAGACGGCGTTCGAACGCGCCGTCTTCGCCGAGGACGACGGCCTGCCGGGCGTCGGCCGCATCCACGGCCGACGCCGCACCGAGACCCCTGCCGCCGACGGGATGCCGGCCGGCGCCTCCACAGGGGACTACCTCGCGGCCCTCGCCCAGTGCCGCCCGACCGCGACCCCGGACCTGCTGCGGGCGTTCAGCGAGGACATCGCCACCCACGCCCGGCTGTGACCGGCACGTCCGCTCACCGACGGACGAGGAAGAGGATCAGCAGGATGACCAGAATCAAGACGACGGTTCCCATGCCGATGTACATCGTGTTCTCCGTCCTGTCATGCAAGCCGGCTGGTCCGGCTGCCGACGTCCGCATGACCTGACCCGTCCGGCGTCAAACGGTGCGGTTCGGGCGGTGTTACAGGACTGCGACACAAGCGTTCGAGTCCTCAGCCCCCTGCGACCGCCCGCGACCTCGTCAGAGACCGCTCCACCGACTCGGCCCCAAGGAGACACGACCAGGCCCTCGCTCATTCACACCCCGTCGGCCACCGTGACCGGACCGCTCGCCGAGGCGGGCCTCCGCCCTGGTGCCGACAGCGGCGACCCGCGCCTCGGCCTGCTCGAAGTCGTCGCGGGTCCGGTCGGCGACGTCGGCGTCTGGTCATGCCGGCCCGGCGGCTGGCCGGTCACCGAGCGTTCGGACACCGAGGTCTGCTTCGTGCTGTCCCGCACGGCGACAGCGCTATCGCTCCGCCTCTATTGACACAACGATGTCTCACTCTACTCTTGGGAGCATCACTAGGTACTGCGGTTGATCACCAATCGGGCCAAGAGTGGAGGCAGGTCTTCATGGCAGGTGGGATCCACAAAGTTCGACGCCACATATGGGTGGGGGCGGTCAAGGAGAGCCGGCAGACCGGGCAGCCGTCCCAGGAGATCTTCGACCGGGAGATGGCCGCGGTCCGCGAGAGTATCGGCCGTTCCGCCGAGTTCGAGGCCCGTCGGCAGCGGGAGAGGGACGAGTCGGCCGAGCGCCGCGAGGCGGAGGCCCGCCGGCTCAGCCGCCGCCAGCTGCTGAAGCGAGGCGCGGGCACAGCGGTCGCGGCCGGGGCGGCCTCCGCCTTCAGCGCCAACATCCTGCTCCCCAGCCGGGCGAGCGCGGTCACCGCACCTCGCGTCGTCGTGGTCGGGGCGGGCAACGCCGGGCTGACGGCGGCGTGGCGGATGTTCAAGGGCGCGGGCTGGCCGGTTCAGGTCTATGAGGCACGCACACGCGTCGGTGGACGCACGTGGACCGACAAGTCCTACTTCAACGCGAAACAGTGGTTCGAGCACGGTGGTGGCGGGGTCAACACCAACGAGAAGGCCGGTTATCAGTCGGACGGCATCGGCGCCCTCATCAACGAACTCGGCATGGGATCGATGTACGACCTCTGGCTCAACTACCCGAACGGAGGCGACCAGTACTTCTTCAACGGCGCGGACGGGCTGGACGACTCGGCTTACACCGCCGCCGAGAACGCGGCGTCGAGCCAGTTCGACCAGAGCGTGTGGCCGTTCACGTACGCAAGCCAGAACGCCTTCAACCGACAGTACGCCGGGATGACCGCGACACAATGGATCGATGCCTACGTCCCGGAAGGCATGACCGGATCCGCCGGCAAGGACATCGCATACGCCATGACCGGCGGCGAATACGGAGCGCGCCCCGACGACATCAGCGCCTTCCACCTCATCGCGGATCTCGGCACGACGACTCAGGTCTTCCCCTACCGTCGCTCCACCTACGACGAGCGCTGGGGCGTGCCGGGCGGCAACGACAACGTCGCGAAGACCATCGCGAGCAAGCTCCCCGCCGGGAGCGTGCATCTCGGACAGCAGCTCGTAGCCGTCAAGCAGAACACGGACAACACCTACACGCTCACGTTCAGCTCAGGCGGCGTGCTCTCCCAGGTCGTCTGCGACTACGTCTTCCTCGCCGTGCCGACTGGCAAGGTGATCCAGGCCGTGGACATGACGCAGGCGGGCTTGTCCGCCCTCAAACTCGCGAGCTTCCAGAAACCCAACGGCACGAACTCGAAGATCACCCTGCAGTTCACCGACCAGGTCTGGGGAGCGAACAGCTACAGCGGGGACGTCGAATCGGACACCGTCGTCTCCGAGGGGTGGCAGGCTTCGTACATCAACACCAACGGGACCTACGGCGGCAGCAGCTTCGCCCCTCCGCTCCAGGTCGTGCTCAACAACGCCGACTATTCGGCCTATCCCGACCACGGCCCGGCGCCCGCCGCGGTCGTCTCGCAGATCCTGGCGGCGGACGACGCCCTCTATCCGAGCCCGAAGGCCAGTGCTTCCTTCAACGGCAAGGCCTACCTCGACAACTGGGTGAACGATCCCTTCGCCGGAGGCAGCTATTGCTACTACCGGCCGGGACAATGGGCGGCCTTCGGCGGCTATGAGGCGACGGCGGAGGGCGGCGTCTACTTCTGTGGCGAGCACACGGCGCCCTACGCCGAACGCGGCATGATGAGCGGAGCGGTCAAGAGCGGGAACATCGCCGCTCGCGCACTCCTGGCGAAGTTCGGCATCACCGCCTGAGCTGACGCCGCGACGGCGGAACCGGCGGGCGGTGACCACGGTCGTGGTCACCGCCCCCACGCCAAGCGGGGCCGGGCATACCCGCCCGCGCTGGGCTTCCACGGCGGTCTTTCGGGCCTCCGCGCCGCCAAGGAAGTCCTCGCCCCCTGATATGAATGAGCTCACCCCGACCGAGAGGAGACCGCTGTGGGTGGTGCGCCTGGATCCCAGACCCCGTTCGGCCCTCTCGTACCGCAGAGTTGGCGGCAACTCGGGCGCGGGCAGGAAAGGCTGACGGACCACGACGGCATGCAGGCGTTGCTCGATGTGATCGGCTGCGACGGTCCCGAGCTGTCTCTGACCGCTCTCGCCGATCCTTCCGGCCTCGATCTCCCCGCGCTGCGCGCGCACAGCTGGCTGTTGCTCGTCAACGCCGTCAGCGCCTACGGCGCCGGCAGTTGGCCGGAGTACGCCGACGTGGTCATGCGGTTGATCGAATTGGGCGCCGACCCTGACGCCGAGCAACACGGTGTGACGCCTCGTACGCTGGCCTCGTCGGTCCACGGGCTCGCCTTGCCCGGTGACGGTGTCGTCGGCTGAGCACCGAGCGAGCGTTCTCAGCCGGTGATCTCCTTGGCGGCTCGAAGGCCGGAGTTGTAAGCCCCGTGGACGGTGGCGAAGTTCATCTTGTCGGTGGCTTCGCCGGCGAAGTGCACCCGGCCCGCGATGGCGGCGGCGAGCTGGTCACGCATGGCCGGAGTGGAACCGAGCTTGTTGTAGGAGTAGGAGCCGAGCGCGTAGGGATCTGAGGCCCAACGGGTGATCTGGTATCCGAGCGGTGCGGGGATGTCGCCGCCGTAGATGGTCTTCAGCGTGGCCATGGCGCTGTCGACGATCCGGGCGTCGCTCCAGCTCTCGATGGTGCGGCCGAAGTCGGCGGCGTTGAAGCCGAGGAGCACCGGCTGGCCGGTGGGCCGCGCGACGTTGACCCACTGGGCCCACTGGCCATAGTGCTCGAGGTCCGGCACGTAGCCCAGCCAGTCGGTGTCGGCCCAGAACGTCTTGGGAAAACGCAGGTAGCACTTGTCGAGCACACCCATGCCGAGCTTGCTGATCGCGGCCGCCTTTTCCGCGGGCAGGCCGGGACCGAACGTGACGGCTCCGCTCTGCAGCACACCCAAGGGCAGGGTGACCACGACATGGTCGGCCTGGAAGGTCCCCTTGCCGGTGGTGACCGTGACGCCGCTGGAGGTCCAGTCGACGCGCTGGACGACCTGTCCCGTCCGGATGGTCAGCCCGGCGGCGAGCAGGTCGGTGATCTGGTGGTAGCCCTGCGGGAACAGCACGTCCGCGCCGTTGATCTTGGCGTCGTCGTCGAAGTACAGACCCGACATCTGCTCCACGCTGCCGGAATACTCGTGCTCGTAGTCGTTCAGGTCCCAGTTGAGCAGGGCCTTGTCCTCGTCCGACAGTGAGGGCCAGTCGACCGCGTCCTCGACGACGGCGCGCACCGGCGCGTCCTTGTCCTCCTCGGCCTGGAACTTGGTGAGTGCGTCGGCGGCGGCCTTCCGCCAGCGTTCCAGCGCCTGGGTCTGGGCGGCGGTCAGCTCGCTGCCGTCCGCCGAGTAGTCGGTGGTGCTGTCGAGGTCGGTCACGATCGTCTTCGCGTTCGCCCTGGCCGCCAGTGCGGTGAGCGGGTTGCCGTCGACGCCGTGGATCCACGAGGCGCCGAGGTCGAGCGGCAGACCGGGCCAGGCGGTGCTGGTCCAGACGCGGCCGCCGATCCGGTCCCGGGCCTCCAGCACCGTCACCGCCAGGCCCCGGTCGGCAAGGGCGCGGGCGGCGGCCAGACCGCTGATCCCGGCGCCCACGACGATCACGTTCTCGCCCGCGGCCGGGGTGGAACCGGCGGTCGACGGCGAACCGGCGGTCGCGGCGCCGTCGCCGCCGCCTCCGCAGGCGGACAGGGAACTGAGAACGGCCAGGCTGGGCAGGCCCAGGCCCACGCTCTGCAGGAAACGTCGGCGGTGCATCTCCACGGTCGGTCTGCCTATCTGTTCTGTTCTATGAGGTGGGTGGCATCCCCGCCCGCTAGAATGCTCTTGATGCTTGCAAGCATACATTGAGACATAGATGTTTCAATAGAGACTGGCGGGAGCTGATACGGCGATGCGAACTGATGCCACGGAGGTGCTGGACGCGGCCATCCCGGTCCTGGCCAAAGATCGGGGAGCGTCGATGCAGGCCATCGCCGCCTCCGCGGGCATCAGCCGGGCCACTTTGACCCGCTTGTTCCCCACCCGCCAGAACCTCGTGCAGGCCATGGCCGTGAAGATCCTCGACGACTGCGACCGGGCCCTGGCCCACGCCGAGAAGGACACCTCACCGATCGAGCAGGTGCTGACCGCCATGGTCGCCGACTACCGTCCGTTCGCGCAGTTGTGGAACCTCGTCTACGTCGAGCCCGACGTGCTCGGCGTGCCGGACGCCAGCGACCGGGCAGAAGCGGTCTTCAGGCGGACCGTCACGCTCATGCAACGCGGCCAAGACTTGGGACTGCTGCGCAAGGACATGCCGGCCACCTGGCTGGCCTCGACGTTCTGCGGCCTGGCCGAGACCGCATGGGAGCTCACGCTCGAAGGCCACATGGGTTCCCGCCAGGCCCCCGACTTCATCACCGCGATCCTGCTCCACGGCGCCGGCGCTTAACTCCAGGTCACCAGATACGGCCTCGGCGTCGGCGTCGGCGAACAGCTCCTCAGCTCCTCAGCTCCCGTAAGTGATGCTCGCGGGCCGCGACCGACTCCACCCGGCTGGGTCGGGAACGCGGTCATGCCGTCGAGGTCGTGCCGCTCACCCATACAGCCCTGCTCAGGTGTCTGGTGGACGGGACCTCGTCCGAGGCTGGTGAGAAACCAGTCATCCAAGGAGGATTCCATGGCGGCCGACAGCGATGTCGCAGCACCGGATGAGCAGGCGGTCGACGCCTTCACCGGGCGCGTCCTGGGCGACACGGCGGCCGCGGCGACCGTCTTCATGGCCGCCCTCGGCGACCGGCTCGGCCTGTTCAAGCAACTCGCCGAGCACGGACCGGCCGACAGTGCCGCACTCGCCGACCGAGCCGGTTGCGACGAGCGCTACGTCCGGGAGTGGCTGCGCGGCATGACGGCGGCGAGCTACCTGACCCGCGAGCCGGACGGCCGGTTCGCCCTCCCGGCGGCGCACGCGCCGGTGCTGGCGGTGGAGCCCGGCCCGGCTTTCTTCGGCGGTGTGCACCAAGAGCTGCTCGGCGCACTGCAGGGATACCACGAGCTCGTCGACGCTTTCCGCCAGGGTGGCGGCATCGCACCGGACCAGCTCGACGAGGACGTCTGGGTCGGCACCTCCCGCTTCACCGCGCAGTGGCACCAGAACATGCTGGTCCAGCTGTGGCTGCCGCTGCTTCCCGAGGTAAGGGCGAAGCTCGAGGCGGGCGCCCGGGTCGCCGACGTCGGGACCGGATCCGGGCACGCGCTGCGCACTCTGGCGCAGCACTTCCCGAACGGCACCTACGTCGGCTACGACGAGAACGCCGGGGTGATCGACCGGGCCGAGCGGGAAGCCGAGGCCACCGGCCTGGCCGACAGCCTCCGGTTCGAAGTCCGCGACGCCGCCGCCGGCCTGCCGGAGAAGTTCGACGTCATCACGACCTTCGACATGCTGCACGACGCGGTCGACCCGCTCGCCCTGCTGACGTCGATCCGGGACGCCCTGGAACCGGACGGCGTCTACGTCTGCCTCGACATCAACTGCGCCGACGACCCGGACCAGAACTCGGGGCCGATCGCGACGCTGCTATACGGCTTCTCGCTCCTCTACTGCATGACCACCTCGCTGGCCCGCGGCGGCGCGGGGCTCGGCACGTTGGGGCTGCCGGAGGCCAAGCTGCGCGAGCTGGCCGCCGAAGCGGGCTTCAGCGAGGTGCGGCGCGTCGAGATGGAGAATCCGTTCAACAACCTCTACGTGCTCCGGTGAAGACGTGGGTGCAGAGCGGCGTCGACTTCGGGCCCTCTTCTTGAGCGCGGGTCGGCTGGCAACGGACGTTCGGCGGGCTGCTGGGCCGGAAGCGCGGCGTGCTGGTGGTGAAGGGCGGCGGCGTCGGCCAGTGCGGAGATCTGAGCCCGCAGTGTCGTCGTGGAAGCGGTCAGGTCAGCCGTGGCTTGGCGCAGGGCCGCGAGGCGGTCAGGGCTGGGGTGGGCGGTGGCGTAGCGGGTGATGCCGGTCAGGGCGCGAGCAGCGGCCACGACGGCGGCGAGGGCGTACGACAGGTGTGGTGCGTACTGGTAGATCTCCGCGGGCAGGTATCGGCAGGCCAGCACGGTGTCGGTGAGGGCGCGGGTCGCTTCGTGGGCGTCGACCGAGGCATGGGTGGCGGCGTCCAGGTCGGGCGACAGCCGCTGGGCGGCGAGCGCGGGTTCGGGGAGCGCGGGTTCGGGGAGCGCGGGTTCGGGGAGCGCGGGTTCGCGGAGCGCGGTGTCGGGAAGCGCGACTACGGTCATGGTGCGGGCGAATGGGTCCGGTGCTGGTGGTGATGGAAGGTGCGAAGAAGTCGGGCGCGGCCAGCCAGCCGGCGGACCGCGCCCGGTCGTCGATCAGAACTGGTGCGCCAGGCGGTCGTTGAGCAGCCGGGCGAAGCGGGCGGGGTCGGGCAGGTCGCCGCCCTCGGCGAGCAGCGCGGTGCCCAGGATGATCTCGGCGAGCTCGGGCAGTGCCGGATCGTCGGGGTTCTTCTCGTGGGCCGTGCGCAGCCCGGTGATCAGCAGGTGCTGCGGGTTGATCTCCAGGATGCGTTTCACCGGGGGCATCTGCTGTCCCATCGCCCGGTACATCTTCTCCAGCATGGGGGTCATGTCGTCGGCGTCACCGACGACGCAAGCCGCCGATGTGGTCAACCGGCTGGACAACCGCGCCTGCTTGACGTGGTCGCCCAGCGTGGCGGCCAGCCACGGCAGCAGGGCGGCGAAGTCGGCCTCGCGCTTGGCCTTCTCGCCGTCGCCGTCGCCGTCGCCCTCGGCGTCGTCGAGGTCCACCTGGCCCTTGGCGACGGACTGGAAGCGATGGCCGCCGAACTCGGAGACCTGCTCGACCCAGACCTCGTCGACCGGGTCGGTGAGGATCAGGACCTCATACCCCTTGGCGAGGAAGGCTTCCATGTGCGGGGAGTTCTCCACCGCCGCCCGGGAAGCACCCGTGAGGTAGTAGATGACGTCCTGGCCGTCCTTCATCCGTTCCACATACTCGCGCAGCGTTGTCGGCGCGGTGGCGTCATGGGTGGAGTCCGCCGAGATCAGCTCCAGCAAGGCCTCTGCGTTGTCGGGGTCCTCGATCAGCCCTTCCTTCAGCACCCGGCCGAACTGGCCCCACAGCTTCGCGTAGCCCTCGGCGTCGCCGGCCTGCATGTCCTTGAGGGTGCCGAGGACTTTCTTGACCAGGCGGCGGCGCACGCCGCGGATGTGGCGGTCGTGCTGCAGGATCTCGCGGGAGATGTTCAGCGACAGGTCGTGGGCGTCCACGACGCCCTTGACGAAGCGCAGGTAGTTCGGCATCAGCGCTTCGCAGTCGTCCATGATGAACACGCGCTTGACGTACAGCTGAACGCCACGCTTGGTCTCCCGGGCGAACAGGTCGAACGGGGCCTGCGAGGGGATGAAGAGCAGCGCGTCGTAGGCGAACGTGCCCTCCGAGCGCATGTGGACGATCTGCGCCGGATCGGTCCAGTCGTGGCTGATCTGCTTGTAGAACTCGTTGTACTCGGCCTCGGTCACCTCGCTGCGCGCCTTGGACCACAACGCCTTCATCGAGTTCAGCGTCTGCATCTCGGTCACGGCCACACCCTCGGACTCGCCGCGCTCCACCGGCATGCGGATCGGCCAGCGGATGAAGTCCGAGTACTGCTTCACGATGGCCCGGATCTTCCACTCGGCCAGATAGTCCGCCAACCCGTCCTCGCTGTCCGCCTCCTTCAGATGCAGCGTGACGGTCGTGCCGACCGGCAGGTCGTCGACAGCCGAGATCTCGTACGTGCCCTGGCCGTCGGACTCCCACAACGTGCCCTCGTCCGTACCCGCACGACGGGTCCGCAGGCTCACCTTGTCGGCGACCATGAACGCCGAGTAGAAGCCGACGCCGAACTGCCCGATCAGGTTCTGGGCCGCCTCGGCGTCCTTGGCCTGCTTGACCTTCTCCAGCAGGCTCGCGGTGCCGGACTTGGCGATGGTGCCGATCAGCTCCACCACCTCGTCGCGGGTCATGCCCACGCCGTTGTCCCGCACGGTCAGCGTGCGCGCGTCCTTGTCGACGTCCAGGACGATGTGCAGGTCGGACGTGTCCGCGTCCAGCCCCGAATCGACCAGCGACTCCAGACGCAGCTTGTCCAGGGCGTCGGAGGCGTTCGAGATCAGCTCGCGCAGGAAGATGTCCTTGTTCGAGTAGATCGAGTGGATGACCAGCTGCAGCAGCTGACGGGTCTCGGCCTGGAACTCCAGGGTCTGGGCACTACTGTTACTGGCCACCTGCGGATGCTCCTTCGCGTGGTTGGTGATGATCCGGTTGACGGGGCACGGCCGCGGACGCGGGGCCCGCGACAGGTCGGTCGGTCTTCGGTCGGGCTTCGGTCGGTCTTGTCTGTCGGGCTTCCTCAGGGCTGGACCGGCCGGCGCGCCCGGTCGGAGGCGGCGCGCACCTCAGCGGTCCTACGGCTCACATCGCCGATCTGCTCCGCGAGACCAGGGTGGCCCGCCGTGAGATGGGAACGGGTGTCGGCGAGCGGCCCCAGCAGGTCGGCGGCGTCGTCGCCGCCCAGGGCCCGGCGCAGCGCGGCCAGGTCGGCATCGGCCCCGGCGCCGAGGTCCCCCAGCGCCCCGATCTGCCCGGCCAGCTGCCGCAGATCCCCGGCGTTGTCCCGGGCCCACGTCGCCACCGCCTTGTCACCGGCCCGTTTGTCCCGCTCGGCGGCGACCCGCTGGTCACCGGTGCTGACCGTGTCGTCCGGCGAGGGCCGGAGCCGCAGATAGCGGCGCTCGGCGGCCTGCCTGCTGGCCACGCCCAGGGCCGGGGCCAGGTCGGCCCAGCTGGTGCCCAGCGCACGAGCCGCCTCGATCAGCTCCGGCTCCCAGCCGGCTATCCGCGTGCGCAGCTCGCGCAGCAGCGTCAGCGCGGCCAGCACCTGGTTCGCGCTCAGCGCCGCCGGGGCGGCACCGGACGCGCCGTCCGGCGTGTGCACCGCGTGCATCGCCCGCGTGATCTGGCCCAGGGCCGCGCCGGTGTCGAACCCGCCCGCGGCCACCGGGTCCGGGTGGTTCTCCGCGTGTCCCATTGACGTCATCCTTTCGGCGACGTCTTCGCTTGTCGTCGCTCCGACGACATGTTATACCTGAGTCGTCAGCGAGTCGACCCCGACTCGGACACACACCTGGAGGTGACCCCCATGTTGATGCGCACCGACCCGTTCCGTGACCTGGACCGCATCGCCAGCCAGCTTCTCGGGACCACCGCCGCGGGCACCTGGTCCCGCCCGAACCCGATGCCCCTGGACGCCTGGCGCGAGGACAGCGAGTTCGTGGTCTGCTTCGACCTGCCCGGCGTGTCCCTGGACGCGATCGACGTCGACATCGAGCGCAACGTACTGACCGTCAAGGCCGAGCGCCGCCCCACCGCCCCCGGCACGGCCAAGACCGAGATCTCCGAGCGGCCCCTGGGCGCGTTCTCCCGCCAGCTGTTCCTCGGCGACACCCTGGACTCCGAGAACGTCAAGGCCGACTACGACGCCGGCGTTCTCACCCTGCGCATCCCCATCGCCGAGAAGGCCAAGCCCCGCAAGATCGAAATCACCGCCGGTTCCAAGAAGGAGATCAGCGCCTGACGAAGGAGATCAGCCCCTGACGCCGGCACCCGGCGGCGCCAGGGACGATCCAGCGGTGGCCGCCACGACCCCGGCGGCCACCGCTTTCAGCGCTGACTTCTCCAGCCTGCGCCCGTACCCCGCATACGCCCGAAGTCCTCGACTCCCGGTACTTCAGACGAGGTTCGTGAGATCCAGAGTGCCGTCGGGCAGTCCGACCGCCGCGACGGCGAAGATCGAACCATTGGTGGCGATCTGCGCGGCGTTGGCCGCCCACGTACCGTTCGCCGAGCGCAGCCGGTCCCAGACTCCCGCGTCGGGTACGACGGTGAACAGGTGCACCGTGCCGTCCGGGAGTGCGGCGGAACCGATCGCGGAGATCGAACCCGTGGTGGCTATCTGGGTGACGTTGTTGGGCCAGGTTCCGTTCGCGGCGCGGGTGCGCTGCCAGACCCCCGACCCCGGGATGAGGGCCTCAAGCTGAAGGGTGCCGTCGGGTAGGCCGACCGCCGTGACGGCGGTGATGCTGCCGTTGGTCGAGACCTGCGTGGCACTGGTGGCCCAGGTGCCGTCCGCGGAGCGCACTCGCTCCCAGTCGCCGGCGCCGGGGACGACGGTGAACAGATGCACGGAGCCGTCGGGGAGGACGGCCGAGGCCAGCCCCGAGATCGAGCCGTTGGCGTCGATCTTGGTCGCGGTACTCGACCAGGAGCCGTTCGCCAGTTTCGTACGCAGCCACACACCCGAGCCCGGGATGAGATCCGCGAGCTGGATGCTGCCGTCCGGCAGGCCGACGACGGTCACCGCGGTGATGGCGCCGTTGGTGGCGACCTGCGTCGCACTGCCCTGCCAGGTGCCGTTCGCCGCGCGCACCCGCTCCCAGACCCCGGAGCCGGGGACCACGGTGAACAGGTGCACCGTGCCATCCGGCAGCACGGCTGAGGCCTCGGCAGTGATCGACGTGTTCGCGTCGACCTTGGTCGCGGACGAGGCCCAGCTCCCGTCCGCGGTCCGCACCCGCTCCCACACATCGCCGGAGGAACCGCTCGAGGAGGCTACCGAGACGTCCATGTAGTCCGAATCGATGCCGAGGGACGTGCCGCCCCAGGTCTCGGTGTGGGTGCCGCTGTACTGGTGGACCCGCTGGTGGCCGGCCCACTCCGAGCTCGGGATGACCGGGTCGTCGGTGTCGGCCGTGCCGTTCCAGCGGGCGAAGTACAGCACGTCCGGAAGGTGGTAGCCGGAGCCGACACTGTTGACCACGTCGGCGATACCGGTCGAGGAGCTGCTGTAGACGGCGGACTTGTAGCCCTTGGCGTGCAGCTCTGCCGTCCAAGCTGACAGGAAGGTGAGGACGGTGGAGGTCCCCGAGCTGTAGCTCTCCATGTCGTAGTACAGCACCGAGCCCGGCCCGAATCCGAGGCTTGACGCCTGGGCGACCGCGTCGTCGGCGCAGGCGGTGCCCTCGCTGCTCGGGGAGCTGATCTCACCTGCTTGCGGGCCCACGTAGAGCGGTATGAACCGCCACCCAGCGGTGGCCTGTTGCTGGACCCAGGAGGCCGTCAGGTTGGGCTGGGCGCAGGCTCGCTTGTCGCCGCCGAAATAGATGCCCACGGCGCCGTACGGGGAGGACGCCATCCACGTGCTCATCGCACTGGAGGAGGGCGCGGTGCAGGCGTCGAAGGCTTTTCCGGTGTAGTTCGTCGCGGCCGCGGAGAGGGTGGCGGCGGTGGACGCGGTGTTGGAAGCCGCAGTGGAAGCGGCAGTGGAAGCATCCATCGCAGCTGTAGTCCGGGCGGTAGGCGCGCCAGTCGGCAGACCGGCCCGGCCGAGGATGGAGCGGACGAGACCCGCAGCGCCGGCGTAGGTCGCCGTCACGCGAATCCCCTCGGCGGTGGCGGTGTACTCGTGGCTGACGGAGTTGAGCACGGTCCCCCGCTCCCCTGGGCTGCTCTGCGCGGGCTGAACCAGCATCGCCTCGGTCCGGCCGATCAGCCCGGCGGGACAGTTCTGGTCCGGCGACGGGGTACCGAGGTAGAGGGCGTGCTGATCGAAGCGAACGCACTGGCCGGGATGGGCGGCCAGGTCCACGACGTTCCAGTCCTGGGGAACAGTGAACCGATATCCCTGATACGTCACCGTCCGAGTCGGCGTTGCTGTGGCACCGGCTTGTGCGGATGTGAGCGAGGAGCTGAGCAACGCGGTCGCGGCGGCCGCGACGGCGAACGCTCGCTTCGGCTGGCGTATGACGCCGGCGATGGAAGGCATGGGATCTCCTGCAGATGCGATGAATCGGTTGGGATGACAGGAGCCGGCCGCGATGGGCCGGCTCCCTGGAACGACAGGGCTCTTAGACGAGGTCGGTGAGGTCCAGGACACCGTTGGGCAGCCCGGCGGCGGCGACGGCGAAGATGGAACCGTTGGTCGCGATCTGGGCGGCGTCTGCGGCCCAGGTGCCGTCGGCCGCCCGGATGCGGTCCCAGACCCCCGCGCCGGGCACCACGGTGAACAGGTGGGTGGTGCCGTCCGGCAGAGCGGCCGAGCCGATGGCGGAGATCGAGCCGGTGGTGGAGATCTGGGTGACGTTGTTCGGCCACGTCCCGTTGGCGGCGCTGGTGCGCTGCCACACGCCGGAGCCCGGGATGAGCGCTTCGAGCTGGACGGTGCCGTTCGGCAGGCCGGCTGCGGTCACCGCGGTGATGCTGCCGTTGGTGGACACCTGGGTGGCGCTGCCGGCCCACGTGCCGTTCGCGCTGCGCACCCGCTCCCAGTCCCCGGCGCCGGGCACGACGGTGAACAGATGCACGGAGCCGTCGGGGAGGACGGCCGAGGCCAGCCCCGAGATCGAGCCGTTGGCGTCGATCTTGGTCGCGGTGCTCGACCAGGAGCCGTTCGCCAGTTTCGTACGCAGCCACACACCCGAGCCCGGGATGAGATCCGCGAGCTGGATGCTGCCGTCCGGCAGGCCGACGACGGTCACCGCGGTGATGGCGCCGTTGGTGGCGACCTGCGTCGCGCTGCCCTGCCAGGTGCCGTTCGCCGCGCGCACCCGCTCCCAGACCCCGGAGCCGGGGACCACGGTGAACAGGTGCGCCGTACCATCCGGGAGCGTGGCCAGGGACTCTGAGGTGATCGACGTGTTCGCGTCGACCTTGGTCGCGGACGAGGCCCAGCTCCCGTCCGCGGTCCGCACCCGCTCCCACACGTCACCGGACGACGAGTCGACGATGTTGTTGTAGCGGAACGGGAGGAAGTCGTTGGAGGTCAGGTAGTCGCGGGTGAACGTGGTCTCCTTGGCGGTCTCTCCCGAGTGCGGCTCCTCGATGATGTTCGCGACGGTGTGGCTGCTGTCGGTCCAGCTCTCGAACAGCACGACGTGGGTCGAGGTGTGGTCGATCATGTCGCCGGGCTTGAGATCGTCCAGGCTGCCCAACTGCGTGGCGACCTCCGGCAGGGTCTGGGTGACCCGGCTCTGGTCCAGTGCCCAGGCCATCGAGACGAACCCGGAGCAGTCGGTGCGGTACGGGCCGCCGGTCGCGCCGTCCTTCCAGGCCGCGCTCTCGCTGTAGGCGACGCCGCTGCCGCCGTCCGCGGTGAGCCACTCCTTGGCCCGGGCGAGGACCTGGTCGCGGGTGATGTGGGCCCCGAAACCGGGTCCCATGGTGCCGGTCGACGTCGGATCCGTGACGGGGCCGTAGGTGGCGTGGGCCGGCAGGGCCGTTCCGGCGATGGCGAGGGCGGCGGCGCCCAGCGTCATGGCGATGCGGGTGGTGCGCTTTCCGATGGTCTTGGAAGACGGCTTGGAAGACATGGTGGCGTCCCTTTCCTGGGTGATCGATGGTTGTTGTAGATGGCTGATATAGACGGGCTCAGTCGCCGGACAGCAGGCCGACGAGGTCAGCGCTGGCGGTCCAGCCGTTGAGGGTCGGCGAGGTGGCGATCGCCGTCCGGCACACGCGGGCCGCGGTCTCGGCGAGCGCCTTGCCCGAGACGTGCCGGCCGGGGCATGCGGGCAACAGGAACAGTGCCGCCGTGTAAGAGTTCTGGCACATGCCGGCCTGGACGCTGATGTGCTCGATGCGGTCGCCCGCGACGACGTTGGCCCACAGGATGTCGGTGAGCATCTGCGCGTCGATCTCGGTCGCGGTGATCACGCCGTCCGGGGCGGTCAGCGTGATCAGGACGAGGTTCACGGCGTCAGCTCGCGCAGGCCATGCAGGGAGCGGAGACGACCCGGTCCTTGGCCGCGACGGCCTGCGGATGCGCCGTGGCACTCGCGAGCACGGGGACGGTCAGCAGGGCGGCGAGGGCCAGGGCGCGGACGGTTTTGGACATGGAAGTAGCTCCGATCGGCAGAGGAAGAGGAAGATCATCCAGTCGGGTGTCGCGGGCATCGATGCTGCTCACCCGATGTGCCGGGCGTCCCGGCCTGATGAGTTCGAGTGTGGCCGCGGCGCGGCGGCCGGGGAAGGCTTCCGGCCTGTCCACCGGCGGCCTGGCCGCTTTGTGACGACGAAGCCGCAGGTCCGGCACGCGCCCGGAAGCCTCCGGAGGCTATTGCAGGGCACGCATACACGTGCCATGGTCGATTCCAGTACGGGGCAGGTGGTTCTCACGGGGGTGCACTGGATATGGAAACGCTTGGGCTGGACGCCGTCGCGCAGGCCGTCTACACCGCGATGCTGGGCGACCCCGAAGCTGGGGTCGACTCACTGGTCTCCATCCTCGGGGTGGAGGAGTCCCAGGTCCGGACGGCCTTGGACCAACTGGCGAAACTGGCCCTGCTGCGGCAGTCCCGCGAGCAGCCCGACAGGCTCGTCCCGGTACCGCCCGAGGTCGGGCTCCAGTTGCTGATCCGCCGCCAGGAGGAAGAGCTCGCGACGCGCGGCTGGGCGATCGAGCAGACCCGCGCCGCGGCGGAACGCATAGTCGTCGAACGCACGGAGCGGCAGGCGGCCGAAATCGGTTCGGGCGACACCGAGCACCTCACGAATCTCGACGCGATCCAGGACCGGCTGGACGCCATGGTGGCCGGTGCCGGCACCGAGGTGCTGTCGCTGATCCCCGGGTCCGCCGTGCCGGCGGAGACGCTCGAAGCGGCGAAGACGGCGGACGCCGTCATCCTGGGCCGCGGCGTGAACTGCCGGATCGTGTATCAGGATGCGATCCGGAACCATCCGCCGACACTGGCCTACGGGCAGTGGCTGACCGAGAACGGCGCGCAGGTGCGCACCACGCCGGTGCTGGCCCAGCGTCTGCTCATCGTCGACCGCTCGGCGGCCGCTCTCCCCCTGGATCCGGACGACCCGTGGGCCGGACGCGTCCACACGACCAATCCGGGGTTGGTGCACCAGCTGATCACGTTGTTCGAGCAGACGTGGGCGGCCGCGACACCACTGGCCGAGCCGCGGCCGATGGAGAACGCCACCGGCTTGACCAGCATGGAGCGCGCCCTCCTGCAGATGCTCGCCGCCGGCAGTACCGACGATGCCGCCGCCAAGCGCCTCGGCGTCTCCGGGCGGACCGTCCGCCGCATCATGGCGGAGCTCATGGAACGCCTGGATGCGGAAAGCCGCTTCGAGGCGGGGATCATGGCCGCGAAGCGCGGGTGGTTGTGACCGTGGTCGGTTGTCGATGAGTGCGCGACAACCGAAGTGTCCACAAGGTCGTGCGGTGCATCGTCACTGCCCCAACAGCGCCTGTCCCAGCGGCGTGATGGTGTGCAGGACACTGCTTCCGTTGCGCCGCGTCGCGATGAGGCCGGCGTCTCGCAATACCGCCGTGTGCTGGCTGGCGGCGGCGGCGGACGTTCCCAGGCGCCGTGCGATCTCCCCGGTGGTCAGGCCCTCCTGCTGGGCGATCGTCTCCAGCGTCGCGGCGCGTCCACGGCCCAGGAGTGCCGTGATTCTGGTGAGCGAACGAGGCTCCCTGGCGCCCAGGACCATGCCGTCGCCACATGCCGGGAACACCAGGGTCGGGCTGTCTTCGAAACGCCAGTACGAGGCGAACAACGGATGTTTCATCGCAAAGATTGCCGGCTGCAGAACCAGACCGGTGCCCTTCAGCCTGACGTCCGAGTCGATACCACTGAGGGAAGCGACCTGAAGGACCGGCGCCCGCCAACTCACCGCCGGGTGCAACGTGCTGAGCAGCTGCTCGACTCCTCCGGACGCCAACGCCCGCATCCTCCTGGCCCGGTCGGCCTCGATCACCGCACGGACCTGCTCCCACACCGGCCGAATCACTGAGTTCTGATAAGCACGGACGACTTCGGCCAGCCTTCGCAGCGCTTCCGGGTCATCGGCGGCGAGCCGCTCGACGAGCATCGTGGGGCGTCGGACCGCCACGAGTTCCCGCAACGACCCTCGTCGCAGATCACGGGGGAACCGCAAGAGGTTCTCGGCAGTCAGGTCCGGATCCGGAGTGACCACATCATCGAACATGTCGGTGGCGTACCGGGGGCCACAGAAGCCGAGGAGGGGAAAAGCGGCCGAACGCCACCTGGGATCCAGACCCTCACGCCAACCGCGGTAGCGCAGATCGCGCGAGCGGCGGTGAAGCACATCAACGCTCAGCGACAACTCCATACCGAGGTCGGGTCCTTCGGCGAGCCGGGTTCGAGCCAGATCTTCATCGGTGAACCGGATCCGCAGCACGGTTCTGATGATCCGGGCAGCGCTCGGGACCGGTCAAGGCCACGTCGGCTCGGCACGGTTACCAGGCCTTTTAAGCAGGGGATGAAACCGTTGGCAGTGCCAACTGCCGATCGTCCACGATGGCTTCACGACCACGAGACAGGCGAGGACATCGATGTGGCATCTGGACAAGCACTCTCCATGCATCTCCCTTCTGCTGACGGGACACGCATCCCCTACGAGTGCCGGGGAACCGGACCCGCGGTTCTCCTGATCGAGGCCCATTCCGCCGGCCTCCGGGACGACCTTCCCGATCAACTCGCCGAGCACTTCACTGTCTATCATCACCGGCAGCGCGGCTCTGACGGCAAACGGGTCGGCCACTGCGCGTCAGAGGGCGAATACGACGACATCGCTGCACTCGTCGAGGCGGCTGGAGGAAAGGCCATGGCCTTCGGGGCAGCGGCCGGTGCCCGTATCGCCTTGGAGGCGGCCGCACGCGGGATCCCCTTCACCCGCCTGGTGCTATGGGAGCCGCCCTATACTCCCGACACTCGGAACACCCAGTCCCCCACCCTCATCAACCGGCGGGAAGCAGGACGTTCCGACGGCCGCATGGATGCCGTGGTCGAGCTGTTCCTCACCGCGGGCATCGGCCTGAGCGCCGAATTCGTCGCACAGCTGAAAACCGCTCCCTTCTGGGAAGCGGCACACAGCACCGACCTGGCCGCGCTGCTCGTGGACCTCGCCCAGCTCTTCAAGACCCTCAAGAGAGTCGAGATCCCGGTGCTGGTCGTCGAGGCCCTGACGACCGACTGGGCGACAGCCGCCGTCGACGCCATGGTCTCCGCTCTCCCCGACGGCCAACGGCTCGCACTGCCCGACCGGCCGCACAACCCCGCCGCAGCCACGATCACCCCAGCGATCGTCGACTTCTTCCGGGCATCCTCCGTCTTTCACCACGAGCTTCACCGGGCTGGATGAGTTCGGGGTCTTGATGCGATCGCGGCGCGGTCTGTCCCGGTCGCCCCGCCGACCGGGTCGTCCGGTCCTGGATGTCGTAGGCGACGCGGAAGCCGATGTGACTCGCGGAGGAGTCGGGGTCTTGTGGTGACCGTGCCGCGGGGCGGTACCGCAGGCAGTATTCCGCAGCGCACAGGTGGGAGCCGCCTTTGAGCACGCGTCGAGTGTCGCAGTGGCCTGCCGGAGCTGCGGGTGCGCAGCAGGGCCGGGCACCGGTCGGATCGGGCCGACGATAGTCGTCGGCAGTCCATTCCCAGACGTTGCCGATCATGTCCAGCAGGCCGAAGGGGTTGGGCGGGAAGGCGGTGACCGGGGACGTCCCCTTCCAGCCCGCAGCACCGTCGTTGCGGTACGGAAAGGCGCCTTGCCACGTGTTGGCCATGACTCGGCCACCGGGGTTGCGCTCGTCACCCCAGGCATAGGTGGTCGGGGGTCGGCCCCCGCGGGCGGCGTACTCCCACTCGGCCTCGGTGGGCAGGCGGCCGCCGGCCCAGATGGCGTAGGCGGTGGCGTCGTTGAAGCTGACGTGGACCGCGGGATGCTTCTCGAGGCCGTCCAGCGACGAGCCGGGTCCGCGCGGGCGGTGCCAGTTGGCTCCCGGAACCCAGGACCACCAGCGGCGGGAGTCGGTCAGGGGCACCGGCCCCGCGGTGCCGGTGAACACCAGCGAGCCCGGCTCGCGGTCCTCGTCGGCGAGGTCCGGGAACTGCGACGGAGTCAGCGGACGTTCCGCGGTGGTGAGATACCCGGTGGCGTCGACGAAAGCCGCGAACTGGGCGTTGGTCACCGGATGCCGATCGAGGGCGAACGCGCCGACGGAGGCCGGGCGGGCGGGCCGCTCATCGCGGTAGAAATCGTCGGAGCCGAACGTGAACACGCCGCCCGGCAGCGGCACGCGCGTCGCGGTGACGCTCACGGCGGAAGGCTCCCTTACGGTCCGGGGGCGGGCTGCGTCCGGTCGGTTCGCCAGCCGTGTGATCACTCTAGGGCAGCAGCCCTGGCACGGACCGCGCGACACGGCTCAGTACCCGTGGTCGCATGGAGTGAGCCCATGCGACGGGTGGCCGGCGGGCGAGCCACGGAAGGTACGGACATGGCAGAGGTGCCGACGGACGAGCGGGCAGGGGCGGCCCGTCCGAACATCTTGTTCTTCCACGTGGACAACCTCGGGTTCGGCGAGGTGAGCTGCTACAGCGGCGGACCGTTTCGCGGGGCGTGGACCCGCCGCATCGACGCGTTCGCCGCCGAGGGCTTCCGGCTGACCAACTACGCGCCCGAGGCACAGTGCACACCGACCCGTTCGGCGCTGCTGACCGGCCGGTTCTCGATCCGCTCCGGGACGCACACCGCCCCCGTGGGCGCCGCGACCGGCTGGGGCCTGGTGGCGTGGGAGAAGACGCTGGGCGACGTGCTGACGGACGCCGGGTACGCCTGTGCCGTGTACGGCAAGTGGCATGTCGGCGAGGGCCCGGGACGCTGGCCGACGGATCACGGCTTCGCCGAGTGGTCCGGGCCGCCGCGCACCTACGACGAGTCGCTGTGGCCGGAGGACCCCTGGTACCGGCCGGGCCGCGACCCGGTGTCCCGGATGGTCACGGCGAAGGCCGGGGACACCGACGTCACCGAGGGCGAGCAGCTCACCCTGGACGTGCGCCGCGACTGCGATCTGGACTACCTCGACCGGGCCGAGCAGTTCATCCGGGCCGGGGCCGAGGCCGGCACGCCGGTGTTCGTGTACTTCAACCATTCGATGATGCACCTACCGGTGATCCCGCGGGAGGAGTTCGCAGGCCGAAGCGGCAACGGGCCGTGGGCCGACGCGCTGCTCGAGCTCGACGCCGACTTCGGGCGGCTGCTGGACCTCCTCGACGATCTCGGCGTCTCGGAGGACACGCTCGTGGTCTTCGCCGGAGACAACGGCCCGGAGGAGGTGCTGAACTGGCGCGGCACCCCCGGCTACTGGGAGGGCTCGTACTTCGCAGGCGGCGAGGGCAACCTGCGCACACCGTGCATCGCCCGCTGGCCCGGCCGCGTCCAGGCGGGCGCGGTCAGCGACGAGATCATGCACGTCACCGACTGGTACACCACGATGCTCGCCGCCGCCGGAGTCCCCGCGCCCGACGACCGGATCATCGACGGCGTGAACCAGCTGCCCTGGCTGACCGGGGCCGCGCCGGAATCGGCGCGCGAGGCGTACCCGTACTGGATGGGGCCGGAGCTGTACGGCGTCAAGTGGAGGAACTTCAAGATGATCATGAAGAATCAGGTGCACCTGACCGACGCGGTCACCGACCTCGCCACCCCGCACCTGATCAACCTGGTGACCGATCCCCAGGAACGCGAGCCGTACGACCTGCCGTGGCTGCACACCTGGGTCATGACCCACATCAACCAGGTCCTGGCCGACTTCCAGGCCAGCGTCCGGCGCGAGCCGCTCATCCCGGCGGTCGCCCCGCTGGAGTTCGTGCCGAGGGCCGCTGAGCGCTGAGACGTCCCCCGTGACCCACTCTGATGGCCCGGCCTGATATCCGTTCGCCCCGAAGTCCGACATCGTGGGCTGTAGACCACAGCGGACGGCGCGTCGCCGTATCACAGGAGGCCAGATGGGTCAGGCGATCGGGAGCACGATCAGCCTCGCGATCGGTGTCGCTCTCAGCCCGCTGCCGATCATCGCCGTCGTGCTCATGCTCACCAGTGAGAGGGCCCGCGTCAACGGGCTGGTGTTCGTCCTGGGCTGGTTGATCGGCCTGGCCGTCGTCGGCACGATCGTCCTGCTCGTCGCGGGCTCGGCATCGGCGGGCGAGGCGGGAACCCCGGCCACGTGGGTGGGCTGGCTCGACGTCGTGCTCGGCCTCCTCGTGCTGAGGGCCGGATTCAGGCAGTTCCGCGGCCGGCCGAAGAAAGGCGAGAGTCCGGACATGCCCAAATGGCTGGCGGCGGTGGAACGGATCAGCCCGGTTCGCGCCCTGGCGCTGGCCGCGGCCCTGGCCGCGGTGAACCCCAAGAACCTGCTGCTCGCCGTGGCAGCCGCGACGAGTATCGCGCAGACCAGCATCCCCGGTGGTCAGCAGGCCGTCGCCTACACCGTGTTCGCCGTCATCGCCACGATCGGCGTGGCCGCGCCCGTAGTGATCTACTTCGCCCTCGGCGACCGGGCCCCCCATGTGCTCGGCGGCCTGAAGGACTGGATGGCCCATAACAACGCCGTCATCATGGCTGTCCTCTGTCTCCTGATCGGCGTGAAGCTGATCGGTGACGCGATCGGTGTGCTGAGCTCCTAGCAGGCCGTCCAGGACCGCCTCCGCGGGCGATTCCTCCGAATAGATGGTCGACGTTGCCGCCGCGGCGGTGTCTGGAAATGCTGAGCCCCAGGCAGGGCCCGGCCGCGTTCCGCAACCGGGCCGATTCGCCCATCGGGTCACCGGAGGCACGACCATGGCTTATCAACCGAAGCCCGCAACGCCGCAGACCGTCGCCGCCAACCGTGAGGCGGTCGCTCGCTACGCCATGGACGACCGGCGGGACTTCGCCGCGACGGACAAGGGCCTGATCGCGCCCTTCACAGAGAAGCTGCACGACGCCGAGGGCCGGGTGATCTTCGATCCCGCGGTGTTCGACTACATCGCCGACGACGCCCCGGCGCCGGACACCGTCGAGCCGAGTCTGTGGCGGCAGTCGCAGCTGATCACGAAGGGCGGGCTGTTCAAGGTCGTCGACGGCATCTATCAGGTGCGCAACACCGACATCGCCAACCTCACCGTCGTCGAGGGCCCGGACGGGCTGGTCGTCATCGACTGCATGACCTCGGTCGAGGCCGCGGCCCAGTCGTCGCCATCCACATCGCCGGCGACAAGGCAGCCGACGCCGACCTGAGGATCGACCTGTGCTTCACGGACGTCGGAGACGAGACCTGGTCGATGCGGATCCGCCGCGGCGTCCTCAACGCCCGCCGCGGCGCCTCCGGCGACCCCCAGCTCACGGTCTCCGGGCCGAAGGCGGCCATCGCGGTAGTGCTGCTGAAACCCGCCGCCGCCGACCAGCTGGCCGGGGCCGAGAAGATCACCCTGGCCGGAGACGAAACGGCCCTGAAGAGACTCGCCGGGCTCCTCGACGACTTCGACCCGAACTTCCCGATCGTCACGCCGTGACGGACGGCGCCATGCCGGGCCGGGCTCGACGATCGAACGTTTATATGCCCGCACGCGCTGCGGGTGCTCGTTGTCAGCGGTGCGGAGGCGTTCTGACATGCGCCGCGACCAGCGCCGCTTGAAACTGCCTATATGACACTCGCCCCGCAGCACCTGATCGCCGGATGGGCGCGGGGTTACCAGAAGGCGATGCTCCGCGGTGACCTGCTCGGGGCTCTGACCGTCTGGACCTTGATCGTGCCGGAGTCCGTGGCGTACGCGGAGATCGCAGGCGTGCCTCCCCAGAACGCCTTCTACGGCGCACCGGTGGCCCTCGTGGTCTACGCGTTGATCGGAGGGTCCCGGTTCCTCGTCGTGGGCGCGACGTCGGCCGCGGCGGTGTTGTCGGCTTCGACGGTCTCCGGTGTCAGCAGGGATCCGCAGGTCGAGATCGGATTGTCGACCGCGCTGGCGGTCCTGGTGGGGGCGGTGCTGATCGCGGCGGGAGTGGCGCGGCTGGGCTTCGTGACCAACTTCCTGGCCGAGCCGGTCCTCGTCGGGTTCCTGTTCGGCATGGCTCTGACCATCATGGTCCGGCAGGCCGGGAAGATCCTCGGTGTCTCCAGCGGAGACGGCGACTTCTTCCAGCGACTGGCCAAGCTGCTGAGCCAGGCCGGGGAGTGGTCGTGGACCACCGTCGCCGTCGGAGTCGCGGCCCTGGCGGGGCTGCTGGTGCTCGAACGCTACCTGCCGCGTCTCCCCGCGTCGCTGATCGTTCTGGCAGCCGGCCTGATCGTCTCCCAGTCCCTGGACCTGAAAGCGCACGGCGTGCAGACCGTCGGCAAAGTTCCGTCGGCCGTTCCGATCCCGCATCTGCCGGGTATCCCGGAGGCCGACTGGGCCAAGCTCGCCGGCGGCGCACTCGGGGTCGCCCTCGTGGCGTTCGCCGAGTCCTACAGCATCTCCGAACGCTTCGCTCGCATCCATGGAGACGAGCTGAACGCCGATCGCGAAATGATCGCGGTCGGCTCGGCCAACCTCGCCGTCGGCTTCTTCCGCAGCTTCGCCGTCTCCGGCAGCGCCTCGCGCAGTGCGGCCGCCGAAGGCGCCGGGGGGCGGAGCCCGATGGTCTCTCTGGGAGCCGCGATCCTCGTCGTGCTCACGGGGGCCTTCCTGACCTCGCTGTTCACCCCCCTGCCCGAGGCAGTCCTCGGGGCCATCGTCATCATCGCGGTGCGGGGGTTCCTGCGCGTCGCCGAGCTGCGCCGCTATGCCGCCGACGACAGGCCGAGCCTGTGGGTCGCGTTGACCGCCCTGATCGGCGTACTGGTCGTCGACCTGCTGCCGGGCCTGCTGCTCGCGGTCGTGCTGTCCCTGCTGCTCTTCATCGCCCACGCCAGCACGATTCGAGTCGCCACGCTCGGCCGGCTGCCCGGCACCGACATCTGGGGCGATCGCCAAGAACACCGGGACGCTGTGCCTCATCCGGGAATCCTCGTCCTGCGGCCGGACGGCGAACTCTTCTTCGGCAACGCCAGCCGGATCCGCAGCGCGGTCAAACGCCTGGCCCTGGACACGGACGCCGCGCCGCGTGCGATCGTGGTGGACCTGACGGCCACGTACCGCCTCGGCGTGCCGGTCCTGGACACCCTCGCGGACCTGTCCGCCGACCTCGACCACCGTGGCCTCGAACTGCACCTGGCCCGCGTCCGAGCCCGGCCGGCGCGCTCATTGTCCCGGCACCCGCTCCACGCCACCCTCAGCCCGGGACGCATCCACCCCACCGTGACGGCGGCTGTAAGAGCACTGAGCGGCGCCTCCGGCGAATGATCGCCGGCGAGGCGCTCCGCCGCCACGAGAGGAACTTCCGCAAAGATGAGGCGGCGATGCCGGGAAGCAGCCAGAACGCCTGCTCAGCCTTGACCGGTCGGCACATCTCCCGCACCGGGACTATCGTGATCTTATAGCGAAGGCCCGGTTTCCAGCCTGGACCGCAGACGCCCCAAGGACGCCACCTCGCCTTGAGGAGCACATTCATGGCCGAGGAACACTATTCATCTCCTTCCGCTCCCGGCAGTCCCCTCACCGCTCGACCAGAATTCGATGTCGTCGTGCGTGAATTCGTACTCGATGACGGACCGGCCAGCCTGCACTATCGGGTGGACGTCGGAGATCTGACTTTTTCGTCCAGCATCTCCTATATGTCGATCCCCGGGTGGTCCGATGTATTCACCGTCCTCCCCGTGGGCAAGAACGCCTTGCGACTGGTCAGTGCGCTGATCGCCTGGGACGCCATGCGGTTTCTCGCCCTGGGCGGCGAGCGCCTGGTGCTGCCGCCCGGGCTGCCCTGCGATGCCACGGTCAGCGCGATATGGCGCCGGTGCTTCCTGAGCCAGTTCGGTGAGTGGCGCTACCGCAACGGCATCCGCTACCACGGCAGAATGCCGGAATTGCTCTCGCCCACGCCTCCGTGGGCGGAAGAGCTGCCCGGAGGGGGCGCCACTCCGCGCACCGGAAGCCGCGCCCTGCTGGCCAACGGCGGCGGCAAGGACAGCCTGGCCGGAATGCTGATCCTCAACGGGAGTGGAATCGATCACGACGTCTACGAAGGCTATCTGCCGGTCGGCGGCGACCATGAACTCCAGCGGCGCCTGCTGGACGACCTGAGGACCAGTGCGGCGACGCACCACACCAACGTGGTCCGCGTGTACGTCCACGACGACTTCTACCGCAGGCCGGCCTCGGTCTTCGCCGACGCCGGCGTGAAGGTGGATCACTATCTGACCGATTTCGCGGTCGGTCACACCGCCAACTACGTCGGCTACATGCCGATCATCCTTCATGGCGGCTACGATCGCGTCTGGTTCAACATCGAACGATCCGCGGATGATTCGCACGTGACGTGGCACGGCGAGCAAATCAGCCATCAGTGGTGCAAGAGCAAGGAATATCAGGCGATATCAGCGCACCTGTTCTCGGAGCTCACCGGATGCAACTGGTTCAAGGGGTTCGATTCCACCTTACGTGGCCTCTATGACCACGCCATATATCGCCTAGTCGCCACCCGCCCGGATCTTCTTCAGCGAACCCACTCGTGCAACTACGGAAAACCTTGGTGCGGCCACTGCCCCAAGTGCTGCTTCTGCTACCTCATGACGTCCGCTTTCCTCGGCGAGGACTACGCGCGCCGATTGCTGGGCGTGAGGGAAAGCCTGTTGGCGGATCCGCGGAACCTCCCGGTGTGGGCATCGCTCATGGACTCGTCTCAGGTGGCCTGGGAATGCGTGCCTTCTCATCAGGAAGTTGTCACCGCGGTGGATCAATGCCTGGCGCGGGGCATCGACTACCCGGTGCTGCGCCGTTACGCGCCCGACCCCGCTACGGCCGCCCGGCTCCGCGCACGCTTCGTCGACGTCGACTGGGAAAGAGTTCCCGCCCCGATCACGGCAGCCGTCCGTGACCTGACGAGAAATTCGGGCGTCCTATCGCAGGTGCGGTAGCCGTCGCCTTCGGCGCGGCCGAATGTGTACTCTGACTAGGTTCTTCTCTGAACCCGTTCGGACCTACGTCCGGCATGTCTACCCGCCCTTCCTCACCTCCTCCGGCTTCAGTGATCTCGTCATCTAGATCATCAAGGAGGTTCGGTGAGATCGTCTCGATGGTGTGCCGGGTTCATCGCCGCGGCCGGACTGGCCGGTTCCCTGCTCACAGGTGCTTCCGCCTCGTCGGCTGCCACCGTGGCCGGGCAGGTTCCGGAGGTTTCCGGGCACGTCCTGTGGGCCGGGCCGGGGGCGCAGGCGGCGGAGCCGTCGGCGCGACCAGACACGTACGGCGGGTCCGGGCAGCCTCGCGTGTGCGAGGGTTTGGTGCCGTACCCCATTCCCAAGGTCTACCAGCCGTATTTCTTTTGCGGCGACTGGCGGCTCGGCCCCAAGCGGCTGCCGAATCGCGGGGTTCTGGGGAACATCCTTGAGGGCTACAACCGGCTCGGGGGCCTCACAGCCGTTCAGTTCCTGAACGCGTGGTGGCTTCCCGCCGCCGATTCGGGCCAAGGCGGCTGGGACTACCCGAAGGACGACGGCTTCGCGCACGACGCCCTGGGCCAGCCGATCGCGGTGCCGATGGTGCTCCCCGCGGGACAGAACCTGATGGTCGACCGGTTCGGCAACGAGTCGGGAACGTTCCTGTCTCCGGCGGGCACGAAGTTCGGACAGCGGGCGATCCCGCCGGCCAACCTCAACACCAACGACCCCCGCTACCCGTACAACTACCACCTGTACCGGGTGGCCAAGGACGTCACCGTGTGCGCGGGCCCTGCCGCTCCGGCGTTCGAGCAGCCGGGCGGAGGGATGCAGTACGTCACGTCGAGCAAGGTCTGCCCGACGCTCCCCACCAACGTCACCGTGGGAAGCCTGGTGTCCAACGGCAGCCTGGTGCGTCTCCAGGTACCTGTACCTGCTCAGGAGGCCGCGCCGCAGAAGGAGAACTCGCCGGCAAAGTGAGATAGGTGCACAGCCCGGTTACGACACGACACCGCCGAGGCCGCGCTCGGCCTCGGCGGTGGGAAACTGGCTCCATGGACCGGTTCCAGCTCTGTGAGGCCCTTCGGGCGGCCGGGATCCCGGACATGTATTACGAGATCCCCGGCTGTTCTCACGGCCCCTACCCGGCCGACCGCTACTTCCTCGAAGAGCGCGCGGGAGTGTGGGTCGTGGGAGTCCACGAGCGTGGCAGCAAGAAGGTGCTGGCGCGGTTCGCCCACCAAGACGGGGCGTGCCAGTGGCTCTTCGACCGGCTGACCGATCAGGGGCCGCCTCCCGTTCCTCCCACTTCCGAGGAGGCGGCCGCGCTCCTTTACGGCAGCGAGGACATCCAGCGCAGGGCTCGCGAGGATTTCGAGCGGGCCCTGGGCGAGGCCCGCCGCCGAGCCCACGTCGACGACGGCCGTACGGAGCCGCCGCCCACGGGCTGACCCGGCGCCGGCCACGACGTCCTCGGCCGGCTCAGCGAGCACAGAACTCCGCGGAGATCGCCTGAATGATGGTTTCGGTCGGGTCGGTCCAATCGTTGTTCAAGGCGAAGGACATGGTGTGGCGGCCGTCGCGAGTGCTGCTCATCCACGTCTCGTAGCCCTGGATCAAGCCTGAATTGCCGTAGACGGTCACACCGCAAGAGGTTCGTGCGATCACCACACCGAGGCCATAGCGGAACACGTCGGTGGTGGGGAAGGAACCCGGGGTCGGGGACAGCATCATGCGAAGCAGCCCGTCCGGCACCAGCCGACCGCGCAGCAGGGCGGAGTCGAAGCGGTCGAGGTCTCCGACGGTGGAGATCATGTCGCCGTTGCCCGCGGCGAAGGAGGGGTTGTAGTCGGTCACGTCGCTGATCTGCGTGCCGGCCGGGTCGGGCTTGGTGTAGCCGTGCAGGCGCGGGCTGGGCAGAACGGCGGAACAGCCGGGGAAGTCCGTGGCGGCCAGCCCCAGGGGGCGCAGGATCGTGCTGGTGATCCAGTCGCCGTAGGACCGGCCGGTGATCTTCTCGATGACCATGGCCAGCAGCGAATAGTTGGTGTTCGAGTACGCCCAGGAGGCGCCGGGGGCGAACTCGGGCCGGTGGTCGATCGCGGCGTCGACCAGTTCGCGCAGGGTGAAGCAGTGCGCCGGGTCCTGCGTCGCGATCTGCTCGATCCGGGGGTCTTCGGTGTACTCGTACAGGCCGCTGGTGTGGTTGAGCAGCATGCGCATCGTGATCGCCGAGCCATCGTTGCCGTTGCGGTCGACGACGCCGGGAAGGACCCTCTCCACCGTGTCCTCCAGCCCGAGGCGGTGGTCGGCGACCAGTTGAAGGACGGCGGTCGCCACGAACGTCTTGGTGACGCTGCCGATGCGCAGCCGCATCGGCGCGCGCGGTGATCGACCGGTTCGGACGTCGGCGACGCCGGCCGCCAGGTCGCACACGCAACGCCCGACGCGCGACTGCGCGAGCGCGCCCGGCGAGCCCTGCTCGACGGCGCCCTCAAGGACATCGAGCAGGCCACGGCCGTGGCGCTCGGCGGCTGGGGCCGGGGCGACGTGCGGCCCCACGCTGAGTACGAAGACGAGTCCAGCGAGGACCGCGGTGGACAGCCTCGATCGGCGCATGCGACGTCCTTCAGTGTCGGCCGGGAAGTGTTCGAAGATCTACGCTCATGCGGGCAGCAGATGCGCCGCGTCGACGTGGTGAAGGTAGAACAGCACGTCGGAGCTCGGGCCCAGCGCGGCGTCAGACGTGTACGCGGGCCCCACGGACCCGATGTCGAAGGTGGGCCGGGCCACGGTCAACCACTGGCTGGCCGGTGGGCGGACGCTCCGCAGATCCATGAAGTAGTCGCCACAGCTCACCTTGTCCAGCGTGTACTCGTTGGAGTCGGGGTCCGGCGGGCCCACGGGGAACACCTGCACCGGCGGCGGGAACTCGCTGGTATTGACGAAGGCGACGAAGGAACCGCCCCCGAAGCTCGTTCGGATGCTGAGGTACCCCCTGCCGAACTGCTCGCGCAGGAACGAGCCCTCCGTCCGCGGGTAGTCCGGGTCGTCGGTGACCAGAGCGACGTGATCGTCCTGCGCGGCCAGCATCGTCTTGCCGCCCGTGTGCTCGTGCCACCAGGTCAGGTTGGCGGCCATCTGGGCATCGCGGTAGAGATCCTGCTGCGGGAGTTGGGTCTCGGAGTCGTAGGACAGGTACCGGGTGTTCTGGGCGATGACATGGGCGTCCTGCACGCGCCACTCGAAGCGCGTGCGGTCCGGACTGGGATGACAGGTCTTCAGAAGTTCGTACGCCTGCTCAGCGCGCCCTGCGAAGTCCAAGCGCTGGTCCTGAGGCAGATTGCGGAACTCGTGGGTGGCATCGAGCACGCTGCCGGTCGGGTGCCCGCGGTACAGGTAGGCGATCGCCGGGTACAGCGCCGGACAGTCGTCGGCCGCATAGGCGAGCACTCGGGTGTAGATTTCGGGCTCGACGGGGTAGATGTCATCCCCCGTGAACTGGACTTTCTCGGCATGCCGCAGGTTGTAGGCCCGCATCCACTCGAACAGCTCCAGATACTCCTGGTTGTTCCAGAGGCGGTCGGCGGACTGGAAGACTTCCCGCATGATCTGGCGGATGTCCCCGCGGCCGGTGAGCAACCATGCGTTGATGCGCAGCCCGGCGTTCCAGCCCGCCTCCCGCGCGAAGGACGTGAAGCGCTTGTTCGCCACCAGGTAGCGGAAGATGCGGTCCTGCAGCGTGAAGAACTGGTGCGAGCCGTGCGTGGCCTCGCCCACACCCACGATCACGGAGCCGCCGATCTCGCGGCCCAACGGCTCGAGGTCGGCCATCCCGTCGACGGGCTCGGTGGTGGACAGCGGGTGCGCAGCGCGGGCCAGCGCCTTGACGACCGGATCGGGGCGGGTGCGAGCATCGGCAGGCGCTGCGCACAGTGACAGCGAGGCGAGCACCAGTGCCGGGATGAGCACGGGCATTGCGACGCGCCGGATGAGACGCACACGATGAGGCGGCTGCACAGATCACCTTTCTCCACGAGACGCCCCCGAGGGAATTATGGTCATCAGCCGTGCCGGCCTGCGTGCGTGACACACCCGGCGCGCACAGTCTCGATATTCCGGATGGGTGAAGCCGTTGAACGACTTCGGCCTGGTCGGACAGGATGGATGTGTCGTCCGTGTATGGATGTGCCATGGCACGATTCCTTCTGCGCCGATATCCCGCAGCCCTCGCCGTCGCCGCGGGGGCACTTCTGGCCGCCCCGTGCGCGGCGGCCACGGGAGCCACCCCGGCGCCACATGGGGGCGGCTCGACATACGACGCCATCGCGACCGGAGGGCGAGACCATCCGGCGGATGACACCAGCCGCCAGGTAGCGCGTTTCCAACGTCAGCTCGCCAAGTGGAACTTCGACTCACAGTCGGGGACCGAAGAAGTATTCGATCTGAACCGGAGGTACTGCGAGGGCGCCGTCTTCAGCGGCTTGTGGCCCAATCCCCAGTCGCCTTACGTTCTCACCGGGCTGCCGGAGGTGCCGGGACAAGTACCCAACACCAACCCACCCGTGACGTGGCGCATCCGGCAGGACGAAGCCGTCGTGATGATCGGCGTGACACCTCCGCCGGAGGCGTACTTCGACTTCGACCTCACCACGGTGAAAGGCCCCTTGCATACCGGTCCGGTGGTATGGACCTCGGTGGGCGACCCGTTCAACAACAAGACGATCCGCACGAGCGGCCGATCCCCCTACAGCCAGTCGTTCGCGCTGGTGATCACGGGTAACCGGCGCACCCGTGCGGCGGTGGACAGGATGCTGGCCGACTCCGGGCTCGGCGACGCGACGAACGACCAGACGATCCCTTCGGCCATGTACCGGTTGGGCCTCGACGACGCGAGCACCGACCAGTTCCTGGTGGGGCTGCGCACGGTCGCCCCCAAGCCCGGCTTCGAGAAGGCACTCGACGACTACCGGGCCAACCCCCCGCTTCAAGTCTTCCGAGTGCGCCCGGCGAACAGCTCGGGGAACGAGACCCAACCGGTGTACCCGCCGGAACCGCTGCCCGTCCCCCCGCTGCGCGTCTCCGGAACCGGCGCCACCGAACTCAACCTCAACCCCACGCTGCAACTGCTGCGCCAGCGGATCATCGACTCCCACCCGGGGTATGTAGCCCACGACCTGACACTCGGGCGCGGCTTCGAAGAGGCGAACCCGGCGTTCCAGACGAACCTGCAGACCAATCCGCCCACGGCGGGATCCGACGCCCTGTCCAACGACGCCGACGACCCGCTCAGCCCGGACTTCAGTCTGCCCGACGGCTCGTTCGTCGTCTCCTACGGCACCGATCACGTGGCCACCGGGCAGGCGAGCTACTCCAGCGTCACGCTCTACGCCGACGACCATGCCGCCGTCGCCATGGCCGCCGAGAACAACGGCCAGATGGCAGGCAGCGCACGGGACTTCATCGCCGACGCCCCGAATGCGGACAAGTTCTACGCCTGGACCTTCAGCCGCGCAGGAGACTCCGGCCCGTCCGGACCACACGTGACCATGCTCCCGCCGGTCAACACGGACTTCTGCGCGCAGTACGGCGCCAGCAGGCCCGTCGACATGAGCACGATCACCGAGGTCGGCCGCGCCTACATGCAACCCGCGACTCTGACCCGCCCTGCTCTGTCCTCGCTCCTGATGGACCGGCTTCTCGTCTTCACCCCGAAGTAGGTCATTGCCAAGCACCCGGTCCGGAGTCACATGCCGGTGACTCCGGACCGCCTTTTATTGCTGCAGAGCCTCACCACCCGGCCAGCGGCCGAGCCTTCTCCAGAGCGGCGATGGCGGTTTCCGCGTGGCGGAGCTCTACTCGCCTGGTCGGACCCAGCGGCCGCACCGCGGCGGCCACCTCGGACCTGGCCGCCTCACACCCGCACTGGACGAACCGTGTCTCCACGTGGAACCGCATCCGGTTCACGTCGTGGGTCTCCGCGCGGTGCGCGGTCAGCCGCATTCGCAACGGCAGTGGGAACACCGGCCGGTCGAACCGGGTGTCGATCCGCGTCAGCAGGAACGAGAACTTCCGGTCCGGCCACGGGCGCAGATATTCGAGCTCGCACGCCGCCAGAAACATCTGGCGCGCGGCCTCGACCAGGACCATGCCCTGCAGGTGCGGGCTGGACTGGTGGTCCTGGACCAGCTCGTTGTCGTTGTGGAGGCGCAAGGATGCCTCGAAGGCGTCCGGGCCGCAGTATTCGAAGTCCGCGAGGAGCACGTTGCGGGCGTCCTGCTTGTGGACCGCACGCGCCTCGATCGGAGTCGGGAGGTCGCGGGGGTCGAGCAGCAGCCGGTCGCCGAGGCCCCGGCGTTCGACGGCCTCGCCGGCGCCCGCGACCGCGGCCTCGTCCAGGCCCTGCCCCAGGTGGACCGGGACCGGCTCGGCGAGGCCGTCGTACCCGCCGTGGCCCACGGCCTCGGCGAAATCGGCGGCGCTGACCCCGAGGCCGGCGGCGATGAAGGAGTCGAAGCGGCTGCCGACCAGGACGATCGGCGCCGCGGCGGACGGTGGGTTCATGGTTCCTCGCTTCCTCTGTCTGGGGACCACGGACATCCGGACGCCGCCACGGCGGGTTCCCCGGCCGGGGAGGCCGCCGCGGGCCGGCCCTCGCCGTCCCAGCGCACCGGCAGTTCGAGCGGTCCGCGGATGAACTGGCCCGTGGTCCACCTGACTCGGTCCTCGTGGACGGCCAGCCGCAGTGCCGGGAACTCCGCCAGCAGCGCGGCCATCCCGACCTCCAACTGCAGCCGGGCCATCGGCGCGCCGAGGCAGTAGTGGCGGCCGTGGCCGAACGCGATGTGCGGATTGTCCTCGCGCCCGGGGTCGAAGCGGTCCGGTTCGGTGAAGACCGACGCGTCCTGGTTCGCGGCGGCGGTCAGCGGCACCACCACCTCCCCGGCCGGCACCAGGACGTCCCCGAGCCGGACGTCCTCGAGTGCCACATGGGCCGCGCCGCCGGTCGCGATCAGCGAGCTCCAGCGCAGGACCTCCTCCAACGCGGGTGCCAGCGCCCCGGGCTGCTCCCGCAGGCGCGCGGTCAGCGCCGGATCGCGCAGCACCATCAGGACCGCCATCGCGAGCTGCCGCGAGGTGGTGTCGAAGCCCGCCATCAGCAGCCCGGCCCCGAAGACCGCGACTTCCTCGTGGCTGAGGCGGCTGGCTCCCCGGCCGAGGAGCAGCCGGGTGAGCAGATCGTCGGCCGGGCGCCCGGCGGAGGCGTCGGCGAGGCGCCGGGCGACCAGTCCCCCGAAATATCCGTGCGCCTCGGCGTGGGCCGCGGCCACCTCCTCGGAGGTGCGGCTTCCCCACGACATCATCACGGCCATGGCCGGACGCAGCTTGACCGCGTCGTCATACGGCAGGCCGAGCTGTTCGGCGGCGGCACGCAGGGCGAACGGGACGGTGAACTCCTCGACCAGGTCCGCAGGCTGCGGGAGGGTACGCAGCCGCCTGGCACCGGACGCCGCGAGCTCCCGCAGCCACGGCGCCGTCTCGCGAGCGCGCCGCGCCGTGAACTCACCGGCCACGGCCTGCCGCCGGCGGCTGTGCACCGGCGGGTCGCTGGTGGCCAGCGCCAGCGAGGCGGTGGAGCGTGCGAACATCGGCTTGCCGGTGAACGAGGCCCGGCTGAACCGATCGTCGGACAGTACGGCGCGCACCTCGGCGTAGCGGCTGACCAGCAGGGCCGACGCGCCGTTGGACAGCACCACCCGGGGCAGCCCCGGCTCGGCGGTCATCTCGGCGAACCGTGCGGGCGGCCGCGGGCTGGACGGGTGGGCGAACGGGAAGGCCGGCGGCTCGTCGGGCTCGTCGGTCATGGCGTGTGCCTTTCCACAAGGTCGACGACAAGGAACGCGGTGAACGCCGCGAGGACGTAGAACCCCGCATCGGCCGACGGCCAGCGCTCGGCGCCGCCGCGCCAGAACCGCAGCGCGCCCCGCACCGGCAGAGCCGCCGGTAGCAGGACGAGCCACCCGGCCTGAGCGCCGGGATTCCAGGGCTGGGTCAGCATCAGCGCGAGAACCGTCGCCACGGCAGCGGCGCCGAGCGCGGCGCGCGCCGTCGCTTCGACGCCGAACACGGTCGTGTAGGCGCGCTCGCCAGGCTTGGGCGCGCGGGTGGTCTTGCGGGCGAGTTCGAGGTGTGTGAAGACCGCGAGCATGGCGGCCAGCGGCAGGAGCGCGGCGGGCCCGGCGGATTGGTGGGAGTCGTGCAACAGTGTGGCGTAGAGGTAGCCGCCGAGCAGCAGCTGCACCGGCAGGCTGATCAGGGCGCTGACGATGAGTGCGTCGCCGGACGGCCAGTGCGCCAGCCGGTCGGCGGCCAGCAGCACGGCCAAATAGAGCAGCGCCGTGGCCGCACCGGTCAGGGCCAGGCCGCGCGGAGCGTTGAGCAGCAGGACGACGACGGTCCCGGCACCGATGAGCAGGCCGACGTCGCCGACCGCGACCGCGCCGGAGGCCAGCGGCCGCCGCGGGTTGTGCACCCGGTCGTAGTCCAGATCGCGCAGGTCGTCGACGGCGCGGACCATCAGCAGCAGCACCGTGAACGACGCCACCGTGGCCAGCGTGGCCCAGCCCGGCTGCCACGTGCCCACGCCGTCCACGCCGCGCGGGCCGCGCTGCCCGTGCTTCCCGTGCTGTCCAAGGGCGAACATGGCCGTCCCGCCGAGCGCCCAGGCCAGGGCGTAGGGCAGGTAGACGGCGGGAGGGAAGCTGCCCCGGACATAGCGGCGCAGCCGCAGCATCACAGCTCCGCCTCCTCGGCCAGGATCCGCACGGTGCCGGCTCCGCCGTCGAGCTCGACCAGGGCGCCGTCCGGGATCCGGGCGGTGGCCTCCGCGACCGCGACCACGGTCGGCACCCCGAGGAGCCGGCCGGTGACGGCGGTGTGCGACAGCAGCGTCCCGCGCTCGACCACCAGCCCGCGGGCCGCGGTCATCAGGAACAGCCAGCCGGGGTCGGTCTCCCGCGCTATCAGGATGGCGTCGCGGCAGGTGTCGGCGGGGACGTCCGGGTCCAGCACCACGCGGGCGCGGGCCCGGACCACGCCGGAGCTGGATGCCAGGCCGCGCAGCACGGTGGCGGCGTCGGGGGCGGCGCCGTCCACGGGGGCGGCGGTCGCTGGACGGGCCACGTCGAGCGGCCGCCCCGCGAGGCTCACCAACCGCGGCGGCGGCGCCGGCAGCGCCTCCCACCGCTCCCGGTCGGCGCGGCGCAGGGCCGCGAGCGCGCGCAGGTCGCTGCCCGGCAGGGTCCCGTCGAACGCGCCGAGGACCTCCTCCACGGTCAGGTCCAGGACGTCGCGCGGGCCGTCGAGCCGCCCGGCGCCGGCCAGCAGGACGCCCAGGCGCAGCAGGACCCGCCGCGACAGGCCGAACAGTTCGGTGCGGCAGAACCGGGTGTCCTCGCGGGCTTTGAGGTGGGCACGCATCCGGGAGGCGAAGGCCCGGATGATCGCGCGTCGCAGCGGATTGCGGCAGTGCTCACGCAGCTCGCGTTCGCCGTCCGCGCGGATCTTGCGCTCGTCCGCGCGGCTGGCTTCGGCGCCCGTGCCCTGCCGCAGGTGCGGGCGCACCATGTCGAGCATCATGGCCGGCCGCTGCCGCGGGGTGAGTTGTTCGAGCTTGAGGTCGCCGACGGCCCGGTCACCGTAGACACGCATCTGGCGCAGGGCGGCGTCGGCGATGTCGGGCCCGTACACGCCGTCGACGATCTCCTGCCACACGGCGGCGTCTTCCGCGGCGGTCGCGGCGCTCAGGATCCGGTCGCGGGCCTCCGGTCGCGCACAGATCAGGTCGGACAACTGCAAAGCGCCGCGAAGCCCGGCCAGCGTGCGGTTCTCCGGCCCGCCGGCCAGCAGCGCGCCGAACAGGGCCCGGTGCCGGGTGCCGGTCCAGCGGCGCAGCAAGCCTTCGTAGCCCGCGGCTGGGAAGATGCCCAGGACCGTATTGGTCAGGGTGACGCCCCACTGCGCGCCGACTTCCGCCCACAGGCCGCGATAGAACGCGACCAGGGCCTCAGCGTCGAGGGATTCCAGGTCGCCGGCTTCGGCTGCGGTCCGATCCCACCACGCGAGGAACCCGCCCACCTGGCGGAAGTGCCGTGCGCTGCGGCGCAGGGCACCCGGGGCCGTGCGCAGTGCCCGGCCGCGCCAGCCGGGTGACAGGTCCATCCCCGGCCCGGGCCGCAGACCCATCGAGTGTTCCCACCAGCCCCGGATAAACTCGAACTCTGCCATCATGCCGTGCAGCGCGTACCAGGCGTCGAGCCGGTAGTAGACCCGGCCCTCGCGCAGGCCGACCATGCGCTCCAGATGATGCGCGTTCTCGCACAGCCGCGCCTCAGGGACGCCCATGCGGCGGTAGAGGTCGGTGAAGACGGTCTTGTAGAAGTCGCGCGCGAGCGAGTACGTCAGCGCGCAAGAGACTCCCGGATAGCTTTCGGTGATGTTGTGGTTGCTCCACACCACCTGCTCGGGAAGGTCCGCGAGCGGCCGGGACTGCACGATCCAGAGCTCGCCGTCAGCGGCGAAGGTGCCTTCTATGTCCTGCGGACAGCCGAAATGGTCCTCGATCCGGCAGGCCGTCTCCACGACCCGGGCCAGGACGCCGTCCTGGAGGACGGGCTGCCCGGCCAGTTCCTCGGGCACCTCGCACTCCGCCGGCTCGGCCGGCCCCCCGGGTGCGGGTGCCCCGACCATGCGGCGCTTGACCGCGATCTCCTTCCGTACCGCGCCGGTGGCCCGCTCGGTGAAGTAGTGGTCGACATCGGCGCGCTCCTGGACGACGCCTTCGCCGATGCCGTATGCCGCCGCCACGACCACGCGGTCGGCGCCGTCGCGCGGGTCGCGGGTGAACGCGACGAACGAGCTGGCGCCGAGCACCATCCGCTGAACGCCGACCGCGATGCGCGCCGCACCGGGGTCGGCGCCGCGCCGCAGCCGGTACAGGACCCCTTCGGGGTTGTAGGCGGAGGCCCAGCATTCGACGATGCGCCGGAGCAGGTCGGCGCGCGGGACGTACAGGAAGCTGTCGCTCAGCCCGGCGAACGGATCGGCCGAGCTGTCCTCGCCCTGCTGGCCCGGCCCGGGCACGACGCAGGCCCGGACGGCGGCGAGCCCGCCGGCCCCGATGACGTCGTCGAACGCGGTGGAGACGGCGTCGGCGAGCTCCTCGCCCACGTCGAGGGATAGCACGGCGGCGCGGGCCTTCCCGCTCCAGCGCCGCACGGCTTCGGGCACCGCGGCGGCCGGCGGCGGGTCCAGGTCTGCCAGCACCGGCGCGAGCGCCCGGTCGAAGGCGGCCGCCGGGATACCGAACAGGTCGGGGACGGCGAATCCCGCGGCGCGCAGCTCTGCGAGCCGGGAGAACTTGTGGCCGGCCGCGGCCGGATCGAGCAGGGCTTCGCCACGGAGCAGATCCGGCGACGTGCCGGGGCCCGGGCCCCGCCGTCTCGCAGAGCCCTGGGTGTCGAGGGCCGTCATCGGACCGGCTCCCCGGCCGCCGTCACAGTCTCGGGCTGCCAGCCGTCCACGTGGAGGACCTCCTCCAGCGGGCGCCGCCGACCGGGCCCGAAGGTCTCCCGAAGCGTGTAGGCGGTCGGGATGAGCGGTCCCTGGTGGACGTGCTCCGGCAGGCCCAGCAGGGCGGCCATCTCGGCCTCCAGGCCGAGGTGGACCGTGGTGACCGTGGTTCCGAGGCCTCGGCTGCGCGCGGCGAGCGCGTAGCTCCACGCGGCCGGGAGGAGCGAGGTCCAGACGCCGGCCTGATTGCCGGCCGGGAGGGGCCCGGCGGTCTGGAGACAGGACAGGACCAGCACCGGGACGCGGTGCAGGCGGTCGGCCAGCTCGCTCGCGTCACGCAGGACGCCGTGCTCCCGAGGTGCGTCACCGTACCTTCCGTGGAAGGCCCTCCGGTAGATCTCGGCGACCTGCTCGCGGCGCTTCGGATCGCTGATGAGGACCCAGCGCCAGTCCTGCCGGTTGCCGCCGTTCGGCGCTTGGAGCGCCAGGCGGAGGCAGTCCTCGACGACGGCTCGTGGGACGGGACGTTCCAGATCCAGTGCTCGGCGTACCGAGCGTGTGGTGCTCAGAAGCGTGTCGCAGACGTCCACGTCCAGCCCGGGTATCCCGGTCGGGAGACTCACCAGACCCCCGGCAGCAGGCGGGCGTGCTGCGCCGCGTAGGCGCGGTAGGCCGGGAGCACCAGCAGCGTGCGCTCCTCGACCCGGATCCGCCAGGACAGGACGCCGGCCAGCCCGGCCAGCAGCACCACCGCCGGCCAGTCGAAGAAGAACACGATCAGGCCGGCGTGCCCGAGGAGCATGCCGGCGTAGGCCGGGTGCCGGATCAGCCGGTACGGGCCGGAGGAGACGATTTGGTGCTCGTCGTGGCGGATCACATGATGGGAGTAGAAGCGTCCGAGGGTCCTGATGGCCACCAGGCGCAGCGTGACGCCCCCTGCGAACACCGCGATCGCGACGGCTTCGCGGACCGGCGACTCGGTGCCGAGCGACGGGAGGAACAGGGCCGCGGCGACCGTGGCGAACCGGGTGAGGCCGTAGGCGATCAGCGTGGTCACCTCGCGCGGCGGCGTGCCGGGTTTGCCCAGGCTGACCGGGGCCTCGGCCAGCAGCCACAGGAGATTGGCGCCGATGAACACCAGCGCGAAGGCGCGGGCGGGCTCGTCGGGGCGGTCCAGGACGATCGCGAACCCGGTGATGTTCACCACCAGGCCGATCCCGAACAGCGCGGGCGTGATCGCTTGCCGCCAGTCGAACCGCTGGTCCACGTCGGCCACCGGCGTCACCTCCCCCTCGTAGCGACGGACCTGTGGCCCGAAGTCCTGCGCGCCCCGGTTTCCGAGCGCTTCGCCGTGCCGCGGTGGAGCGCTTGGACACGCCGAGCCGAGACGCCCTCGGCGGACCGCACCACGACCTGCTTCATGCGGGAGCTTACATCAGCTGAGATGAATGAGAAGGGTTGTTTCATTCATCTCAGCTCACAGCCTCAGGCCGCCCAGCGGCCCCGCCGGTACGCTAGCGTCTCAGCGGACGTCTCAGCGGGCTGATTGACGAATCAGAGGACGTGCTCAAGAATCCTGCCGTTCGCGTGGCGGGCGGCCGGTTCCACACCGGCCCGGACGGCGGGGGGCACATGACGGAGGGCACACTCACCTGGTCTTCGGCCGGCGTACTGCGGCGGCTGCGGGAACTGGGGGCGGGACTGGCCGCTTCGACCGGTCCCGGCGGCACGGCCGACCGCGCGATGGGGGAAGCGCTGACCGGCTTCCTGGACCGGATCGCCGGACGCGGCTCGGGGCCGGCGGTGGACGGCATCGTGGCACTGCCGTTCCTGGTGCACGGGATGTACTCCGGCGACCCGGCGGCCGCGGAACCGGCCGCGATGGCGCACGTGCTGTGGTGGGTGTCGGCGCGCCACCTGGACGACCTGTCCGACACCGGGCCGGGGGCCTTCGCCGCCCCGGGCGCGGACCGGGACCTGCTCGCGACGGTCGGGATCGCCTGCCATCTGTCCGCCACGGTCCTGGACCAGGCGTGCCGCGACGATCCAGCGCGGGCGCTGACACTGCGCCAGGAGTTGTCGCGGTGCTGGCACCGGGCGATATCCGGACAGCTCACAGACCTCGCCACGACCGCGGCGACGGCCACCGCCGAGGAGGTCATGGCCGGCTACCGCGGCAAGACCGGCGCGCCCTACGCCATGGCCGCGGCGATGGGGGCGGCGCTCGCCGGTTGTCGCCCGGCGCAGGTGGACCTGCTGCGCGACTTCGGGGAGCGGTTCGGAATCCTGCGGCAGGTGGTCAACGACCAGCGGGACATCGCATCGCGTCGGTACGAGGACCTCCGCAACGGTACCGCCACATACATGGTGGTGCGGTATCTGGAGTCTCTGTCCGAACAGGAGCGCGCGGTGGCGGAGAAGCTGCTTGTCGGGTCCGCGGACTCAGCCGCAGCCCGGGACGAGTTCGCGGCGCGGCTGACCGAGCCGGGGTGGCTGCGTGCGTTCGCGGGGACCGTCAAGCCGCTGATCGACGGGCTCCACGCGACGGTCGACGAGGTCGGCGGGGTGGCCGAGTACGTGGCCGGTCTGCACGGGTTGATCGAGGAGACGGTGAACCTGTATCCGGAATTCCTGCTCGGGTCCCGGGGCTGACCGGCAGACCGGTCGCCGACGCTCTTCAGGACCGCGCCGAGCAGCGAATCGGCACGGCTGAACCGCGGGCGCGCGCTGGCGTGGCGTCACTCCTCGTCCGGGGACTTGCTCTCCACCGGATGCTCGACCAGTGCCAGGATGCGGCTGGACATGAATCGTGCCGTGCGCACCGCGACGCCGGTCCGGGTGACCTCGCTGACCTCGACCACCCCGCGGGCGATGTGCACCTCGACCCGGCGCCCGGCGCGGGTCGCCACGATCTCGTAATTGCGAGAGCCGTCGCCGACGTCGACGACGACCTCGACCCGGTCACCTTTCATCAGGATCTTTGTCACCCCGGTCGAGGAGGGATAAACCTGGTAAACCGCAGGCCGGAGGCGGAGTCACCCCTCGGGGGCGAGCAGGGGCCCCAACGGCCCGAGATCTATGTTGAGGTCTTCCGGCGTGAGCTCGAAGTGGTTCCTGAGCTCCGCCATACGCTCTTCCAAAGCCATCAACGTCACCCCGATGGCCTCGATCTGCTCGTCGGTGAGATCCCCCTCGTCGATGCGGCGCAGGGCTTGCCGTTCCATGAGCTCCCGGATCAGTTCCACCACGGTGAGGACCAGGCAGACCAGGTCGCGCCCCACGGTCTCGGGGTCGACCGAGAGGCGCCGGCCGTCGACGGCGTCGACGGCGGACCGGCCGCGGTCAAGCGGCTGACGCTTCGTCACGGCGTCCTCCCTCCACCGGCCCGACCGCCGCGCGCACGGACGCGATGAGTGCCCGGAGGCTGATCCGGACCAAGTCCACGTCGGCGATCGACAGGGTGATCTCGCCGGCGATGACCACGCCGCCGGCGAGCAGCCGGTCCAGGAGGTCGACCAGCGCCACGTGTTCGTACCAGGCCGGGCGCGTTCCGCCCGGGTCGGCCGGCGAAGGCAGGGGCATGGTTCTCACGTCTCCTCCGGTCGGCCGCCGAGGTCGGTGAACGAATAGGCGGGCCACGGACCGGTCACCTCGACGCTCAGCTCATCGTGGTCCGCCACGAACGAGGCGATCATCTTCTCCCAGGTCGGCAGGTGTTCGTCGGCCACGAGATACGCGCCGTTGAGCAGCATCGGCTCCCGGCGCCCGGACGTCTCCGAGTCCTGGAGCGGATGCCGGGCGCGCTCGACCGCGGTGGCGGCGAGCGCCCCGTGGAATCGGCCGACCTCGTCGGCGGCCAGGCGTAGCGTCTCCTGGCGGTCCCAGCGCTGCGCTTTGCGGCGGAGGAGGTAGGCGGTTCCCGGGCGCTGTTCGTCCGCCGGCTGAACGCTATCGCTGTCGGACAGCGCGGACGACGCGTGGGCCAGATAGATCTTGACGCCCCATTCGGTGCAGCCCGTGATCCGTTCCAGGATGGCGAGGAGTTCGTCGCGGTGGGCGCTGAGCATGGCTGAGACACCGGAGTCTTCGCGGTACACGGTGGCATAGCGCATGGGCAGAACGGGGCGGGTCGTGGCGAGTGCGGCGATCACCCGATGGTGCGTCCGCACTGTGCGGTCGAGCCAAGCGACGTCCTCAAGGCGGGCACGCAGCGGTTCCTCGTCGAAATCGGCGCGGGGCACGCGTCCGGCCACGGCGGCGACGCCCGGCCCGGGCACGAGGTACGGGGACTCGCCCGCCACGCCGGAGGTATCGGGGAGCGGAGGCCCGTCGGCCGAGACCACCGCATAGAGCCACACGTGGTCCGCGGTCATGGTCCGCTCCGTGCTTCGAGCTCGTGGAGCCGCTCGCGCAAGCGCTTGTTCTCCCCGGCCAGGTCCCGCTCGCCGGAGGACAGGGTGGGGTCGTGCTCCCACCAGTCGATGCCCATCTCCCTGGCCTTGTCCACGGAAGCGATCAGGAGCCTGATCTTGATGGTCAACAACTCGATGTCGAGGAGGTTGATCCGGATGTCACCAGCGATGACGAGGCCCTTGTCCAGCACTCGTTCAAGCAGATCCGCGAGATTCGCGGGCTGCGGCGCGGGCGAGGTCCTCCTCGTCGCCGGCAGTGGACTCGCTCTGTTCCAGTCGACCTGGTCACTCATCACTGCTCCGTTCCACCCTGCCGCGGTGGTAGCGGGATTCACGGCGGTAGGAGACGAGGTCTCCTTGCCGGTCCAGGGCGATCTGGTAGACGGCCAGGATGTCGGTCGAGTCGGGAATCCTGCGGGACTCCACGACCTCGACACCCACCTGCCATCCATCGTCGGTGCGTTCGAGCGACGTGATGCTTTCCGGCCGGCGCCCCGTCAGCTCCTGGGCATACCGGGCGGCGGCGCTGGAGGCCTTCCGAGCGTCGACCGCGGACGCTCCGGCACTGCGCGGCCGCGAGCGCGACCTGGTGTCTTCCCCGGCTGTGTCCCGTCGAGCGGAACGCTTGGGCTCGGAGCGCTCGCGCTCAGAGTGGTCGCGCTCAGAACGCTTGGGCGCGGAGCGCTTGGGCTCAGCCGCCTGACGACGTCTGGCCGGCCCGGTGGTCTTCTTCTCGCCGCGCGATGCGGCCGACTCGGTTTCGTGTTCGGGCATCGGTGCTCACCCCTTCCGGCCCTCATCCGCCCGCCGGGTCTCCCATAACAGCCCGACGAGCTGCGACTCCTGCTCGGCGGCCTCGTCGTCGCCGAGGAGACCGGCTTGTCGCGCGGCCTCCACCTCGCTGAGGCGCCGCCTGAGGGTCGCGGGATCGCCGAGTTCCTGCTGAGCCTGCTCATGCAGCCGCTCAGCCACCCACACGACTCCGCGGACCGGTGTCAGCGGGAGGGTCAGGAGTCCGGTGATGAGGCCCATGGCTAGGACGCTTCCACGGTCCGCTCGATGAGCCCGGTCACGAAGTCGTAGGGGGCCAGCGGTCCGAGCAGGCGCAGATCGATCCGCCCGGCCCACACTCCCGCGAGTTCCTCGACCGCGGCTTCGAACTCCTCGCGCCGGCCGGGGTCGACGAGGAACGAGGCGTCGACGGCCAGGTCGGCCGCCGGTGCGCCGTCTGAGGTCGCCACGGCCAGCGGGGCGAGGCGTTCCAGCAGGGCCCGGGAATCGGCCGCGCTTCGCGCCGCCATCTCCTGGGCCACCATCTCGCCCAGCCGGATGCGCTCGTACCGGCCGGCCTCTTCGGGCAAGGCCTTGGTCCGCGCGTTGAGATCGGCGATCTCCGGACGGTCGGCGAGGATCTCCTGGAGGATCCGGCCCTGCCGATAGGCGCCTCGCACGGCGAACTGCGCTCGGCCGTCGAGGTCTTCCAGCGCTGCCGCGAACCTCTCCTCGAAGGGATCGAGCAACTCGTCGGTCACGGCCTGGGCGTCACGCACCACGCCTCCGAACCGGAACGGCAGGACGGGGCCCCGCTTCGCCGCGGTGTCCAGCACCTCGGCATGGGCGCGCAGGTCGTCTGGAGAACCCAGCGGCGCCTCGGGGTCGATCTCGCTCACCAGCGCGGCGACCTCGCCATGGTGGATCAGGGTGACCGGCGACGGGGGGTTCCCGACGCCTGGGGCGGCGTCGGCCGGTTTCGGCGCGGCGTCGGGGACGACGCCGTACACGTAACAAGCCTGGTCCTCCGCCTGGGCGGACGTGGTCGCGCCGTTCACCGTTCACGCCTCCTCCGAGCCGCGGGGGCGCGACGGCGCCTCGGCTGCTCCTCCGGTTCCTCCTCGTCTTCTTCTTCCTGGCCCTCGTCCTCGTCGTCTATCTCCTCCTCTTCCTCTTCCTCGTCTTCGTCGTCCTCGTCCTCGTCCTTGCGGCCCCGGATGCGATCGGCCACGTCCGAAACCGTGTCCTTGACCCCTTCCAAGGCGCCCTTGGTCTTGTGCTTGGCACCGCCTTCCTGCATGTCCTGCAGCAGTTCGGGCAGCGTCTCTTCCTTGCCCTGCGCGAGGTCCAGCCGGTTCACGGCTTCTGCGAAGCGCAGATACGTGTCCACGCTCGCCACGACGATCCGGGCGTCGATCGTCAGCAGCTCGATACCGACAAGCGAGACCCGCACGTACACGTCGATGACCAAGCCCTTGTCCAGGATGAGGTCGACCACATCGACCAGACCGCTCGGCGTCGGCCGGGCGACGTAACCTCCGCCTCGGTGGGCGACTGTCGTCATCGTTCTCACCTACTCCTCGCGGGCTGGCGCCGCCGACCGCGCGTGGATGTCCGCCCACCGTCGTCCTCGCCGTCCTCGCCTTCGTCAGCTTCGTATTCTTCGTCTTCGGCTTCTTCGTCTGCGTCTTCGGCTTCGTCTTCGGCTTCGTCTTCGGCTTCGTCTTCGGCTTCCGCTTCCGCTTCTTCGTCTTCGTACTCGTCTTCGTAGTCGTCCTCGTCGGCGGGTTCTTCCTCGTCCTCGTAGTCCTCGGCGTCGTACTCTTCTTCCTCGTCCTCAAGGGCCTCTTCGTGGGTCCGCACGACCTCACTGTCGCGGATCTCACCGCGCCAGCCTTCGATGTCCTGATCGAGGATGGTCTGGGTCATGACGTGACGATCGAAGTGGTGGAGTTCCAGCCGCGCCCGCCGACGCTGGACCCGGAACATGTTGCCGGTCTTCTCGAACAAGCCCTGGGCGTGGTACTCCAGCACCAGGAGGATCTTCGTGAGATTGTGGGCGATCTCGTGGAACGTCACCGTTCCGTCGACATAGCCCTTGTCTCCCTCGGAGTGCCACACGATGCGCTCGTCCGGGACCTGTTCGATGATCGTCGACTCCCACTTGCGGTGCGAGAAGTAGATCCCGGCCTTCCAGGTGACCTTCTCGTCGGACACCTGCTTCACCGACTCGATGCGCTTGGTGAAGTCCGGGAAGTCCTGGAACTGGGTCCACTGGTTGTAGGCGACCCGGACCGGGACGCCGACCTCGATCTGCTCCAGGATGTTCGTGAGCTTGGACTTGTCGCCGCCACCGGATCCCTTGGAGCTCCCGCCGAACTTGTCGGTGATCTTGTCCTTGACGTTGGAGGCGGTGGATCCCAGGATCTGCCCGAACAGGCCGCCCTTGGAACCGTCGCCCCCACCGTCGGCGTAGTCGACGAGCCGGCCCGCGAGATCGCTGACCTTGCCGGCCGCCACCGTCACGGCCCGCTCCCCCATCGCCGTCATGAAGTCTCGTGCCTGGTCCTTCAGCTCGTCGGTGGGCAGGCCTTCCAAAAGCCCGCTGGATCCGCTGTCACTTTGCTTGGACTGCTTGGCCATCACACTCACTCCTGCTTACGCGTCGACGCGCTCTTGCTGGTGCTCTTCCGAGCAGAAGCTCCTGACGTCTTCCGGCCTGATGAGGATGAGGCCGTCTTCCTCGTGGCGGGCCTGGTCTTGGAGGCGGTCGCGCTGCTGCGCTTGCGCGGCGTCGTACCACTCGTCTTCTTCGAGGAGGCACTGCTGCGCGACTTCGAGGAAGCACTGCTGCGCGACGTCTTGCGCGTCGGCTGCGGCTTTTCTTCCTCCTCCTCGTCCTCGCCCTTGTTGTCCTCCCTCAGGGACTCGGTTCGCTGTCGCAACTGCTGGGTGACCTCGCCGATCCGGTTCCCCGCCGCGGCGACGGCGGCCTTCTTCCCCGCTTCGGCGAGTTCCCCGCGAACGTCTTCAACCAGTTCGCGCACCTGCGGCATCGCATCGGCGAGCTGCCCTATGAGAACTCTCGGATTGGTACTGAATCTCGTGCCGGCCGCGACTCCGGCCAATGCCAGAGCCCAGCGGAGTTTGTGCCAACGCCCGAGGAAGTAAGCGGCTCCCACCGCAAAGGCACACTTAACGTTGTTCATGATTCGTCCTCGTGATTGTCTGCCAGCTACCTCGCCCCACGACCGGCCGGCCGCGGACGGGAGTCGGTATCACGTACTTCGCGCCCCGTCCCCAGAACCAGGGAGACTAAACGGTGCAAATCAGGAGAAAATATGAAACCCGTCGCAGCCCTCACAGTAGGAAGGCCGCCACCACCGCGATGATCCCGCCGACCGCGAAGCCGGCGTAGTCGTTGACCGACCCGGTGTGCAGCCGGCTGAGCAGGACCATGGCGCGCGGCGGACGATGACGGACCACTCTGCGCGCCGCCAGGATGCCGAGAAAGACACTCACCAGCGCGATCGCCAGCTCAGCGGGATCGAAATAGGTGAAGTCGGCGCGGATCTGCGAGGCCTGTCCCCGACCTGAGCACCAGGCCGAGGGCCTCGGTGCCGATGATGAGCGCGGTCTCCTCGCCGAAGTAGCCGCGGCGCGCCTCCCGGGGCCGGGCGATCAGGATGACGCTGATGACCGCGGCCAGCAGCAGGAAGGTCTCGCCGAAGGTGTCGAAGCCGCGGGTGCCGTACACGACCTCGTTGACCGGCTCGGTCAGCTTCCAGGTCGGCAGCGCCACCTCCATCGCGTAGCGGGCGACGGCCGGCAGGGCGGCGTGCTCCCGGGGCAGCCGGAGGTAGCCGACCGCGCGCACCACCGCGGTTCCGGCGGTCAGCACCGCGCCCAGGACCGTCCGGTGGTGCGGCTCGTGGCCCGGGGAGGGCTGGGCCGTCATCACCGGGTCCGCTCGTCGAGTTCACCGGAGTCGTGCACCTCGGCGCGCGCTTTGCCGATCGCGACCAGGTACAGCACCGGCAGGGCGATCGCTCCCACCACGATCTCCGAGTGCGCGTCGTCCGGTGCACCGACCACGACGAACAACAAGGAGAGGAAGGCGCCGACGCCCGACAGCGCCATGACAGCGCCGTTGAGGTTGCGCAGCCGGATCACCAGTACGGCACAGCACAGAATCAGAGCCAGGGCCAAGTAGTCCATCAGCCAGAAGATGGTCATCTCAGCTCTCCTCCCCGCGCTCCTCTCGACGTCGTTCCCGCCGTTGCCGGGCCTCGGCCGCCTCATCGCGCACCGCTCCCTCCCACCAGCCCCGCGACGCGGCGGGCTACGCGGGGGTCCAGCAGACGCCAGGGCCCGGCCACCGGTCCCAGCGGGGCCAGGGCCGCCGCGACAGCCACGCTGACCACGGCCCCGACCACGAGCTGCTCCGCGGTGCGGGTCCAGGTCAGCAGCACCCAGACGCCCATGGCCCAGCACGCCAGCGCGAACGTGCGGGTGAGGGCGGCGCTGAGGCTGGACATCGGGTCCCTCCGGGCCGGTGCTTCCGCGGGTGGCGGCTGACCCTGGCGCCGTACCCGGCCCGGATCCGCTCGTACACTCGCGCTGCTCCGATCGGGCGGCTCCCACCGGCCGGTATCCGTCCCGGAAGACGCGCAAGCTCCGGCCTCCTAGGTATGGGATCACCATGCTTCAAGATCGATACGACGGGTCAGGTGACGGGTCAGGTCCAGCCGAACCGTATGCGGTGACCGCAGAGTTCTACGACATCCTTCAGGCCGCGGAGGATCGCCGACAGGCCGGGCGCAGATTCGCCTCCGCGGCGAGCGCGGCGCGGGTGGGAATCGTGGACGTCGGCGCGGGCACCGGGATCGTCACCGAGGTGCTGCTCGGCAGCTCCACGGCGCCGGTGCACGCCGTGGAGCCGGCCGCGGCCATGCGGGTGGCGCTGCTGACGCGTTTGGCGGGACTGCGCGCGGAGCAGCGGGCCCGGGTGACCGTCCATCCCACGACGCTCCAGAAGTCCGATCTCACGAACGTGGCCGACCTGGTGATCTGCTCCAACATCGTCGGGGTCCTGGAGCCGGCGGAGCGCAGAGCGTTTTGGCAGGCGACGGCGTCCGCTCTGGTGCCCGGAGGGACTCTGCTGCTCGAGCCGCCTCCGGCCACGGTTCCGGGCTCCCCGACGGTCGAGGACATCGCGCCTGTGCTGGTAGGGGCGGACACCTACAGCGCGCAGGTGTCCACCCGGCAGGATCGCGGGCTCCTTTCGGTCACTTTCACCTACCGCGTCGAGCGCGAGGACGAGGTCGTGCGCGTGGCGGTCGAGCAGTTCACGATGTGGCCCACACCGCCTGAGACCCTGGTCGGCGAACTCTGCGAAGCCGGACTGTCTGTGAGGGAGGGGGCTGATGGTCTTCTGCGCGCAGTCCTGGGACCGGCAGCCCGCGCTTAGCGACGCATTTTCTCCTTTACCTCCCGCACCACCGCCCACAGATCCGCCCGCGGTCCCAGGTGCCCCAGCTTGTCGGGGTTGACCACCGAGCGGATCATCTGGACCCGTCCCTCGGCGACGTCCAGGACCAGAGTGCCGGCCACGTTGCCGTCCCGGTCCCGGAGCACCGCGCCCGGCTGGCCGTTCACCTCGTGCCGCTCCACCTGCGCGGTCCGGGCGAACGTGGGGAAGACCGCGGCGAGCAGGCGGGCGACGTTGCCGGCCCCGACCACGCTGCGGGCCAGCGCGGGCGCCTTGCCTCCGGAGTCACCGACCAGCTGGACGTCGGCGGCCAGCAGTGTGAGCAGTCCCTCGACGTCGCCGTCGCGCAGCGCGCCGAAGAACCGCGCCGCGAGTTCCTCGCGCTCGTGCTGGTCGGCCTCGAACCGGGGACGCCCGAGGTCCATGTGCCGGCGCGCCCGCACGGCGAGCTGACGGCACGCCGCCTCCGAGCGGCCGACGGCGTCCGCGACCTCGGGGAAGCCGAAGGCGAACACCTCCCGTAACACGAACACCGCCCGTTCCAGCGGGGACAGCCGCTCCAGCAGCAGCAAGGCCGCCATCGACACCGAGTCGGCCAACTCCGCCGACCGCTCGGGATCCTCATACGGGTCGGACAGGAGCGGCTCGGGGAACCAGGGTCCGGCGTACGTCTCCCGGCGCACCCGGGCAGAGCGCAGTACGTCGATCGAAGCCCGTGTGACCAGCGCCGACAGGAACGCCTTGGCCGAGGCGGGCACGGTCGGCGAGGTCGCGTAGCGCAGCCAGGTGTCCTGGACCGTGTCCTCGGCTTCGGCCACGCTGCCCAGGATCCGGTAGGCGATGGAGAACAGCAGCGGCCGCAGTTCCTGGAACTCCTCGGCCCGTTCCGGCGCGGACGTGCTCACGCTCACGCCAGCTCCTGCTGGAAGCCCTCACGCCACGACGGGTAACGCAGCTGCCATCCCAGCTCCCGCTTCGCCTTGGCGTTGGAGAAGCCGCGCCCCTTGGTCATCATCCCCACCGCCATCTCCCCCGCCAGCAGCCGGGCCAGCCACGCCGGCGCGCGACGCGGCGGCTTGGCCCCGAGGCACCGCGCGACATACGGCAGCCACTCGCTGACCGGGGCCGGTTCGTCGTCGACGATGTTGAAGACGCCGGTCGCGTGCTGTTCCACCGCGAGGACGGTGGCAGCCGCGGCGTCGTCCACGTGCACCCAGGACGAGTAGCCGGTGCCGCCGCCGATCAGCGGAAACAAACGCTTGCGCACCAGCGCGACCTGTTCATCGGTCGCGCCGCACCCGTAGAACGCGCCGTAGCGCAGCACCGCGCCCCCGGCTTTGACGACCACGTCCTCCAGATGGACCAGCGCCTTCGTGCCCTCAGTCACCTGCAGGGGGTCTTCTTCGGTTTTGACCCAGCCGCCCTCTTGGATCCCGTTGAAGCTGGCGTGTCCCTGCGCCACCACGTGCCCCACTCCGACCGCCTCGGCGGCCGCCAGCAGGTTGTCCATCCCCTCGGTGCGCAACCGGTTGGTGGCGGCGAAGAACCGTTCGGCCTTCCGGGGGTTCAGCTTGCCGGCGTGCGTCTGCGACAGCCCCGTCATCTGGTTCACGATCACGTCCGGACGGGCCACGGCCACCGCCTCCCCCACCGACGCCGCGTCCAGCCCGTCCATCACGAGCCCGTCCGCGCCCAGCTTCGCCAGCAGGTCGAGCTTGGCCGCGCCCGTGGTGGTCGCCGTGACCTGATGACCCCGGGCCACCAGCTGCGGCACCAGCCGCTGCCCGAGCACTCCGGTACCGCCCGCCACGAACACGCGCATGATCTCACCCTTCCGTTCGCCAACGCTTTCTCACAACCCGAGTCGAGACAGCGCGGCCGCCTGTGACATCCCCCCGGCGTCCCCGGCCGGGCCCGACTGGCGCATCCCGATTGAGGACTTCTACCGTGTATGGAAGGTTTTCGTCATTTGCGAGGGGGTTTCGCTATGGCAGCCACGTTGACTGCTCCCAGAGCTCAGCTCCAGCTTCTCGAGCCTCATCGAAAACCGAAGAAAGTCGCAATTCTGTCGACGTATCCGCCCCGTCAGTGCGGCATCGGAACGTTCGCGGCGGAACTGTACAAGAGCCTGGTGCACGCGGCGCCCGACCTGGAACTGCTGGTGTGCGCCGTGGACCACCAGGGACTCCGGTACGGCGGCGAGGTCGCGGCCGTCCTGAAGCAGGACGATCGGGCCGCCTACCCGAAGACCGCAGCCGGGCTGGCGGCCGCGGGCGTCGACGCAGTGCTGATCCAGCACGAGTTCGGCATCTACGGCGGCCCCGACGGAGCGTGGATCACCTCCTTCGCCGCCGAGTTGGCATCGGCCGGCGTGCCCTACCTCGTCACGCTGCACACGGTCCCGGGCACACCGAGCCGAGCTCAGACCGGCGTGTTGCAGCAGCTGTGCCGCCGGGCCGCAGCCGTCACCGTCTTCACCCCCACCGCACGCCGCCTGGCCGCGGCCGCCGGGATCGGCGTCGACCACTTCGCGACCATCCCCCACGGCGCCCCGGCCACCCTGCGCTCTCCCCGCCACCGCGCCCGCGCCGCCATCCGGCCCGAGGTCGCCGCGGCGCTGGAAACGGTCGAGAACGCGACCGTCGTGAGCACCTTCGGCCTGGTGTCGGTGAACAAGGGGCTCGAAACGGCGATCGCCGCCGTCTGCGACCTCGCTCGCGACCTGCCCGACCTCCGCTATCTCATCGCGGGTGCCACCCACCCCGAAGTCGTCCACCGCCACGGCGAGGGCTACCGCCAGTCCCTGCGCGAACTGGTCGAGGAACTGGGCGCCACCGACCGGATCCAGTTCCTGGACTTCTACCTCACCGAGGCCGAGGTCGCCGCGGTCCTGGCGCGAAGCACCGCCTTCCTGACCCCCTATCGCTCCCGCGACCAGATCAGCTCCGGCGCCCTGACCTACGCCCTGGCCGCGGGCTGCCCGGTGGTGTCCACCTCGTTCTTCTACGCCCAGGACATGCTGGCCGGCGGAGCAGGACTGCTGGCCGAACCCGGCGACGCCCAGGCCTACACCGAGGCCCTGCGCCGCATGCTCACCGACCACGGCCACCGGTCGCTGGCCGCGGACGCCGCGTGGGCGGCGGGCGCCGAGCTCGTCTGGCCGGTCGTCGCCCGCCAGATAGCCGACGCCATCCGCGCCGCGGCCGCCGACGAAGCGCGGCAGAGCTCACCGGTCGTCGTTCCGTATCAGCGTTGATGGTCGACACCCGCAACATGCCGATGTCCGAGTCGAGGAACACCGGGTTGCTCATCCGGTGGAACTGCCGCACCCCGGGGGAGTCGTCTCAGACGCCCTGCCACAGGAGGCGGCCGAGTCGCGCGCGCTGGAGGAAGTCGACCAGTTCCTCCCGGGTCAGCGTGCTCACACGGACTATGATCGCCGATGCTCCCCACGACCGTCGGCGAGTTCCCTGCGGGACAGGATGCCGAGCTTCGGATACGCCTTGTTCAGGTGGTAGGCGACGGTGCGAGGGCTGAGGAACAGCCGCGCCGCGATCTCCTTGTTGGACAGCCCCTCGGCGGCCAAGCTTGTGATCTTGCTTTCCTGCGGGGTGAGACCGCTGGCCGCGACGCTCTCCGGCGTCCGGCGGGCCTGCGTGGCTTCCAGCTCCGCGGATGCCCGGTCGGCCCAAGGACGCGCTCCCAGCGATTCGAACATGCCCAGGGCGCAGGCCAGATGGGGGCGTGCGTCGGCCTTGCGCCGACTGCGGCGCAACCATTCGCCGTACAGCAACGCGGTCCGGGCGTGGTCGAAGGGGCGGGAGTCGGCCCGATGCCGGTCAAGCGCCTCCCGGTAGAGCTGTTCGGGCTCCTCCGAGATCAGGGCTCTGCAACGGCTGACCAGGGCGTCGACGGACGGCTGCCGGATCCGCGCGGCCCAGCGTTCCAGCCGCTGGACGCCGGGCTGCGCGTCGTCCCGGCGGCCGAGCCGGACGAGGGCCTCGACGACGTCCGGCACGCTGCGAAGCGCCGGCGGATCGAGGCCTCCGGCGTCGCGGACGTCGAAGTCCAGGCGCCGCACCGCGCGCTCGGCGCGGCCGGCTGCCAGGTCCAGGACGGCGAGCGCCCAGTGCGCCCAGGTGTTCCCCGGCCTGGTGTGCTCGGTGACCGGGCTGCCGAGCGCCTCGCCGGCCGCCGCGCGGCATCCGTCCTCGTCGCCTTCGACCGCGGCCAGGTAGGCCAGCGTGCCGGCGGCGTACCGGATCCACTTGCCCAGCCCGACGTCGCGCGCGAGGTCCAGTGCCTCGGTGGCGCGGGAACGGGCGGCACCGTGTTCGCCGAGCAGCAGCTCGCAGCTCGCCTGCAGGCTCAGCATCGCGACCAGCCAGCCGACCCGGCCGCCGCGCCGGCTCTCCTCGGCCATGGCGGCGACCACGTCCCGGGTCGCGCGTTCCTGGCCCGCGACCAGACCGCCGACCGCGATGAACGACAGGTCGTAGGGGCAGCGGACCGATGCCTGCCGGGCCTCGGCGATGATCCGGTCCGGCGGGGGCGGCTCGGCGCCGGATGGTCCGGCGGCCAGGGCGGTCATCCAGAGCAGGAAGCGGTGGACCGACACCATCGGGTCGCCCTCGGGCAGGTGCAGCGCCGACAGCCGGTCGTAGGTGACGGCGAGCAGTTCGGGATCGCCGAGGGTCCATGCGGCATGGGCCGCGGTGAGGTGCATCCGCAGTTCCTGGTGCGGGTCCGTGCCCGCGACATGGGCCACGCCCTCGGTGAGAAGCGCGTGGGCCGAACGCGGCCGGCCCTGCTTGAAGTCGGCGGTCGCGCGGACCCGGGCGATCCTGGCGCGTAGCGCGGGCCCGGTCGGAAGCCGCGCCGCGTGCTCCGCGGCGGTCCGGGCCTCGTCCAGTCGGGCCGTCTCCGAAGCCATCTCGCCCGCCAGGATGAGCCGCCGTGCCCGGTCCGCCGGGACGGAGCTGAGCCGCGCAGCCTGGCTGTAGGCCGCGGCGGCGGCCTCGTAGCCACCGCGTTCCCGGGCGCGCGCCGCAGTGTCCTCGAGGTCGGCCGCGACCGGGTCGTCGAATCCGGTCGCGGCCTTGGCCCGATGCCAGGCCCGGCGGTCCCGGTCGCCGGCATCGGTGAGCACGCCGGCGAGGGCGGCGTGTGCGGCGATCCGCGCCGACAGCGGCGCGGACTGGTAGACGGCAGCGGGCACGAGGGGATGACGGAACGCGATCTGCGTGCCGGTGAGGATGATCAGTCCGGCCTGTTCCGCGATGTCGAGATCGGTGAGATCGATGGGGCCGGTGGGACCGATGGGATCGGTGGCATCGGTGGCATCGGTGTCGGCGGCGCGCAGGACGATCCCGAGGTCGCGAGCGCCGTCCGCCGCGGCGATCAGCAGTAATCGGCGCGTGGCGTCGGGAAGTGGGCGAAGACGGTCCTCGAACGCCGAGCGGAGCCGCCCGGTCAAGGGCAAGTCAGCACCCTGCGGCTGTAGCTCGAGCAGAGCCAGCGGATTGCCCGCGGAAGCGTCGAGGATCCGCGATCGCTCCCCTCCCGCCAGATCGGGACGACGTTCGGCCAGCAGCGCGCCGGCTCCCGCCGCGCTGAGCGGTGGCACGTCGAGGACGCGCGGGGAATACGTGCGCTGATCGTCTTCGCTCGTGGCGAAGAGCAGGACGACACCTTCGGCGTCGAGCCGGCGGGCAGCGAAGAACAGCGTCTGCGCGGAGGCGTCGTCGAACCACTGCGCATCGTCGACGAGGCACAGAAGCGGGCCGTCCGCGGCCGCGGAGGCCAGCAACGACAGGACGGCGAGGCCGAGCAGGAACCGGGTGTCAGGGTGGTCGACTCCCCCGCCCTCGTCTGCCGCGCGGCCCATGCCGTTCCCGGCGCCGAAGACGGATCCGAGCGCCGCCCGCTGCGGTTCGGGGAGCCCTTCGACGTGGTCGAGAAGCGGACGCAGGAGCAGGTTCAGACCCGCGTACGGCAGGTCGCGTTCCGCTTCGACGCCGTCCGCGCGCAGGACGCGGGCCCAGCCGGGTTGTGCGAGCGCGTACTCGAGCAGGGTCGTCTTGCCGATGCCGGCCGCGCCGCGAAAGCCGAGCACCCCGCTGCGTCCGGCGCGGGCGGCCACGACCAGTTCGTCGATCGCCGCACGTTCCGCGCCCCGCTCGATCACCACGCGCTCGATCTTACGGAAGTACCTATTGCATGACAGATTCCGCCCGCGGCCTCGGCTCGTAACGTCAAACCCGGTCGGAGCACGACGACCGGAAGACAGCCTACGATTAAGGGGTCTCATATGTTCGGCACCACCTCGATGCCACGGCGTCGGCGGACTGCGCTGGCAGCCATCGCGGTCAGCGCGGGGCTGCTGGCCGCCAGCGGTACCGCCGCCTCCGCCACGTCCGCCGTGTCGGGTCCCCCGGCCGCCGCGGCGGGGCCGCACGCCGGCGGAACGCCACTGCCGGGATTCCACGACGGGTACGCGAGCGACGACGGCATCCGGATCCACTACGTCACCGGCGGGCACGGCCCCGCGCTGGTACTGCTGCACGGCTGGCCGGAGACCTGGTACGCCTGGTCGGGCCTGATGCCGTCGCTGGCGCGCGACCACACCGTGATCGCGATCGACCTGCGCGGCCTCGGCGACTCCCAGCCGGCGTCCTCCGGCGCGGGATCATACGAGGCGCTGACGCTGGCCGACGACGTGCACGCCGTCGTCCGGCACCTGGGCTTCACCACCGCGCAGGTCGCCGGGCACGACTGGGGCGGCGCGGTCGCCCTCGCCTACGCGGTCGAGTACCGCACCGAGGTCACCGAACTGGCCGTCCTGGAGGCGCCGCCGACCGCCGACTACCTCAACCTCGTCCGTCAACGCCCGGGAGTCCTGTGGTGGGACTGGTTCGTCAACGGCCCGCAAGCCGGCGTCGCCGAACAACTCGTCGACCACGACCCGCGGGTCTTCTACACCTCGATCTACCGTGGCGCCCTGCCCGCCGCGACCGTCGACCGCTACCTCGCCTCCTACGGCCGCCCCGCCAACACCCACGCCGGCTTCGAGTACTTCCGCCAGCAGGACCAAGGCGAGCCCGCAGTCGACCAGCTCATCGCCCGAGACGGCAAGCTGACCATCCCGGTCCTCGGCGTCGGCGGCCAGAACAGCATGGGCGCCCAGATCGGCCAGGACCTGCCGCGCGTCGCCGAGCACTCCAGCACCGCCGTCGTCCCCGGCGCCGACCACTGGGTCATGGAGGAGCAGCCCGCCTTCGTTCTGCAGCTGCTGAACAGCTTCTTCAGGCGATGAGCCCGACCGCTACGCCGTCAGCCGCCGGAGCATCTCGTCCACGTCCCGAGAAGACGATCACAAGGGCATACCATGTAAAGGACTGTATGCATTGACGAGAGCAGCACATGGCGGCCTCGAACGGTCAGCCATGTGCGGATCGGCCGGCGCGATGTCCGTCGAGAAGAAGAAAGAGCCGGGTCCGGGCGCGGACCAGTCCGGACACGCCGGCGCCGCGCCCCGGCTCGGCGGAGACGAACTCGACCGTATCTGCCTGTACAACCTGCTGTCCACCTGCGCCGACACGATCTTCTTCAAGGACCGTGAATCCCGCTTCATCCGGGTCAGCCGCAGTCAGGCCGATCTCACCGGGGCCGCGAACCCGGAGGAGATGCTGGGGAAGACCGACTTCGACTATTTCAGCCCCGAGCACGCCGAGACGACCCTCCGGAACGAGCAACAGATCATCCGCACCGGCGTGCCGATGTTCGACGTCCACGAGACGAACGCCCTGCCCCACGCGGCCGGGCGGGTGCTCAGCAGCACCAAACAGGCGCTGCGCGACTTCGACGGGAAGATCATCGGCATCTTCGGCATCTCCCGTGACATCACCGCGCGCAAGACCACCGAGGCGCAGCTCCTGGCCAAGACGGCGGAACTCGACCGGATCAGCAAGGAGTTGCGGACCCTGCTGGAGTCCAGCCCCGACCCCATGGCCCGCTTCGATCGGCAGCTCCGCTACACCTACGCCAACGCCGCGGCCCAGATTCTCGCCGGCGTGCCCGAGAACGAGCTGGTCGGCCGCACCAACCGCGAACTCGGTCACCCGCAGAACTTCGTGCGCAAGTGGGAGCAGGCGCTGCGTGAGGTGCTGCGAACCGGGGTCGGCAGCGATGTGGAGTCCAACGTCCTCATCGCCGGCACCCGGCGCTATCTGCACATCCGGCTGATTCCGGAGAAGGACGCCGACGGCAGCGTGGTCAGCGTCCTGGCCGTCGGTCATGATCTGACCGACCGCAAACGGATCGAGGACGCCCTCGCCGACCAGGCGGTGCACGACCCGCTCACCCGGCTCGCCAACCGCGCGCTGCTCATCGACCGCATCGAACAGGCCCTGTCCCGGATCCACGCCCACGACGGCTGGCTGGCGGTGCTGTTCCTCGACCTCGACCGCTTCAAAGTCGTCAACGACAGCCTCGGGCACGCCGCCGGCGACGCCCTGCTCATCGCGACCGCCGCCCGGCTGCGCAGTGCGGTACGCCGCAGCGGCGACCTGGTCGCCCGCTTCGGCGGCGACGAGTTCGTCGTCCTGTGCGAACACGTTCACGGCCGCGAGGACGCGGCAGCGATGGCCGGGCGGATCTCCCGGGCGCTCGCCGCCCCCTTCGAACACGACGGTCAGCCGATCCACATCAGCGCGAGTATCGGCATCGCCATGACCTCGGACCCGACGACGACGGCGGACACCCTGCTGCGGGACGCGGACGCGGCCATGTTCCGGGTCAAGGCGCGCGGCCACCGGTCCGGCGGCTACCTCTTCTTCGACTCCAGCGTGCGCGAGCAGGTGGTCTCCCAGCTCTGGATCGAAGGCGAGCTGCGGCGGGCTCTCGACGAGGGGGAATTCCGCCTCGTCTACGAACCCGTTTACGACCTGCGTGAACGGCGGATCACGGGGATGGAGGCGCTGATCCGCTGGCAGCACCCTGAACGGGGCCTGCTGCCGCCGTCCACGTTCCTCGCGGTCGCCGAAGAGTGCAACCTGATCCTGCCCATCGGCCGGTGGGTCCTGCGCGAAGCATGCGGGCAGATGTCCGCCTGGAACCGGCTCCGGGACTCCGCACGGCCGCGGCTGACCATGGCGGTGAACCTGTCCCCGCGACAGTTCGACGACGACGGGCTGGTCACGTACATCTCGGACACGCTCCAGAGCACCGGGCTGCGGCCCGAGCAGTTGTGCCTCGAGGTGACGGAGACCGCCGTCCACGAGGCTCCCGAGTCCGCCCAGACCGTGCTGTCCCGGCTCTCAGAGCTCGGAGTGCAGATCGCGCTCGACGACTTCGGCACCGGCTACTCGTCCCTCGGCCACCTGCGGCGCATACCGGTCAACGTGCTGAAGATCGACCGCGCCTTCGTCAACGGCCTGGAGGACGATGACGGTGACGGTGACGCCGCGATCGTCACGGCCGTCATCACCATGGCCCACGCTCTCGGCATGACCACGATCGGCGAGGGCATCGAGAGCGAAGCCCAGTACGACCGCTTGCGGGCGCTCGGCTGCGATCAAGGGCAGGGCTATCTGTTCGCCGAACCGGTGTCCGCCGCGGCCTTCGAGGCTCTTCATCTCGGCGATGGCGGCGGGCCTGACAGGCGAGGATGACAGGATCGTCAAAAACCGCCGGCCTGGGTGAGAGGCCCGCCGCTCGATGAACGTGAGCAGCGCATCCGCCTTCTGCTCGACCAGGCTGTGGAACAGGCCTTCGCCGCCCTAGGCGGTCTACCCAGCGGATACGCGCACGGGCTGAGCCGCAAGTTGCAGACTGGGCGCCTGGCCGAAGCATTCATCTCGATGGTCACCTTCGGAGGTCAGCGCCAGCCTCCGATGCCAGCCGAGTACTGGACCCGCCTTCTTGCTGCAGCGGATCTCCTTGCCATGCCAGAAGACAACCAGCTTGAGCCCTACATAGTCGCATGCCGTCAGCGGCTCGAACAGCCGTCCTGAACACCGACATCCCATCGACGGCGTTTGGCAGATCCCAGTACGCCGGTCAGGCCGGCGCCCTGGGGCTCACTCGCTGTTCCTCCGCGACCGTGAACCGGTGACGTCGCAGAGCCCTGTCCGCGTCCGCCCCTGGCGCGCAGCTCACCGGCAAGCGACGGATGCCGTCCCGCCAGCCACACCACCGCCCCGGCTCCGACCGTCACCCGGGCCGAGGCCGGTTCGCCCGACCACGGCCGGCCGGTGGCGAGCACGGCCCCGAGGTTCCCGACGCCGTCACCGCCGTAAGCGGTCGCGTCGCTGTTGAGGACCTCGCGCCACGTTCCGGGCCAGGGCAGGCCGACGCGGTGGTCCCGGACCGGCGCTCCGGAGAAGTTGGCAACGCACACGAGCGCCGTGCCGTCGCCATAGCGTCCGAACCTGGCGAAGGCCAGCAGGTTCGCGTCGGCGTCGGAGACCAGCCAGCGGGTTCCCAGCGGGTCGGCGTCGCGGGTCCACAGTGCCGAGTTCTCGCGGTAGCAGGCGTTCGCGTCGGCCAGCAGCCGGGCCAGGCCGCGGGATTCCCCTTCGTCGGCGTCGGTCCAGTCCAATCCGCGTTCCTCGCTCCACTCGGCCCGCTGCCCGAATTCGCCGCCCATGAACAGCAGCTTCTTGCCGGGGAAGGCCCACTGGTACGCCAGCAGGCCGCGGAGGCCGCTCAGCTGTGTTCTGCGCCCGCCGGGTTGCTTGCCGGCCAGTGAGCGTTTGCCGTGCACGACCTCGTCATGCGACAGAGGCAACAGATAGTTCTCGCCGAACGCGTACGTCGAAGGCTGTGTCAGATCACGATGATGGTGGCGGCGGTGGACGGGATCTCGCACGACGTACCGCAGCGTGTCGTTCATCCAGCCCATGTTCCACTTCAGGTCGAACCCGAGGCCGCCCTCGGCAGTCGGCCGGGTCACCCCCGGCCACGCCGCCGACTCCTCGGCGATCATCGCCACGTCGGGGTGGCTGAGGTGGATCTCGTCGTTGAGTCTCCTCAGCAGTGAAGTGGCCTCCAAGTTCTCCGTGCCACCGTGAATGTTCGGCTCCCACTGGCCGGGCGCCCGCGAATAGTCCAGATGCAGCATCGACGAAACCGCGTCCACGCGGAGGCCGTCGGCGTGGAACTCCTCGATCCAGTACAGAGCCGAACCTATGAGGAAGTCGCGCACCTCCTGACGCCCGAAGTCGAAGATCAGACTCCCCCAGTCGGGATGCTCGCCGCGCCGGGGATCCGGATGCTCATAGAGGGCCGTCCCATCAAAGCGCGCCAGGGCCCACGCGTCCCGGGGGAAGTGCGCCGGGACCCAGTCGAACAGCACGCCGATCTCCGCCTGGTGAAGCCGGTCCACCAGGTGTCGCAGGTCGTCGGGATGCCCCAGCCGCGAGGTCGGGGCGAAGAAGCCGGTGGTCTGGTAGCCCCAGGATCCGCCGTACGGATGCTCCATCACCGGCAGGAACTCCACATGCGTGAAGCCGTGCTCGTGCACGTAGTCCACCAGTTCCGAGGCCAGGTCCCAGTACGAACGCCCGGGTCGCCACGACGGCAGGTGCGCCTCGTAGACCGACATCGGCAGCGCCACGAGTTCTCCGGCCGCCTCCCGGCGCGCCTTCAGCCAATCAGCGTCCTGCCACTGGTACGACGAGGCGAAGATCCGCGAGGCGTCCGCCGGCGGCGTCTCGGTGTGGAACGCCACCGGATCGGCCTTCAGCCGCCACACCCCGTCGGCGCACAGCACGCGGTATTTGTACCGGTCCCACTGCCCGGCGCCCTCGGCGAAGCCGTGCCAGCAGCCGGTCCGATCGTCGCGGCTCAGCTCCGCGGCACGGTGCGGATCCCAGTCGTTGAAGTCGCCGGCCACCTGCACGCGCCGCGCGTTCGGCGCCCACACCCCGAAGCGGGCTCCGTCCGGCTCCAGGTGGGCGCCGAACCGGTCCCAGTAGCGAGGCCCGCCGGTCAAGCCGCCAGCCCCGCCGACACCAGCAGGTTGCCCTCCGGTATGGCGATCGGCCGTTGCCGCGACCGCCACAGGTCCTCCGGTCCGGCGGGCACGGCCGGCGCCCCGTCGACGGCGGCCGCGTAGGCCGCCGCGGTCTGCTCCCCCACCGTCGGCCAGCCGTAGCGGCGGCGCACCATCGCCTTCGCCGTGACCACCATCCGGCGCGCGCCGGGGCGGTCCGCCAGCAGCGTGGACACCGACTGTGCCAACGCCCCCTCGTCGCGCGCCGGGAACGTCACGCCCGTGACGCCCGGCTCGACGATCTCGGCGAGGCCGCCGGTCGCCGAGACGGCCAGCGGGGCGCCGGCCGCGGCGGCCTCCAACGCCACCATGCCGAACGGCTCGTACAGGCTCGGCACGACCATCGCGTCGGTGGCGGCCATCGTGGCCGACAGGTCGGCGCCGACGAATCCGCCGAAGCTGACCGCCTGCTCCAGCCCCAGCCGGTGGGACAGGTCCTCCAGCTCGCCGCGGTTCGGGCCGTCACCGCAGATCACCGCGCGCAGCCCGGGATGGGCGCGGCGCAGCTCGGGCAGCGCGTACAGCAGGTGCTGGACGCCCTTCTCGTGGACCAGGCGGCCCGCGAAACCCACCAGCGGGCCGCTGCCCGCGTACTTCGCGCGTGCCAGGCCCACCTGCTTGGGGGTGGCTCGCCAGCGCGGCATGTCGACGCCGTTGGGGATGGCGTCGATCTTCTCCGTCGGCACGTCGAGCAGTACTGAGACTTCTCGGCGCATGTACTGGGAGCAGACCAGCACGCGGGAGGCTTCTTGGGCCAGCCAGCACTCGATGGAGTGGATGCCGCGGCTCAGGTCGCCGGGCAGCCAGCCCTGGTGGCGGCCGGCCTCGGTGGCGTGGACGGTGGCCACCATCGGGATGCCGAGGTGTTCCTTGACGGTGACGGCGGCGTGGGTGACCAGCCAGTCGTGGGCGTGGACGAGTTCGAAGCCCTCGCCGCGGGCGGCGTGCAGCGCGGTGCGGGTCAGGGTGTGGTTGAAGGCGACGGCCCAGGCCAGCAGGTGCTCGGTGTCCAGCGGGATGACCGGCGGGTCCTGCGGTGCCCGGACCACGCGCACCCCGTCGACGACCTCGTCCAGCGGCGCGCCGGGGGCGTGGCGGGTGGCCACGGTGACGTCGTGCCCGGCACGCGCCAGGGTGGTGGCGAGGGCGTGGACATGCCGTCCGAGGCCGCCGACCATGACCGGCGGGTACTCCCAGGAGAGCATGAGGACCTTCCTCTTGCGGAACGGTGTCGTCGCGGTCATCGGTTCGCCTCCTCGTCAGGGATCACGGATGCCGTCCGCTCAAGGCGTGTTCCCGGCTGTGCGACCAGCATCGCGCCCGGAGATTGCACGCATGTTGCACTGGTGAGGCCGTAGTGTTCGGGATTCGCGAGTATGGGCTGTTCGGAAACAGGCCGAAATCACAGGGGTCCACACTGGGCCGCATGGAAGACGCCGAGCGGATCCGCCTGAGCGCCGCCGACGCCGAGGGCGACGCCCGCGTGCCCTGGCGGGAATGGGGCCCGTACCTCGCCGAGCGCGCGTGGGGGACGGTCCGCGAGGACTACTCCGAAGGCGGCACCGCCTGGGACTACTTCCCGCACGATCATGCCCGGTCGCGTGCCTATCGCTGGAACGAGGACGGCCTCGGCGGGATCTGTGACGAACTGCAGCGGTTCTGCTTCGCGCTCGCGTTCTGGAACGGCGTGGATCCGATCCTCAAGGAGCGGCTGTTCGGGGTCAGCGGCCGGGAGGGCAACCACGGCGAGGACGTCAAGGAGTACTGGTGGTTTCTGGACTCCACGCCCACCCACTCGTGGATGCGGTGGCGGTATCACTACCCACAGCGCGAGTTCCCGTATCACGAACTGCTGGACACCGCGCGCAAGCTGGGCGGCGCCGACCCCGAATACGAGCTCGTGGACACCGGGATCTTCGACGACGACCGGTATTGGGCGATCACCGCCGACTACGCGAAGGCCGGGCCGCACGACATGTGCATCCGGGTGCGCGTGGAGAACATGGGCCCGGAGCCGGCGACGCTGCAGGTGCTGCCGACCCTGTGGTTCCGCAACACGTGGTCCTGGGGGCTGCCGGACCGCGACGCCGTGCCGAGGATCACGGTCCACGGCGCGCGGCTCGCCGGCGAGCACGAGCATCTCAGGCCGCTGTCACTGGTGGGCGAGGGCAGCCCGGAGGTGCTGGTCTGCGACAACGAGACCAACAGCGAGCGGCTGTGGGGCTACGGCGGCTACAGCCGGTTCCCCAAGGACGGGATCAACGACCACGTCGTCGACGGCGCCGCGACCGTCAACCCCGACCGCGTGGGCACCAAGGCGGCGCTGCGGTATGTGCTGACCGTACCGGCGTGGAAGTCGGCGGAGATCCGGCTGCGGCTGCGGATGGCGGGCCCCGACGTCCCGAAGCTGACCCGCGCCAGGCTCCTGGGCCGCGGGTTCGACGCGGTGATGGAGCAGCGCGAACAGGAAGCCGACGAGTTCTTCGCGGCACTGACCCCACCCTCCTGCACCGACGACGAGGCCATGGTGCTGCGCCAGGCCGTCGGCGGCCTGATGTGGTCCAAGCAGTTCTACCACTACAACGTGCCGCGCTGGCTGGACCACGATCCCGGCCACGCGGCACCGGTCGGCGGCACGGCGCGGCGCAACGCGCACTGGTGGCACATGTCGGCCCGCGACGTCATCGCGATGCCGGACACCTGGGAGTACCCGTGGTTCGCCGCCTGGGATCTGGCCTTCCACGCGGTCGCTCTGGCGCGGGTGGACCCGGGCTTCGCCAAGCAGCAGCTGCACCTCCTCCTGCGCGACTGGTACCTGCATCCCAGCGGCCAGATGCCCGCGTACGAGTGGAACTTCGGCGACGTGAACCCACCGGTCCACGCCTGGGCCGCGCTCCAGGTCTTCGCAGCGGACGGCGGCCGCGACTTCGCCTTCCTCAAGCGCGTCTTCCACCGGTTGCTGCTGAACTTCACCTGGTGGGTCAACCGCCTGGACGCCGACGGCAAGAACGTCTTCGAGGGCGGATTCCTGGGCCTGGACAACATCGGCCCGTTCGACCGCAGCGCCGGCGTCCCGTCCGGCGGGCAGCTGGAGCAGAGCGACGGCACGGCCTGGATGGCTCTGTTCACGCTCACGATGATGGACATGGCGCTGGTCCTGGCGAACGAGGACAGCGCGTACGGCGAGATGGTCACCAAGTTCTTCGAGCACTTCGCCCTCATCGTCGAGGCGGCCAACACCCAGGGCCTGTGGAACGAAGAGGACGGCTTCTACTACGACGTGATCCGCGTCCCGGGCCAAGAGGGCGTACCGCTGCGCGTCCGCTCGGTGGTCGGCCTGCTGCCGCTGAGCGCCACCGCCACGGTGTCGTCAGCGGCCCTGGCGGCGATCCCGGAGCTGGAACAGCGCGTGGCCTGGTACCGGACCAACAAGCCGCACTACGCCGACGTGCTGCACGGCCGCATGATGCCGGCCAGCGACCTCCGCCTGTTGACCATGGTCCGCCACGACCAGTTCCCGCGCCTGCTGGAGCGGATGCTCGACGAGGACGAGTTCCTGTCCGCACACGGCCTCAGGGCCCTGTCACGAGCCCACCTCGCCTCCCCCTTCACGGTCCGCCTCGGCGAGACCGACTACAGCGTCGGCTACGAACCGGCCGAATCCCGCTCGACCCTGTTCGGCGGCAACTCCAACTGGCGCGGCCCGATCTGGTTCCCGGTGAACTACATGCTCATCGACGCCCTGGACCGCCACCACCGCTTCTTCGGCGACCGCCTGCGCGTCCCCTATCCGACCCACTCCGCACCACACGCGGCCCCAAGCCGCGAGGCAACCCTCGGCGAGATAGCCGACGACCTGTCACGCCGGCTGGTGTCCCTGTTCCTCAACGACGCCGACGGCCGCAGACCGGTGTTCGGCCAGACCGAACTGTTCCAGAAGAACCCGGACTGGCACGATCTCATCCCCTTCCACGAGTACTTCCACGGGGACACCGGCGCCGGCCTCGGCGCCTCTCACCAGACAGGTTGGACCGCGCTGGTGATCAACCTGATCCTGCGACAGTCTTCGTTCAGTACACCGGCGTAGATCTTGTCGCGCGCCGACATCCCCTCCGGTGCTCAGCCGCCGAAGACACCACCCGAGAACTCCGACTGGAGCTCCTCGCCCCCTTGCTCGGCGTGAAATCCGAGACGGAACCACGGCAACCGCTCGTGTCAGGGGCCTGGCACGCCGACCTGCTGGATCGGGGAGGGACCCCGCCGCTGAACGGCTGGATCCCTCCCCCGGACGGTGTCGGTCAGGTGGAGCCGGCTAGCGTTGCAGAGTCAGCAGGCCCGGCCGCCAAGGCAGCTGGTCGTACGGCCCGCCGGCGCTGGGGTTCTTGCCCTGGTAGAGGAACTGCAGGTTGCAGGGGTCGATCGTCATGGTCTGGTCCGGGTTGTTGCGGACCAGGTCACCGTGGCTGATGTCGTTGGTCCAGGTGGCGCCGCTGTTGGCCTTGCCCGCGAAGGGGTTGCTCTCGCTGGCGGCCTGCGGAGTCCACGAGCCGCTCAGGCTGGTGGCCGTGAACGAGCGGAAGTAGCGCCCGTTCGCGCCCATCGCCTCGACGATCATCAGGTACTGGTCCTGGCCCTGGACCTTGTAGACCTGGACCGCCTCGAACAGGTTGGCCTGGGAGTCGCTCATCACCGTCGTGTACGACGAGCCGAAGCTGCCCGGGAAGTTCCCGATCGGCATGCTCGCCCGGTAGATGCTGCCGTTGTCACCGGCGAAGAACAAGTACATGTTCGTACCGTCGCCGATCAGCGTCTGGTCGATCGGGCCGGTGCCGGAGTTGGGGATGCTGCCGGTGAACAGCGGCTGCGGCGCGGACCAGCCGTTGGGGTTGGTGGGGTCGCTCGACGTGCGGTAGATGAACGGCCAGGCACCCCACTGGTAGGCCAGCACCCAGATGTTCTTCGGCGCGAAGTAGAACAGCGTCGGCGCCACCGCGGCCTGGCTCATCCCCGTCTGACCGGCCGAGGCCATGTCCGACCAGTTCGTGAAAGGAGCGAAGGCCATCGAGCCGTACGACGATCCGGAGACGTTCGAGGCGTAAACGACGTGCTTGCCGTTGTAGACGACGTCGGTGAAGTCCTTGAGCGAGACCCACCCGTTCGCCGGGTTGGCCAGCTGGCCCGTCGACGTCCAGTGGTACGTCGACGGAAGCGAGCAACCGCCTCCCCCGGTCGTGCTCGTGGTCGTGGTCGGCGACGTCGGCGGGGGCGTGGGCGACAGGCCCGTCCACTTCTGGTTGCCACCACCGTTGCACGTCCAGATCTCCACCGCGGTGGCGTTGGCCGTAGCGGCACCCGTGACGTCCAGGCAGAGCCCGGACTGAACCCCGACCACGGTGCCGTCGGAGTTCACCCGCCACTGCTGGTTGGCTCCGCCGTTACAGGTCCAGATCTCCACCCGGGTCCCGGCTGTGGTCGCCTGGTGAGGCACGTCCAGGCACTTGCTGCCGTACACGGTCAACTGACCGCCGGCCGTCAGCGTCCACTGCTGGTTCGCGCCCCCGGAGCAGTCATAGATCTGCAGGTAGGTGCCATCGGTCTGGCTGGCGTTCGGTACATCCAGGCACCGGCCCGACGCGACACCGCGCAGCGCCCCGGTGACGTCGGCCCGAGCCGGGCCCGCCCCCACCGTGACCGCGAACGCCACCACGGCCAGCGCCAGGGCGGTGAGCGCGGCGATCAGCGATCGACTTCGGCGGCTGATACTCCCACTGTTCATTCCGACCTTCTCCCGCTCAGCAGGTGTTACCGTTAACATTCGTCGCGTCAGCCTGAGCGCGAAGCCGACAGCTGTCAACCGGCGCACCCGGCGGCCGGTGGACCCGGACGGCGAGGTTGGGCCGACTCGGCCAGCTCACATGCCGCGTTCCCCTCTTCACGGAGGGCAGCGGGCCGGTGAAAGTTACGGGACTGTCGGCGCGTGTCGGGAGGTGGACATCAGCGCCGCACTTGGGCCTCTTATCTCAGATCGAGGCGTCAGGCACGACGGATCCATGCGCACGACACCAATGCTGTCGTCGACAGCGCTCTCCCGGGTCAGGTCCCTTGATCGGCACGGCCGTACCCGCCGCCGCCGGGCGTCTCGATCACCAGCACGTCATCCACTCCCACCTCGATCGAGTCGCAGCCAGCCATCTCGGTGGCCGAGCCGTCGGCGTGCTCGACGCGGCCGGCCCCGAGCGCGCCCGGCGACCCGCCGGCCATGCCGTAGGGCGGGACGCGCCGGTGCCCGGCGAGCGTGCTGACGGTCATGGCTTCGTGGAAGCGGATCCGGCGGACGGCTCCCTCGCCGCCGTGCCAGCGGCCGGCTCCGCCGCTGCCGCGGCGGATCGCGAACTCCTCCAGGAGTACCGGCAGGCGCCATTCCAGCACCTCGGGATCGGTCAGGCGCGAGTTGGTCATGTGGGTCTGCACGACCGATGCGCCGTCGAAGCCGTCCCCTGCCCCGGAGCCGGAGCCGACCGTCTCGTAGTACTGATGCCGCTCGTTGCCGAAGGTGACGTTGTTCATGGTGCCGGAGCCCTCGGCCTGGACGCCCAGCGCCGCGTACAGCGCCCCGGTGAGCGCCTGCGAGGTCTCGACGTTGCCGGCCACCACCGCGGCCGGGTGGACCGGTGCGAGCATCGAACCTTCCGGGATGACCAGGTGCAGCGGGCGCAGGCAGCCGTCGTTGAGCGGGATGTCGTCGGCCACCAGGGTGCGGAAGACGTACAGGGCGGCCGCGGTGACCACAGACGAGGGGGCGTTGAAGTTCGTGTCCAGCTGAGGGGAGGTCCCGGTGAAGTCGAGGGTGGCCTCGCGCCGCTCGTGGTCCACGGTGATCCGGACGCTGATCCGCGCGCCTGAGTCCATCTCGTACCGGTAGTGACCGTCCTGGAGCGCGTCGATGACGCGGCGGACCGCCTCCTCGGCGTTGTCCTGCACATGACGCATGTACGCCTGCACGACGTCGAGCCCGAAGTGGTCGATCATCTTGCCGACCTCTTCCACGCCCTTGCGGTTGGCTGCGATCTTGGCGCGCAGGTCGGCGAGGTTGGTCCGGGTATCGCGTGAGGGGTACGGCGCCTCGGCGAGCAGCCGGAGCGTCTCGGCCTCGCGGAACTCGCCGTTCTCGACGAGCAGCCAGTTGTCGAACAGCACGCCTTCCTCGTCCACGGTGCGGCTGTGCGCGGGCATCGAGCCCGGCGTGAGGCCGCCGATCTCGGCGTGGTGACCGCGAGAGGCCACGAAGAACAGGATCCGGTCGCCGCCGGTGTCGAACACCGGAGTGATCACGGTGACGTCCGGCAGGTGGGTGCCTCCGTGGTAGGGATCATTGACCGCGTAGACGTCACCGGGTTTCATCGTGCCGCCGCGGCGCCGCACGACCTCCTTGACACTCGTGCCCATCGAGCCCAGGTGCACCGGGATGTGCGGGGCGTTGGCGATGAGATTGCCGTCCGGGTCGAACAGAGCGCAGGAGAAGTCCAGCCGCTCCTTGATGTTGACCGACTGCGCCGTGGACTCCAGCGCCGCACCCATCTGCTCCGCGATCGACATGAACAAGTTGTTGAAGATCTCCAGCAGGACGGGGTCGGCCTCTCCGCCCACCTGGGCCGCCTCGGGCGCGTCGACCCGTTCGAGCAACAGGTGCCCCGCAGGGGTCATCACCGCACGCCAGCCCTCATCCACCACGGTCGTGGAATCGGCCTCGGCGATGATCGCCGGGCCCGTCACGGCGTCCGCGGGCCTCATCCGCTCGCGCACCCACAGCGGCACCTCGCGCCACGAGCCGCCGGTGTACAGCCGAACCCGCTCCTCCGGCTCGGCCGCGGCGGACCCGCCCTCGCTGATCCGGGTCAGGTCGGGCTGCTCGGTCAGGCCGACCGCCTCCACCGACACCGCCTCGGCGATCAGGGGACGGTCGATCAGGAAGGAGTACGTCCGCCGATAGGCCGTCTCGAAGGCAGCGGTCATGGCGTCGATGCCGGCCAGCTCGACCGGCACGGCGGTGTCTGTGCCCTCATACCGCAGATGCACGCGCGCCGTGATCCGGATCCGGTCCTCGGGAACCTCCTCGTCGCGGAGTTCCGCCCGGGCCGCGCCCTCCAGCGTCTCGGCGACGTCGCGCAACCGCGGCTCGGCATGGGCGTCGAGGCGGACCTCCACCGACTGCTCCCGCATCGCGGTCACGTCGGCGAGCCCGATTCCGAGCGCGGAGAGCACGCCGGCCATCGCCGGCACCAGCACGGTGCGGATCCCCAGCGAGTCGGCCACCGCACACGCGTGCTGCGCGCCGGCTCCCCCGAACGTGGTGAGAACGTAGCCGCTGACATCGTGGCCCTTCTCCACGGAGATGCGCTTGACCGCGTTGGCCATGTTGGCGACGGCGATCTGCAGGTAGCCCTCAGCCACCTGCTCCGGGGTGCGCGTGTCACCGGTCCGCTCGCGGATCTCCGCCGCGAGCTCGTCGAAGCGCCGCCGGACGATGCCGACATCGAGCGGCTCGTCGCCTCCGGCCCCGAACACGCTCGGGAAATGCGCGGGCTGAACGCGGCCGAGCATGACGTTCGCGTCGGTCACCGCCAGCGGACCGCCGTTGCGGTAGCACGCCGGCCCCGGATCGGCGCCGGCCGAATCCGGGCCGACGCGGTAGCGGCTGCCGTCGAAATGCAGGACCGAACCGCCGCCCGCGGCGACGGTGTGGATGTCCAGCATCGGCGCCCGCAGCCGGACACCCGCCACCTGGGTCTGGAACACCCGCTCGTAATCGCCCGCGAAGTGCGAGACGTCGGTGGAGGTGCCTCCCATGTCGAACCCGATGACCTTGTCGAAGCCGGCCGCCTGGGACACCCGGGCCATCCCGACGATCCCGCCCGCCGGACCGGACAGGATCGCGTCCTTGCCGCGGAAATGCCCCGCCTCAGCCAGCCCCCCGTTGGACTGCATGAACATCAACCGCACGTCGCGCAGCTCCCCCGCCACCGTCTCGACGTAGCGACGCAGCACCGGCGAGAGATAGGCGTCGACGACCGCGGTGTCGCCACGCGAGACCAGCTTCATCAGCGGGCTGACTTCGCTCGACAGCGAGATCTGACGGAATCCGATCCGTTCCGCGAGCTCCCCGATCGCCCGCTCGTGCTCGGGATGCAGATAGCTGTGCATGCAGACGACGGCCAGCGCGTCGATGCCGTCCGCGTGCGCCCTTTCGAGATCGGCGGCGAGGGTGTCCAGATCGACCGGCCGCAGCTCCGTGCCGTCCGCCGCGATGCGTTCATCCACCTCGATCACACGCTCGTACAACAGCTCGGGCAGAACGATCCGCCGCGCGAAGATGCGGGGCCGGTTCTGATACCCGATCCGCAGGGCGTCGCCGAAACCCTTCGTGATGACCAGCGCCGTACGCTCGCCCTTCCGCTCCAACAGCGCGTTGGTCGCCACCGTGGTGCCCATCCGCACCTGCTCGATCCGCGCGGAGGGGATCGGCTCCTCGCCCGCGATCCCCAGCAGGGCCCTGATTCCGGCGACAGCCGCGTCCGGATAGCGCTTCAGGTTGTCGGACAGCAGCTTGTGCGTGACCAGCCGCCCGTCCGGCCGGCGGGCGACGACATCGGTGAAGGTGCCGCCCCGGTCCACCCAGAACTGCCACATGCCGCCGACCACTCACCGCTCCTTCCGTCACCCCGGCACCGCGCTGGCGGCTTCAGACATCATCGGCATCACCCTGAACCAGGTGACGGATTCGATCAGAAATGTAGCAGAGAGTCGGCATTTGACACATCGTCCAAGCATCCTTCATTCCTCGGCCCGCGGCCTGGCCGATCCGGCGGCCGGCTTCGAGCTCTGCGAACAGTCGCACTCAAGCCGTCGCTTGCTGGCGGGAGTCGAAGGCATCTCTTGCGGCGTGCACATACCCACGGTGTTCATCAGCCCATCCGATCAGGGCGTTGACCTGGCCGGAAAGCGTCTCTCCCACCGGCGTCAGCCGGTAGTCGACGCGCGGGGGTGAGGTGGGCGTCACCAGCCGCTCCACCAACCCGTCCCGTTCCAGGCTTCGCAGCGTCAGGGTCAGCATCCTCTGCGAGATCCCCTCGATCGCGCGTTGCAGCTCCGAGTACCGCTTGGTGCCGTCGCTCAGCAGCGCCATCACGAGCACGCTCCACTTGTCGCCGATCCGGTCCAGGACCTCCCGCAGCTCACACCGGCGCACATCGGTGTGCGGTGCGCTGGTCAAAGTGCCTTCTTCCGTCATCTTCTCCTCCGGATCCACACTGGAGTCGCGCACAAAAAGTATGTAGCCAACAGAAAGTGCTGTACTAGTGGACCACACCATGCTGCCAGTACGTCGCGGCCCCCGCCCGACCACCACCGGCCGGGAGATCCCGCACGACCAGCTCGACCAGTTCTCACCACCTGCCATACGCGACGCCCTGCTCGCGGCGGCGGAACGTCTCGACGGTGTCTTCCTCGGGCCGAGCCAGGTTTCAGAACCCGCCTCCATCGCTCTGCGGCTGCGTCGACCCTCCGGGCCGTGGGAAGCGTTCCTGCACCCGAGCCGCGATGAGTTCGGCCACGTTCACCGCGCCGGATTCCTGCACCTCACGGTGCCCGATTCCTGGGTCGCACCGCTGATCGAGGCAGGCTGGGCCGAGCCGCATCCGATCAGCCGCCGCCCCGAGTGGCCCGACACGATCATCATGCTCTACGCCCCGCGCGACGAGACAGAACTCGAAATCGTCGCCGAGGTCCTCCGGGTCTCCCACCGCCATGCCACGGGCGCCTCCTCCGATTCCACCCCGAGCAACACCGCCGCAAAGGAAACCGCCACCATGCGTGCCATAGCCTTCGCCGATCACGGTTCCGCACCCGAACCCCACGACCTCCCCATACCGACGCCCGCCGCCGGCGAGGTTCTGGTCGAAGTCGCCACCTCCTCCGTCAACGGCTTCGATTTCGGAGTCCTCGGCGGACACCTCCAGGGCGTCTACGAGTACGAGTTCCCGGTCGTCCTCGGCAAGGACTTCGCCGGCCGGGTCACCGCACTCGGTGCGGGCGTGTCCGACTTCGCAGTCGGCGACCGGGTGTTCGGCGTCGTGATGCGTCCGACGCTGGGACAGGGAGGCTTCGCGCAGTACCTGGCCGTTCCCGCGTCGATCGGCGTGGGGCTCATCCCTGACACGCTCGACGACGACACCGCGGGCGCCCTGGGCCTGGCGGCGACAGCCGCGCTCAACGCCGTGGACGCCGTGGCCCCGAAACCTGGCGAGACCGTGCTGATCTCCGGCGCGACCGGCGGGGTCGGGACGATCGCGGTGCAGCTGGCCGCCGCGCGCGGGGCGACCGTCATCGCGACGGCACGCCCCGGCGACGAGAGCGAACACGCGCTCCGACTGGGTGCGGCGCACGCGGTCGACTTCGCAGCCTTGCAAGCCGGCGTCCGGGACGTGGCGCCGAACGGCGTCGACGGCGCCCTGCACCTGGCCGGGGACGGGGCAGCGGTGTCCAGCTTGCTGGTCGAGGGCGGACGGTTCGCCTCAACGATGCACTTCGCCCCGCAGCGTCCGGACATCGTGGCGACCGCGGTCATGGCCGACCCCGACCGCGCCACCCTGGAACTGCTCGCCTCCGAGGCGGCCGCCGGCCGGCTGAAGCTCACTGTCACGTCCTACCCGTTGGCCGAGTTCGGCAAGGCCTTCGCGGACTTCGGGGGCGGAACGGTCGGAAAGCTCGGGGTGCGGATCTGAGGTCCGCTCGCGCGAAACCGATCGCATGGTGCGGTCTCGCGGCAGCCGTATCCCCGTACCCGTAACTACGAGGGCTGCGGCGCATCTCCAGCCCGGATTGCGGCCATGGCCAGGCCGAAGTATTCACGCAGTTCGCTGTTCGAAGCGGACGGCACCACCTGCCGGGCGCCGACAAGCACCAGATACATCAGCCGCGCGAGCCGCTCCGCATGTTCCAGATCACCGGTCGCCTCCGCGATCAGGCCCCGAACGTAGTCCACCCGCCGCCTGTCGATCCGCTCCTGCATCACCCCGGCAGCGGCGTGGTGTCTGGCCCAGCTCCGCATGGCGACCTCAAGGTCGGGGCGTGCACCGTCGGAGAGCACGGCGTCGGCCAGCCGGCCAAGCCTGTCCTGCGGCGTCAAGCCGCTGTCCTCCCCCGGGCCGGAGGGATCGGCTCGGGTGATATAGGCGTTCGTATAGCAGGCTTCCGCGTGCGTCAGCAGAGCTTCATGGAACCCTGCCTCATCGCCGAAGTGCTCGCAGAAGGAACCCTCCTTAGGGTCAACCCCGAGACGCATGGCCACCCGGTCCTCGATGAGCGCCGGATGGCCATGTGCAGCCAGAACATCCAGACCTGCGTCCAGCCAGTCGGTTCGGGTCGCCATTCTTCGACCGTAATAGCGGCCTGATGATTCGTCATTCACCCGGAAGTGCGACGCTTGACCGCGTCGTGGCCGGGATGGCCGGGGCGCTGGTCGCCGGACCGCGGCGTCGCCTCGGCCGGCCTGCGGTCGATCACCTCGCCGAAACGATCTACCTGCCCTTTACCTTGCAGCCATTTACAGGTTCGCGTGCCTCCATCAGTCTCTGAAAACAGCGGCACATCGCAAAGTTCTGTATCAATGCCTGCGTGGTGCCGAAAGTCCTGCGTCCCCCATCGCCACCCCCGGGAGATTCCGCATGCGCTCGAAACCCTCGCTCAGGCGTGCCATCGTCGCCGCGGCCACCGTGCTGTCCCTCGGCACGGCCGCGGCCGGCACGGCCCTCGCCACGCCGAACGGCACCGCGAACGCTCGCTCGCACCACTACGGCATCAAGCTGATGCATCCCGGCGCTGCTGCGGGCGGCGCGCACACCGCCGCCAGTGCCAACACCCTGTCGCTGCAGACCTCGAACACCACCGGTGCGGTCTCGCCGCAGCCGACCGTCTACCTCGTCTTCTGGGGTAGCCAGTGGAACAGTAACGACCCGGCCGGGGTGCAGGCCGACATGAAGGGCATGTTCGGGGGCCTGTACGGCGGCAGCGACACCTGGGGCACGGTGCTGACCCAGTACTGCGAGGGCTTGGCCGCGGGCACGACCGACTGCGCCGGACAGGGCACCCCGGTGGCGCATCCGGCCTCCTCGCCGTTGGCCGGATCCTGGGTCGACAACGCCTCCGCGGAGCCGGCCAACCCGACCGCCGGCGACCTGGCGAACGAGGCGGCCAAGGCCGCCGCGCACTTCGGCAACACCACGCAGGCCCCGAACACCAACGCGCAGTACGTCATCGTCTCGGCCACCGGAACCCATCCGGACGGCTTCCCGAACAGCGGATTCTGCGCCTGGCACGACCAGACCTCCACGTCCTACGGCACGCTGGCCTACACCAACCTGCCCTACATACCGGACAGCGGAGCCGGGGCCTGCACCACCCTCACCGACGGCCGCCTGCTGTCCGGCATCGAGTCGACCGAGACCCACGAGTACGCCGAGACCGTCACCGACTTCTGGCCGACCACCGGCTGGTACAACAGCAGCGGCGGCGAGATCGGTGACGAATGCCAGCAGCTGGACGCCTATCTCACCCTGTCGACCGGCACGTACGACATGCAGGGGATCTGGTCCAACCAGGCCAACGCGTGCGTGACACAGGGCGGGTCTTCGAGCCCTGACTACTCCCTGTCCGCCTCACCGGCCTCCGGCGCGGTGACCGCCGGCGGCTCGACCACCACGAAGGTCTCCACCACCGCATCCGGCGGCTTCACCGGCACGATCGCGCTCAGCGCCACCGGCCTGCCCGCCGGCGCCACCGCCACCTTCAGCCCCACCTCGGTCACGGCGGGCGCCTCCAGCACCCTGACGATCGCCACCTCTGCCAGCACCCCGGCGGGCACCTCGACCATCACGGTGACCGGCACCTCGGGCTCGCTGTCACACACCGCGACGTACACGCTCACGGTGAACCAGACCGGGACCGGAGGCATCACCAACGGCGGCTTCGAGACCGGTGACTTCTCCGGCTGGACCACCTCCGGTGCGTCCACCTCGATCGTCACCACCGGGGCACACTCCGGCACCCACGCAGCCCGCCTCGGCGGCACCACCCCGACGAATGGCGACTCCGCCGCAGCTCAGACCTTCACCGCACCGACCGGCACCACCACCCTGGCCTTCTGGTACGACACCGTCTGCCCGGACACCGTCACCTACGACTGGGCCACCGCCACCCTGAAGGACAACACCACCGGCACCACCTCCACGGTGCTGGCCAAGACCTGTGTCTCCAACTCCGGTTGGAAGCAGATCACCAAGGCTGTGACCGCCGGCCACTCCTACACCCTGACCCTCATCTCACACGACGACAACTACAGCGGTGACCCGACCTACACCCTGTACGACGACGCCACAGTAAGCTGATCGAAGAACGTGAAGGCGCGGCCCGGAACAACCCGGGCCGCGCCTCACCGGCGTCTGTCGCTGGTCGTCAGTGGCTCACGACGGCCGGCACCGGGGCCGGCGGCGGCGCATATCCGCCCGGCGCCTGCTTGTTCACGATCAGGCCGGCGATTACCAGGGCGATGAACACGGCGAGCCAGAACTCGCGCTTCATGACTACCACCTCGTCTTGTACAGACCGCGCTCACCGCGAACGGCTTGACGCTGACGTGCCAGGGTGCCCCAGTGCCAGCCCGCAGAGTCAGGGTGCTGTCTGTCGGTGCCCACCACTTCCCACGGCGCGTTCGGATCCGTCCCGAAGGAGACGAGATGGATCTCCGCGGCCGTGGCGCGTTCTGAGACACGCAATCCTTCGCTCACGTCTTCACCATGGCGCGGCGCAGCATGACAGCGTCAGAGCCGAAAGTCCCGGTCGCCTCGGCGCCGTCGTCTCAGCCCGCCGCTCGCACGCGATAGCGCAGGTGAGTCACACCCGGCCCGTCCACGGTTCGGAGCAGTTCGAGCTCGATGTGCTCGGCCGGCATGTCCTCGAAGAGTGGTTCGCCCTGGCCGAGCAGGACCGGGACCAGGTGGATCTGCAGTTCGTCCAGAACGCGTGCGGCGAGTGCCAGTTGAGCGGTGCGGGCTCCGTGGACCAGGACGTCCTGGTCGCCGGCCGCGTCCTTGGCCATGGTCATCGCGGCTTTGATATCGCTGACGTAGGTGACCCCGGGCCATGACAGCCTGGCTTCGGGCCGGCGGCGGCTCAGGACGACGATCGGGACGCCGTCGTGGTGGTCGCCGCCCCAGCCGTCGGCGAGCTCGAACGTCCGCCGGCCGACGACGACCGCGCCGGTGGCCATGACCTCGTCCATGAGTTCACGGTTCACGCCCGCCAGGTGGCTGACTGTCCTGTGGTCGGCATCAGCGTCGGCATCCTGCAGAAACCACGCGTGCAGCCGCTGCCCTCCGTCACCGAGCCCGTTGCCCGGCGCCACGTTCGGCCCGGCGATGAACCCGTCTACGGACATCGACATGTACAGCACGGTTTTGCTCACGCTTCTGATCCTTTCAGCATGTCCGCGACCTCATCGCGCCTGCGTCTCGCCCGAACGGCCTAAGGCCGACCCGCCCCGACGTTGACGAGGGCGATTGCCGGGTAGGACCGGAGCGGCCGGACGACGGGCTTCGTTGTCGGGCTCGTATACCGCTACGGAAGATAAGGACCAAGGGGCGTGTGTCGCTGGCTGGCCTACTCGGGTTCACCCATTCTGCTCAAGGACGTCCTCTTCACGCCGCTCCACTCCTTCATCGATCAGAGTCTCCACTCCAAGCTGGGAGCCGAGACCACCAACGGAGACGGCTTCGGCATCGGCTGGTACGACGGCTACAGCCGGGAGCCGGGGACGTTCCGGAGCGTGGAACCGGCGTGGAACGACGCGAACCTGCGCGAGGTGGCCGGGCACATCACCTCGCCGCTGTTCTTCTCCCACATCAGGGCCGCCATCGGCTCGTCCGTCCAGCAGAGCAACTGCCATCCCTACCGGTACGGGAACTGGCTGTGGATGCACAACGGCTTCATCGACGGCTACGCGGAGATCAAACGCGACCTCGCCTTCGCCGTCGATCCCGACCTGTACCCCCACATCACCGGGACCACCGACAGCGAACTCATCTTCTATCTGGCGCTCACGTTCGGCCTGCGGGAGGACCCGGCTGACGCGGTGGCGAAGACGATCGGGTACGTCGAGACCCGCGGCCGGGAGGCCGGCATCGAACATCCCTTCCAGGGGACGATCGCGACCAGCGACGGAGAGTCCATGTGGGCGTTCCGGTACTCGAGCGCGGGCAAGTCGCGGACTTTGTTCGTCACCCGCGACGTACCCACGCTGCGCCGCGAACACCCCGGCCTGGCGGTCCTGGAACACGTGTCGGACGACGCCCGGCTGGTCGTCTCCGAGCCGATCGGCAACCTGCCCGGCGCCTGGGTCGAGGTGCCGGAAGCCTCCTGGGGCGTGGTCCGCAAGGGGCACGACTCACTGCATACCTTCACGCCCAAGAACCCTGACTGACAGTGGCGAACAGTACAGCGCCGCCAGGGCGAGGCAGGGCAGAGCTCTGTCAGACGCTCAGCAGCGCCTTGATGTCATGCAGCACGTCACTCTCGGATCCCTGGACGTCGCCCGCATCGGCTTGGGCGTGATGTCGATGGCCGGCATCTACAGCCGCGAGGGCCTGAACAAGGCCCAGACGCGGATGCTGGAGCGCTGAGGCTCCCCGCGCCGAACCGATTGCGAGGAGGAATGATGACCGCCACCGCCTGGAGCACCGGCGAACTCGAGGAGATCGCCACCCGTGACGAAATGCGCGTCGCGCCCCGCCGCACCGACGGCACCCTGACGAAGCCGCGGATCGTGTGGATGGTGCGCGTCGGTGACGACGTCTACATCCGCTCGGTCAAGGGTGTGGAGGGCGCCTGGTATCGCACCACTCGCAGCCGCGGCGAAGGCCACGTGAACGCCGGCGCGGTCGACAAGGAGGTCGCGTTCCTCGACGTCGAGGATTCCGACGATCTCCAGGCCCGGATCGATGCCGAGTACCACGCGAAGTACGACCGTTATCCGGGGCCGGTCGCCTCGATCACCTCTGCGAAGGCTCGGGCCACCACCATGCGACTCGTCCCGCGGTGACACCGAAGCGTCGGGCACCAACTGGGCCGATCTGAGGCCTCAAGGGCACCTGTCCCCGCTAACCTCGACAACGACCGTGTATTTCTTTCCTTTGACCTTGACAAGTGGGCCGTACGGGATCGGGGAGCCCTTCGGTGCTACGCCAGGGCCGGTGCGCACCCACAGGTAGAGCTCTTCGGGGTCGCGAGGCCCCGGAACGTAGCCGGCGAGATACGAAGCCTCCGGCGCCAACGAGGCCCAATCGGCATCCCCTACCAGCGGAGCCATGTCCCCGGCCGGCGGGGCCCCTTCGGCCAAGAACGCCTGGATCGGGTGCCCGCATCCGTTGACCACGGAGGCGAACCGGAACTCATCAACCGTGCATGCTGCGCTGCTCACCAGCAGCACAGCCGCAAGTAGGGCCCACCGGCTGACAGCTCGCAACGGCGCAGCCCTTTCACGCAGTCATCACTGCACCGGCTCGGCGCAGGCATCGAACCTCCGCGAAATACTTGCAGGGTGTGGCGAGGCCGCGGGCTGAGTCTCTGGCAGCAGCCCTTCGAGCAGCTAAAGCTGCCTCCCGACCGATCCAGGTTTTACAGCTCCGGCTACAGGGTTGGCAACTGCTCCGTGTCGAACGGCATCACTGGACGCTGCCGGTCATGTTCGAGTGCGGATTTCCTCAGTCGAACACCAAACGCTCAACCCCGTGGCGAGCCTCCCGGTCACGTCAACGGCTCGGCACCCGCACCCGAATCCGCACTGGTCGCAGTGAACAGCTCGCTCACCCCGGCAGCTTCCATGACGCGAGTGACCGGCTGGGAAGGCGAGCGCAGAACGAACTCATGGCCGTTGTCGGCAGCCCGCTGTCGAAGCAACACCAGAACTCGCAGCCCCATCGAATCCATGAAGGTCACGCCCGAGCAGTCGAGAACCACGTCCGTTGTGCCCGACGCCCAGGGCTCGACATCGGCTAGGAACTGTTCGTGGGCCGACATGTCGACATCACCGACCACAGTGAGGACGACCCGCCCCTCGGTCTGTTGCGCAGTGCAGGAGAACTCCATGCCTGCTCCGTTCCCGACGAAACCGCGCGGCCTGCTTCCCTCATCTTACGCCGGTCGATCAGCTGATTCAGCGTTCAGGCGCACCACACGGCGCTCATCGATCACGAGACCGGCAGCAGCTCGGTGACGCGAACGCGGCGCATGATGGAGAAACACGCCGGGCTGATCCTCCCCGAGCCGCAGATCTCCCTGAAGACCCTTTTCGAGGGCGCCCTCCACCCAGCGTGGGCCTGGCACTTCCTGACATCCTCGACGATCAGCTTCCCCGACATCGGCCCGGCGGACCAGCGGTCGCTGGACGTGCTGCCGGAGATGTTCGACGGGACGATCAGCTGGGAGGACCTCGCCTGGATCCGCCGGATCTGGGACGGGCCCATCGCGCTGAAGGGCGTCACCACCGTCGGCCAGGCGTCGCAGGCGGTCGACCACGGCCTGGACGCCGTGATCGTCAGCAACCACGGGGGCCGGCAGCTCGACCGTCTCCCGGCGACCATCGACGTGCTGGCCGAGATCGTGGACGCGGTCGGCGACCGGACGGAGGTGCTGGTCGACTCCGGATTCCGGCGCGGAAGCGACATCACCACCGCCCTCGCCCTGGGCGCCAAGGCCGTCCTGCTCGGCCGCGCCCACCTGTACGGGCTGGCCGCGGCCGGAGAGGCCGGCGTGCGGCACTGCGTCGACATCCTCAGCCGCGAGCTCCGTATGACGATGCAGTTGTGCGCGGCCACCAGCATCGCCGAGCTCGACCGCAGCCTCGTCCAGCGGGATTCCGGAGCGCCCGCGGCGCATACCTGATCGCTTCGGGGGCACAGCGGGCCCCATGACTACCTTCGGATGCCTTCTGTCCTGCGAGGAGTTCACCCCGGAGCAGCTGATCGAGCAAGCGCGGCTCGCGGAGCGGGAGCGTTGCCGCGGGTTCTGTTTGGGTTCTCCGAACGCGGGCACGACGAGCCTTCCCAACGCCTCGTGCCGACTCAGTTCGAGTCCCAGCGGCCCGCCGCCGACGGTTGGCCGCGTTCGCGGGGTGCGGCCCGTCACCCCCGGCGGCCAGCGCCAGGACCAGGAGGAGCAGACAATGAAGGTGGCCGACTACCTGTTGCAGCGGCTGAGGGAGTGGGAGGTCGAGCACGTCTTCGCTTATCCCGGGGACGGCATCAACGGAATGCTCGCCGCATGGGGCCGGGCCGAGAACCAGCCACGCTTCATCCAGGCCCGGCACGAGGAGATGGCCGCGTTCCAGGCTGTGGGCTACGCCAAGTTCTCCGGCCGCACCGGCGTGTGCGCCGCCACGTCCGGTCCCGGGGCGATCCACCTGTTGAACGGCCTGTACGACGCCAAGCTCGACCACGTCCCGGTGGTCGCCATCGTCGGCCAGACCGACCGCACCGCGATGGGCGGCTCGTACCAGCAGGAAGTCGACCTCGTCAATCTGTACAAGGACGTCGCCTCGGAGTTCTGCGAGATGGTCACCGTCCCCGAGCAGCTTCCGAACGTGCTGGACCGGGCCATGCGCGTCGCCGCCACCCGCCGCACGGTCACCGCGCTGATCATCCCCGCCGACGTTCAGGAGCTCGACTACGAGCCGCCGGCGCACGCCTTCAAGCAGGTCCCCTCCAGCCTCGGCCTCCCCCACTACGCCCCCGTTCCGTCCGACGAAGACCTCGCCAGGGCGGCGGAGATCCTCAACCAGGGCGAGAAGGTCGCGATCCTGATCGGCCAGGGCGCCCGGCACGCCCGCACCGAGGTGGAGCAGGTCGCCGAGATGCTCGGCGCCGGTGTGGCCAAGGCGCTGCTCGGCAAGGACGCCTTCCCGGACACGCTGCCGTACGTGACCGGGTCGATCGGACTGCTCGGCACCCGGCCTTCCTACGAGATGATGCGCGACTGCGACACCTTGCTTGTCATCGGTTCCAGCTTCCCCTATAGCAATTTCCTGCCCGACTTCGACCAGGCGAGGGCGGTCCAGATCGACATCGACCCGTCGATGGTCGGGCTGCGCTACCCGTTCGAGGTGAACATCGTCGGCGACTCGGCTGAGACCCTGCGCCGTCTGATGCCCTCGCTGGAACGCAAGTCCGACGGCTCGTGGCGCAAGACGATCGAGGACAACACCGCCCGCTGGTGGGAGGTCATGCAGCGCCGCGCCGAAGTCACCGCGGACCCGGTCAACCCGGAGTACGTCGTCCACGCGCTCGACGAGCTGCTGCCCGAGGACGTCATGCTGTCCGCCGACTCCGGATCGGCGGCGAACTGGTACGCCCGCCACTTGCGGATGCGCGGCACCATGCGCGGTTCCCTGTCGGGCACTCTGGCCACCATGGGGCCCGGTGTGCCGTACGCGATCGGAGCGAAGTTCGCCCAGCCCGGCCGGCCGGCGATCGCGATCGTCGGCGACGGCGCGATGCAGATGAACGGCCTCGCGGAGCTCATCACCGCGGCCAAGTACTACCGCGAGTGGTCCGACCCGCGCCTGGTGGTGGCCGTCCTGAACAACCGCGACCTCAACCAGGTGACCTGGGAGATGCGCGCGATGCAGGGTGCGCCGCAGTTCGAGCCCTCGCAACACTTGCCCGACGTCCCCTATGCCGACGTCGCCAAGCTGTTCGGCCTGGACGGCGTGCGGGTGGAGCAGCCCGACGGCGTGGTCTCCGCGTGGCGCCAGGCGCTGGCCGCGGACCGACCGTTCGTCGTCGACTTCCGCACCGACCCCGCCGTGCCGCCGATCCCGCCGCACGCCACCTGGGACCAGATCAAGGCCGCGGCCGCCGCGGTCCTGCACGGCGACAGCGATCGAGCATCCGTCATCCGGCAAGGGGTGAAGGCGAAGGTGCAGGAGTTCCTGCCCGGCAGCGGGAGCTGACGATGGCCGGCGGCTTCGACGAAGTGGATCTCGCAGCTCTGGAAAAGGCGCTGCGTAAGGAGGTCGACGGGGAAATCCGCTTCGATGCGGGAAGCCGCGGCGCATACGGGCCGGGGCCGGCGGGCCGTTGTCCCGCATCACGCCGTCCACGGAGATTCGAAATTCGTGGGCCCGATCGTGCCGATCCCCACGGCCCGCCACCGCTGAGCCCGCTTCAAGGCGCGATCCAGCGCCAGGTCAGCGGCTCTCTCAGGCCTGCGCGGCGGTCGCTGCGCGGCGGGCGATCTCGGCGCCGAAGTCGGTCCATTCGCCCTGGCCCCAGTACCGGTAGCAGCTGGTTTCGCTGGCCAGCAGGTAGAACAGTGCTCGGCGGTAGCGAGGGTCGTCGGTGGGGGTCTTCGTGGTGAGCATGTGGGAGTTGAACAGGGCGCTGGCACGCTCCATGGGGACGAGGACGTTGTCATAGCCGCGGACCCAGGAGACGTCCCCGGTCCAGCTCCCGCCGTCCATGTGGAACCGGTCGTCCTCGGCGCGCAGCTTGTCGATCACCGCGGCCAGGCGCTCGGGTCCTTGGCCGGGCTCGAGGTGACGCCAGACGCGATGCTGGTGGAGCGGCTGGAGCGGGGGCAGGTCGGCGGGTCCGACGCCGAGGCGGCGTAGCGCTTCGAGGTATTCGGTACCGTTCACGGCCGCCACCGAGGTGCCGGAGTACTCGCGCATGACCTCGAGGTATTTGGAGGGGAACTCGTTCATCATCACCCCGCCGTTCTCGCCGTCGGCGATCTGGGCGCTCAGCGGGGGGACGCGGTGCCCGGCCAGGTCGCGTGGCTGCGAAGACTTGGCCTCGTAGTAGGGCTGCATCTGGCCCACGAGTTTGGTGTCGCTGCCCTGGGTCTTGATGATCGCGGTGATGGCGGCGGTCTCGCCGTCGGAGTTGGTGCACACCAGACGGTGCGGCAGGTGCGGATCTGCGAGACCACTGCCGTCGAGCTCCTCGACGGTGTGCTCCTGGACCAGGACCCATTCGTAGCCGCAGTCGAGCAGGGTCCGCACGAACGCGTAGGCGACGTCGGGGTGGTTGGGCAGCGCCATCTCGGCCGGGGAGAACCCCCGTACCCGTGAGAGCGCCTCGAGCCCGAACAGCCCGGCGAAGTGGTGCTGCCAGGCCCGCACGTGCAGCCGGTAGTCCTGGACCGGCGTGGAGGGGGCGACGGCGTGGCCCCAGGTGCTGCCGAGCCATTCGACGGCCTGGCGGGCCCGGGGGTCGGTGGCGAGGTAGCGCAATTCGTCGAACACCTCGTCGAGGCCCATCTGCCGAAGCCCGTGCAGCAGGGTGCCCGAGTAGTCGAGCATCACCCGCGGCCGGTGGCCTTCTTCGAGCAGTTGCCGGACGAGCTCGCCCATGCGCCGGTAGCACCAGGCGAACGCGGGCGCGTTGTGGTTGTCGCCGACGTCCTGGTGGTCCATCATCCAGGCCAGGTTGCCGATGATCGGGGCTTCGGCGAGCGCGCCGTCCGCGGGGCGCAACGGCTGGTGCATGTGCAGCGCGATGGTGAACGCGGCCTCGATCCGGCCGAGGTCGAGCTGATCGTCGAACACCGGCCGGGACCGTGCCTCGGCGAGGCTGCGGGTGATCAGGTCCTCCTGGCCGGACAGGTTCGGCAGACCGTCGACGTACTCGGGGATCCGGTCCATGCTGCGCTTCCCATCGGTCTATTTGTGGCGGATGTGCTCGTAGATGTTGACGTAGTGATGGCCGGGACCAGCCCATGAGTAGTCGGCCCGCATGGCGTTGGTCATCAGGAAGCGGAAGTCCGCCGGATGGTCGAACCACAATCCGATCGCGCGTTGCAGGGCGCTGTCGAGCGCCTGGTTGTCGGTCTGGTGGAACGTGTAGCCGTTACGCCGCTCGAACTCGTGGGGGGCGTGGTCACGGTCGAAGACCGTTTCGCGCATGCCGCCCGTGGCGCGCACGACCGGCACCGTGCCGTAGCGCATCGCCATCATCGGCACCAGGCCACAGGGTTCGAACAGACTGGGCACCACCAGCAGGTCGGCGCCGGCGAAGACCAGGTGCGCCAACTCCTCCTGGTAGGTCAGCTCCAGGTGGCAGTCCGGGTTGTCGTTCAGGTGATCCTTGAGGTGCTGGAAGTGGCCGTTTATACCGTTGTGCTTCTGTTCCTGTCCCATCAGCACGAACTGGCCCCCGGCGTCGAGCGTCCGGAAGAGCGCGTGGTGGACCAGGTGCATGCCCTTCTGCTCGTCCAAGCGCCCGACATAGGCGACCAGCGGGCTCCAGGTCTTGCGCAGCAGGAAGCGGTCGCGCAGCGCTTCCTTGTTCTCGTACTTGCGCTCGATGTCCCAGGCCGAGTACCGGGCGGGGATATAGGGGTCGGTCTCGGGATTCCAGACGCCGTAGTCGACCCCGTTGAGCACCCCGCCGAACTTGCCCTGGTGCTTCCACAAGGTGTGCCCCAGCCCGAAGCCGCTGTCGCCGTGCCGGGCCTCGTCGGCGTGGTTGTCCGACACCGTCGTGACGAAGTTCGAGTACACCACCCCGCCCTTCATCAGATTCAAGGTGTGGCAGTGGTGGTCGTCCCCGAGTCGGTCCGGGTCCAGGAAGTGCTCCGGCCGTCCCAACTGGGTGGCCGCCAGCACCTCCGGCCCGGTCAACCCCTGGTGGCGGAAGTTGTGGATCGTGTAGCACACCCGCTGGTTGCCCAACTCATGGCTGTACTGTTCGTAAAGCAGCACCGGGACCAGCCCGGTGTGCCAGTCATGGCAGTGCACCACGTCCGGGCGTTTGCCGGTTTTCAGCATGAACTCCAACGCCGCCTTGCAGAAGAAGGCGAAGCGCATTGCGTCGTCGTCATACCCGTACAAGCGCTCGCGCCCGAAGAAGTTGTCACCCGAGTGCGGCTCGATGAAGAAGCACTTGCGCCCGTGGACGTGACCGAACCACACCGTGCAGGACACCGCCCCGCCATACCACGGCACCCGCAAGTCCTCGTAGCTGCGTTGCAGGTCCCACACGTGTTCGTAGCGCATCCCGGAGTACTTCGGCAGGATGATCTCCACGGCGTGGCCACGGATCTCCAGCTCACGGCTGAGTCCGAACACCACGTCACCGAGGCCGCCGGCCTTCGCCGCCGGGGCACACTCCGGCGCGACCATCACAACGAACACCCAACCACCACCTTGTCGCCCTTCGCCCTATCGAGTGACGCAGGACGCTGCGACCCCAGGGGTCGCGTATCAGGTCATAGCGTCGATATGCAGACAATGCTCGATTCATGTCTAAGCGGTGCGTTCCCATTTCGCAGGACGAAAGCTCCCTACGGGTGAGCGCGCACCGGAGACTCCGCCGAGCCCAGCGGGCCGAGTCGCATCGGCGTTCGCCGACTACGCCCGCATGTTGCATTCGCTCCGGTACGAGTCGCACATCCTGGCGCCGAGGAGGTCGAGTTCGTCGAGGAAGGCCGTCGTCGGAAGGAACACCAGTTCTGGCGCTCGACGGGTCGCCGGCGGCGCCACCGTCATGGATCCCGAGGTGGTCGAGCAGCTCCTCACCCGCCACCGACACGATCTGATCGCGGACCTCACACCGCGCGAACGCCAGGTGCTCGCTCTGATGGCCGAGGGAAGGGACAACGCCACGATCGCGGCACGGCTCGTCATCACCGAGAACGCCGTGCACAAACACGTCGGCAACATCTTCGCCAAGCTCGGCCTCGCACCGGACGACAGCGGGCACCGCCGCGTCCTCGCCGTGCTGACCTACCTCAGCAGTTCGCGGTGAAGACGCAGCGGTTCTCCGAGCTCGTTCTGGATGGCGGCCGAACGGCTCGTCACCGTGCTCGGAGAAGTGGCCTCACCCCGACGCCCGCAAGACCAGCCGGGTCGGCAGGATGGCCGGGCTCGGCTTGGGACGTCCGGCGATGCGGGACAGCAGCATGTCCACCATCGTGGCGGCCATCGCCTCGACGGGCTGGCTGACGCTGGACAGCGGTGGTTCGGTGAGCAGGGCGACGTCCAGGTCGTCGTACCCGACGACGGCGACGTCCTCGGGGACCCGGCGCTCGTGGCGGCGCAGGGCCCGCAGCGCCCCGGCGGCCATCAGGTCGCTGGCGCAGAACACCGCGTCCAGGTCGGGGTGGTCGGCCAGCAGCGCGAGCATCGCCTGCTCGCCGGAGGACTGGCTGAAGTCGCCGAAGGCGACGCGGTGGTCGGCCATGCGGGCCGCGATCAGCTCCTGGCGGAAGCCGTCGAGGCGGTCGACGCCGGCCACCATGTCACGGGGGCCGGCGATGGTGGCGATCCGCTGGCGGCCGATGGCCACCAGATGCCGGACGGCCAGCCGGGCGCCGTGGACGTTGTCGACGTCCACGTAGGGCAGTTTGACGTCGCCGAGCGGCCGCGCCATCTGCACCACCGGGATGCCCGAGTCGGACAGGATGCGCGGCAGCGGGTCGCCCTCGTGCAGCGACATCAGGAACACGCCGTCCACGTGGCCGCCGAGCAGGTAGCCGGTCAGCCGTTTCCGCTCGTGGTCGGCCCGCACCATCATCAGGACCAGCTGGACGTCCCGCGCCGACAGCGCCACGCCGAGCGAGCGGACCATGGCGGCCAGCAGCGGGTCGGTGAAGACCTTCATCTCCGCCTCGCTGACCACCAGGGCGACCGATCCGGTCCGGCGGGTCACCAGGGAGCGGGCCGCCCGGTTGGGGACGTACCCCAACCGGGCCACCGCGGCCTCGACCGCGGTGCGCACGTCCTCGGAGACCTTCGGCGAGCCGTTGACGACGCGGGAGACGGTGGCCCTGGAGACGCCGGCCTCCGCGGCCACGGTCTCCAGGGTCGGCGCCGACGCCGTCTCCGGCGTCGGCGGTGCCACCGCCTTCGGGATTCCCCCGTCCTTGCCTGTCATGTGATGAAGTGCTCCTTGCCCGTGATTCCCGCAGCGGCCGCCCGCGGCCTCAGCCCTGCACCGCGTTGGCCGCGATGACCCCGGCGTACCAGTTCCCGCTGGCCTTCACCGTACGCCGCTGGGTGGCATAGTCGACATGCACCACCCCGAAGCGCCGGGAGTACCCGTAGGACCACTCGAAATTGTCCAACAGCGACCAGCAGAAGTACCCGCGGACGTCGACCCCGGCCTCGATGGCCTCGTGGACCGCGACCAGGTGGCTGCGCAGGTACTCCACCCGCCGCGGGTCGCGCACCTCGCCGTCGGGGCCGATGTAGTCGTGGAACGCGGCGCCGTTCTCGGTGATCGCGATCGGGATCGGGCCGTAGTCCTCGTGGATGCGCAGCAGCAGGTCGCGCAGTCCCGAGGCGTCGATCGGCCAGCCCATCGCGGTCGGCTCGCCCGGCATCCGGACGAACCGCAGGGACTCGCTGCCGACCCAGGGCGAGTAGTCGCTGGCGCCGTGGCCGTCGACACCGCGCTCGACCTCGGCGCCGTCCACCGCCGCCCCGACCACCACCGGGTTGTAGTAGTTCACCCCGAGCAGGTCCAGAGGCTGGCTCACCGCCGCCAGGTCGCCGTCCTGGACGAACGACCAGTCGGTGACGTGGGCGGTGTCCCGGAGCAGGTCCTCGGGGTAGCGGCCCCGCAGGACCGGGTCCAGGAAGATCCGGTTCTGCAGCGCGTCCACGCGGCGGGCGGCGTCCAGGTCGACCGGATCCTGGCTCAGCGGCCGGACCTCGGCCGGGTTCAGGGTCAGCGCGACCCGGGCCCCGGCCGGCAGCGTCGCCCGCAGGGCCTGCACCCCGAGGCCGTGCGCCAGGTTCAGGTGGTGCGCGGCCCGCAGGGCGACCTCCGGCTCGTGCCGGCCGGGCGCGTGCACCCCCGAGGCGTAGCCCAGGAACGCCGAGCACCAGGGCTCGTTCAGCGTGGTCCACAGCTCGACCCGGTCGCCGAGGCGTTCGGCCGCGATGGCCGCGTACTCGGCGAACCGTTCGCTGGTGACCCGGCTGCCCCAGCCCCCGGCGTCCTCCAGTTCCTGCGGGAGGTCCCAGTGGTAGAGCGTGGCCACCGGCTGGATGTCCTTGGCCAGCAACTCGTCCACCAGGCGGGAGTAGAAGTCCAGCCCCGTGACGTTGGGCGCCCCCTCGCCGCCGGGCTGGATCCGGCTCCACGACAGGGAGAACCGGTAGGCGCTCAGGCCCAGGCCGGCCATGAGCGCGACATCGTCGCGGAACCGGTGGTAGTGGTCGGCGGCGATGTCACCGGTGTCGCCGTTGACGACCTTGCCGGGCACCCGGCTGAACGTGTCCCAGATCGAGGCGGTGCGCCCGCCGTCGAACGCCGCGCCCTCGATCTGGTAGGCGGCGGTGGCCGCACCCCACAGGAAGTCTGCCGGGAAGGCCCTGGTCCGAGCCCTCCGACTGCCCACCGCCACCGTGTCACCGGCCGCGACCCGCGTACCTGTACTCATCTCCAGACAACTCCTTGCGATACTTCTTCAGCCGCCCTGCCGGGCCGCGGTGATGGTGAGCGTCTCGCAGCAAGCGTCCCGGCGACCGGCGCCTGAAGGGGCCGTGTCGACCGGGACGCTCCGGCGACTCCGGGCGGGATCAGGGCTTGGGCGTGAGCTTCAGGATCAGGTACTCGTAGTCCTGGCTCCGCGGCGACGGGTTGATGAACGGGTTGTCGCTGGTCGGCCAGCCGGTGAAGTTGGCGGTGCTGAACTCGTACCAGGCGGCGCCGTAGAGCACCGGAACGGCCGGGACGTCCGAGGAGAACAGCCCCTGGAGCGTGTTCAGCGCGGTGGCCTGGTCGGCGTCGCTGGTCGCACCGTTGAACGCGGCGATCGCGGCGTCGGCGGCCGGGCTCTTGTAGTGCCCGAAGTCGCCGGCCGAGGTCTGGCCGAGGTCGGAGGCCAGCGAGGAGTCCATGATGAACTGCAGCCGCTGGAACGGCGTGCCGCCCTGACCCCAGTGCAGCGCGGCGTCGTAGTTGCCGGTGGTGATGGCGGTGTTCCAGCTGTTGTAGTCGAAGGCGCCGTTGTCCTTGACGTCGAAGCCGACGCTGTTCAGCTGCTTGACCATGGCCTCGGCGTCACACCAGTAGTCGGTGAACGAGTTGGGGTCGATGATCGTGAACTTGATCGTGGCCCCGTTCTTGGTCCACTTGCCGCTGCCGTTCTTGGTGTAGCCGGCACCGGACAGGATGGTGTTGACGGCGTCCGGATCCGGACCCGGCTTCAGGTCGTTGGTCTGGGCCGGCGCCAGCGACTTCTGGTCGATCGGCAGGGTCAGCCCGCCCGAGGAGGAGGCCGGCAGTTCGTAGTCGGTCTCGCACTGGGTGGCCAGCGACTTGCGGTCCAGCGCCGCGCTGATCGCCTTGCGCACCGCGACGTCGGCCAGGGCCGGAGCGTTCTTGCTCTGCTGGTTCAGCAGCAGGGCCACCGTGTTCGACGCCGGGAAGTACGGCGCCGTGGTCTGGAACAGGTGGTTGTCCTTGCTCTTGGCCACGAACGTGTTCAGCACGTCGTTGATGTTGTTGCCGGTCAGGTCGATCTCCCCGTTGGCCAGGGCGAGCGTCGCGGCGTTGTTGTCCGCGTAGGCCGGGAAGGAGATCTTCTTGACCGCCGCCTCACCGTCGCGGAAGGTCGGGTTCGCCTTGAGCGTGATGTTCTGGGGGGTGAACTTGTCCATCAGGTACGGCCCGGTGCCGACCGTGTCGGCACCGCTGACCACGGCCTTGGCCGGGTCGGAGATCGCCGACCACTTGTGCTTGGGGACGATGATCTGGTTGGCGATGCCCTGGAAGTTCGCCGCCTGCGGGGCGGAGAAGTTCAGCACCACCGTGGTCGGGTCCGGCGTGGTGACGCTGTCCGGGACCGGCGTGCCGTCGGCGTTGGCCGCCTTGAAGTTCTTCAGCAGGGTGAAGGTGAAGGCGACGTCGTCGGAGGTGAACGGCTGGCCGTCGCTCCACTTGACGCCGGGCTTCAGCGTGAAGGTGAGCGTCTTGTTCCCGTTGGACCAGGCGTACTTCGAGGCCAGCCACGGGATCGGGTCCTGCGAGGAGTTCAGGGTGTTGAACTGGTACAGCGGCTCGTAGAACAGCGAGCGCGCGTTCTCCTGGCTGACGAAGGAGTTGCCGTCGAACGGGTTGAAGTCGTCGGTGAACGAGGCCACCGGCTTGTCCTCGACCACCAGCGTGCGGACCTTGCCCGAACTGCTGCTGCCGGTGCTCTTGCCGTCGGACGGCGCCTTGCTCTTGCTGCTGCTGCATGCCGCGGCCGACAGGCCTACGGCCGCGACCAGGGCTAGCCCTTTGATAGCGGTACGACGCATTGCGTACACTTCCCTAAAGATCCGGACCGGCTCGATGCCGGCCTGTCCTGCACGGACATGGACGATGACTATGGCTGTACGGAGTGTGGAACGGATCTGCTTTCCCCTTCGCGCGAGTTGCCGCTCGCCGAAGCCTCGCCGCCCGCCCCCGGTGGGGGGCGGGCGGCGTTCCCGCCCCACCGCCCCTCGTGGCTGTCGTCCCTCATCGTTTCTCCTCGGTGTTCGTTTTCCTGTGCTCTACTTCGCTTCTGTGCCGTCGTCCGGCGCCTCGCCGGCCGGCCCGACCGGGGCCGGAACACGTTCGGCGGTCGCCGCCAGCGGCTCGCGCTGTTCGCCGGTGAGCCCCGACGCGTGCAGCCAGCAGGCGGAGACGTGGTCCTCGCCCACGGGCAGCGGTGCCGGCAAGGCGTCCGCGCACACCCGCATCGCGAACGGGCAGCGCGGGTGGAACCGGCAGCCCGACGGCGGGTTGACCAGGCTCGGCGGCGCCCCGCGGCCGCGCAGTACCGGGGACTCGGCCCGAGCCGGATCCGGCGCGGCGCTCAGCAACAGCTGGGTGTAGGGGTGGGCGGGCTCGTCGGTGATCTGCGTGGCCGGCCCGGACTCCACGACCTGGCCGGCGTACATCACCACGATGCAGTCGGCGAGGTAGCGCGCCGAGCCGATGTCGTGGGTGACGTACATGGTGGCCAGGTTCTCGCCGGAGCGCAGGTCGTCCAGGAGGTTGAGCACCCCGAGCCGGATCGACACGTCGAGCATCGAGACCGGCTCGTCGGCCAGCAGGACGCGCGGTTCCACGGCCAGACCGCGGGCGATCGCGACCCGCTGGCGCTGCCCGCCGGACAGTTCGTGCGGATACTTGTCCAGGTAGGACTCGGCCGGGGTGAGCGAGACCCGCTCCAGCAGTTCCCGCATCCGCTGCGCGCGTTCGGCGCGGCCCAGCTTGGTGTGCAGCTTGAGCGGCCGCTCCAGGTGGTAGCGCACGGTGTGCACCGCGTTCAGCGACGAGAACGGGTCCTGCAGGACCAGGTGGACGCTGCTGGTGTACTTCCGCCGCGCCTTCGCGCCGGTCCCCACCGGGACCCCGTCCAGCAGGACCTGGCCGGCCGTCGGCTTGATCAGCCCGGTCAGCAGCCGCGCCAGCGTCGACTTCCCGCTGCCGCTCTCGCCGACCACCGCGGTGACGGTGCCGGCCGGCAGGGCTATGGAGATGTCCTCCACGGCGTGCACCACCAGGCTGCGGCCGATACCGCTGTGGATCGGGAAGTGCTTGACCAGCCCGCGGGCCTCCAGCGCCGGTGTTCCGGGGCGGCGGGGGCCGTGGACGAACGGGGACGGCGCCGAGGCTGTGGACGGCTCCGTGGACCCGGCGGACCGTGCCGGTTCTGTGGGCTCAGTCGGCTCTGTGGTTTCGGTGGGCTCGGTGGGCTCGGTGGTGCCGGTCATGACGTGCTCCTGGACAGGTCGTCGGCGGCGACCGCCACCGGCGGGGCGAGCGGCGGGACGGCGCGGGCGAGCGGCTCGGGCGGATCCTGCCGGCCGTCCTGCAGCCAGCAGGCCGCGACCCGGCCGCCGCCCTCACTCAGCGGCCGGGCCAACGGCGGCTCCTCGGTACGGCACCGGTCCATGACATACGGGCACCGGGGATGGAACGTGCAGCCGGAGGGCATCGCGGCCAGCGACGGCGGCGATCCCGGGATGCCCTCCATCCGCACCCGCTCGCCGTGCAGGCTAGGGAACGAGCTCAGCAGGCCGAGGCTGTACGGATGACGCGGGGCGTGGAAGAGCTCGGCGGCCTCGGCCCGCTCGACGATCCGTCCGGCGTACATGATGGCGATGGAGTCCGCCAGCTCGATCAGCAGCGACAGGTCGTGGGTGATGAAGATGACGGCGAACCCCAGCCGGTCGCGCAGCGCCATCAGCTCTTCGAGGATCTCGCGCTGGGTGACCACGTCCAGCGCGGTCGTCGGCTCGTCCATGATGACGATCTGCGGTTCCAGGATCAGCGCCATCGCGATCATCACGCGCTGCCGCATGCCGCCGGACAGCTCGTGCGGGTAGCTGCGCAGCCGGTCGGCGTTGATGCCGACCATCCGCAGCATCTCCACCGCCCGCGCCCGCCGCTCGTCGCGCGACAGCTCCGGCCGGTGGACCCGCAGCACGTCGGTGAGCTGGTCCTCGACGCGTGCAACCGGGTTCAGGGCGTGCATCGCGCTCTGGAACACCACGGCGATCTCCGACCACCGGTACCGCCGCAGCTCGTGCGCGTCGGCGGCCAGCAGGTCGACCGTGGTGGTCCGGCCGTCGGCCGAACGCGAGTGGAACAGCACGTCCCCGCCGGTGATGACGCCGGGCGCGCGCAGCAGCCGGGTCAGGGCGTAGGCGAGCGTGGACTTGCCCGAACCGCTCTCCCCCGCGATCCCCAGGACCTCGCCGCGGCGCAGGACCAGGTCGGCGTCGGTCACCGCGCGGACCGCGTCGCGGCCGAGACCGTAGTCGACGCACAGACCGCGCACTTCCAGGACCGGCTCGGCCGGCGCCTCGCGGCGAGCCGGACCGGGCACGCCGGCCGCTGTCAGACCATTGACGGTCATCGGTCCTCTCCTTCCAGGACGGGCGCCGTGACGCCGGGGGGCGCGGCGGAGGCCGAGCCGGCGGAGCCCCGCGGCCCCGCGGACCGGAGCACCGGCGTCAGGCCGAGCTGGAACCGCACGCCGCGCCGGCTGCCCCGGCGCGAGCGGACCCGCGGGTTGACGATCTCGTCGATGCCGAAGTTGAGCAGCGCCAGGCCGATGCCCAGCAGCGCCACGCACAGAGCCGGCGGCGCGTACCACCACCAGTCGTTCGAGATCATCGCGCTGGCGCCCTGGGCGCTCTGGATCATCGTGCCCCACGAAGCCTGCGCCGGGTTGATGATGCCGAGGATCGACAGCACGACGTAGATGCTGATGCCGTAGATGACGGTGAAGATGAAGGACGACGCCAGGATCGGCAGCAGGTTCGGCAGGATCTCCGAGAAGATGATCCGGGGCTTGCGCTCGCCGATCACCCGCGCCGACTCCACGTAGTCCTGGTCGCGCAGGGCGAGCGTCTGGGCGCGCAGGACCCGCGCGCCGTAGGCCCAGGCGGTCAGGGCTATGACAGACCCGATGAGGATCGGGTTGTCGGTGTCCCCGGCCGGCAGCGGCTTCATGATGACCATGAGGATCAGCAGGCCGGGCAGCGCCAGGAAGATGTTGGCGATGATGGACAGGACCTCGTCCACCATGCCGCCCATGTAGCCGGCCGTCACGCCGAACAGGATGGACAGGACGCTGGCGACGATCCCGGCCACGAACGCGATGATCATCGTCGACCGGCCGCCGGAGAGCAGCTGCGAGAGGATGTCGTGCTGTTGGCGGTCGGTGCCGAGCCAGAACTTCGCCGACGGCGGCTGCGCGAAGGCGCTGGAGTTGCTGGCCTGCCAGCTCGCCGAGTGCGGCGCGATGGTCGGGCCGAAGATCGCGATGAAGACGAAGAACACGATGATCGACGCGCCGACGACGATCTTCGGCGACCGGGTGAAGCGGGACTTGCGGCGCTTCGGCTCGTTCGCGGCGGGCAACGCGGTGGAGACACCCACGACGGACATGGTTCAGGCCTCCCTGCGGGCGCGCGGGTCGAGGACGACGTAGACGATGTCGGCCAGGAAGTTGACCGCCAGCACCGCGAACGTCACGCACAGCAGGATCCCCTGCATGAGCGGATAGTCGGCGTCGAGGGTCGCGTTGTTGATCGCCAGGCCCAGGCCCGGATAGCTGAAGACGATCTCGGTGACGATGGAGCCGGTCACGATGAGGCTGACCGACAGGGCCAGCGAGGAGATCTGGGGCAGGATCGCGTTGCGGGCCGCCACCCAGATCACCCGCCAGCGGGGCAGCCCCTTGGCCGCGGCCACCAGGACGTAGTCCTCGTCCATGGTCGTGATCGTCACGTTGCGCATGCCGAGGATCCAGCCGGCTATGGAGGCCAGGACGATGGTCGCCGCGGGCAGGACGCCGTGGTAGGCCACGCTGCCGATGAAGCCGCCGTTCCAGCCCGGTTCCACCGTCGAGTCCCGGCTGATGTCGTAGCCGCCCGCCAGCGGGAACCACTGCCACAGGTAGCCCATCGTCATCAGCAGCAGGAACGCCAGGATGTAGTAGGGGATCGCCTGGAAGAACGTCGCGACCGGCAGCAGCGTGTCCAGCAGCCCGCCGCGCCGCCAGCCGGCGATCACGCCCAGGAACGTGCCGAGCACGAAGGCGATGACGGTGGCCGTACCGACCAGGCCGATCGTCCACGGCAGGTCCGAGCCGAGGATGTCCGTCACCGGGACCGACTTGCTGGTCGAGGTGCCGAGGTCGCCGTGCAGCAGGTTGCTGATGTAGCTCGCGTACTGCGACAGCAGGCTCTTGTCGCCGGCGCCGTACTCGGCCTCCAGCGCGTGCAGCTCCTCCGGGGTGATCGGCGCGGAGCGGATCGAGGCGAGCACCGCCTGGAGCGCGCTGCCGGGCAGCATGCGCGGCAGGAAGAAGTTGAGCGTCACGGCCGACCAGGCGGCGAGAAGGTAGAACGCGAGTCTGCGCAGGATGGCTCTCACAGCGCCCACGCCCTTCTTCTCGCCCGCGGTGTCGTCACCGGGATATGAATCATGAGACTGCCTACACTTCGGGGGCCGCGCGCTGGACCCCGGCTGGGGCGGCACGGTCGGCGGCCGGATGGGAGTCGCGATGGTGCTTCCGCCTTGCGGAATGCCGGTACCGTAACCGAAAGAGAGCGCTCTCACAAGGGTTCCGGAGCCGTTACCGCGACGTTACCGAGTAGCAGGGTCCTCAGTTCGGGCGCCCACGCGACCACGCCCGCGGTGCTGACGTGGGGCGGAACACGCGAAAGCGGCCGGGCGGCCGGACGGCGGGGAACCGCGCCGGCGCCGGCCGCACCTCCGACTCCGAGGTGATCTCGGCGAATACTTCGTGAGAGCGCTCTCTCAGGGCGCGGCGGGACGCGGCGCGCAGCCGCGCCCCGGTCAGCCCTTGACGCCGCCGTGCATGATCCCCGAGACGATCTGCCGTCCCAACACGACGAAGACGACGAGGACGGGCAAAGTGCCCAGCAGCGTGCCGGCGAGGATGACGGACACGTCCGGAACGTAGCCGCGGCCGAGTTCGCCGATCGCGACCTGGGTCGTCGGATCGTCCCGGCTGAGCACCAGGATCGGCCAGAAGAAGTCGTTCCACGTGCCCATGAACGTGAGCAGCCCCAGCACCGCCATCGCCGGGCGGGCCAGCGGCAGCACGACCGAGACGAAGACCCGCAGGTTGCCGGCCCCGTCGATGCGCGCCGACTCCAGCAGCTCGTCCGGCAGCGCCCGGGACAGGTACTGCCGCAGGAAGAACACGCCGAAGGCGCTCACCAGGCCCGGCAGGACCACGGCCGGCAACCGGTTCACCATGTGGATCCGGGCCATCATGACGAACAGCGGCACGATGCCGATCTGGTACGGCACCATCATGGTCGCCAGGATCACCAGGAACAGCGCCCGCCGGCCCCGGAACCGCAGCTTGGCGAAGGCGAACCCGGCCAGCGTCCCGACCATGGCGGTCCCCGCGGCGACCGCCGCGGACACCAGCGCCGAGTTGACGATCGCCCGGGCGAGCGGGACGTTCGCCAGCGCCGCTCGCACGTTCGCCATGAAGTGGTGGCCCGGCACGAGGTTCGGCGGCGTCCGGTTGATCGCGGCGTTGGAGGTCGAGGCGGCGACGAACGTCCAGTAGAACGGGAAGGCCGACACGATCACCACGGCGGCGAGGATCAGGTAGGTGGGCCAGCCGGCCCGCGAACCGTGCGCCTTGCTCCGGAACCGTCTCCTGTGCCCGGACGGCGACCGTGGCGACCCGGCACGGGGCCGCCCGGCACCGGGCCGCCGCGGCGGTGGCACCCCGGGCCGCCGCCCGGCTCGCCGGCCGGAGTGGTGCGTCGGCACCGCGGTGGTGCGCTCGATCACAGTCTCGCCTCCCCGTCCGGCCGGATACGCCGGAGCAGATATGCGTACATCGCCGCGAACAGGACGACGATCAGGAACATGGCCCAGGCGATGGCCGCCGCCCGGCCCAGGTGCCGGTCGGCGAAGCCGCGTTCGTAGAAGTACATGGACAAGGTCTGGTATTGTCGGTCGGAGCCCCCCAGCTCCGGACTCGGCCCGCCGCCCTGGAACAGCATCGGCTCACCGAACAACTGCGTGGCGCCGATCGTCGACACCACGATGGTGAACAGGATCGTCGGCCGCAGGCCCGGCAACGTGATGTCGCGGAACTGCCGCCAGCGGCTCGCCCCGTCGACCGCCGCGGCCTCGTAGCGTTCGACCGGTATCGTCTGCATGGCGGCCAGGTAGATGAGGGCGTTGTATCCGGTCCAGCGCCAGACCACGATCGAGGCGATGGCGATCTGGCCCGGCCACTTGGTGTTGACGAAGTCGACGTTCCCGAGCCCGAAGACGGTGTGCAGGACGTAGTTGACCGCCCCGTAGTCACGTCCGTAGAGCTCGGCGAAGACGATGGTCACGGCCGCCACCGACGTGGCGTAGGGCGCGAGGACGGCCACGCGCCAGAACAGTCCGGCCCGCAGTCGCCGGTTCAGCAGATGCGCCAGGCCCAGGGCCATGAGCAGCTGTGGAACGGTGGACACGACGCCCAGCGTCATCGTGTTCCAGAAGGCGTTCCAGAAGTACCGGTCGTGGATCAGATAGGTGTAGTTGTCCAGACCGACCCAGCTCGCCTTGTGCAGGTTCGTCAGCTCGACACGGTGCAGCGAGTCCCAGGCCGTCCAGATGAGCGGGTACAGGCCGAACGCGGCGAACAGCGCGAAGAAGGGGGCGATGAACCCGTACGGCGACAGACGCTCGGCGACACTCCGCCGCAGCGGCGCGGCCGGCTCCGGACGGACGCGCGGACGCGCCGGCGAGGGGACGCCCATCAGCCGGTCGCCGCCGTCACGTCGCGGACGACCTTCGCCCAGGACTTCGCCGGATCCTGGCCCTGCGCCTCGACCCTGGTGATGCCGCCCTTGGTGATCAGGTCCTTGACGACCTGGTCCCGGGCCCCGAGGACCGCGGCCGGCAGCCGGCCGGCGGCGTCTCCGAAGATCCGGCCGATCGGCGCCGGATCGCCGACGGCGCCGAAGTAGGTGTCGCTGAAGTCCCGCACGGCCGGGTCCGCGGCGGCGATCCTGTTCGACGGGAAGTTGCCCGTCTTCTCGAACACCGCCACCTGCTGCGGCGCCGAAGCCAGCCAGATCGCGAGGTCGGCCGCCTGCTGCTGGTGCTTGCTCGCCTTGGGGACCGCCAGGTAGGAACCACCCCAGTTGCCGGTGCCGCCGGGAGCGGTCGTGACATCCCACCGGTTGTCCAGCGAGCCGGTCTGGCTCTTGATGTAGCCGATCATCCAGGACGGGCAGGCGACCGTCGCGAACTGGCCGCTGGTGAACGCCTGGTTCCAGGCCGGCGTGAACTGCGTCAGCCGCGCGGACAACCCGCCCGCGGCGATCTTCATCGCCTCTCCCCAGGCGGTGGCCACCGCCGGATTGCGGTCGTAGATCAGGCGGCCGGAAGCGTCGTAGTACTGCTCGGGCGACTGGCCGATCATGGCGTTGAACATGCCGGAGGCGGTGTCGGTCCACGCCGACCCGGGAATGCCGGCCGCCCTGAACCGCTCGCCGGCCGCGACATACCCGTCCCACCCGTTCTTCCACAACGCGGCCACATCCGCCCGCGCCGTCGGCAGCCCGGCCTTGGCGAACAGGTCCCGCCGGTAGCACATCGCCTCCGGACCGATGTCCGTTCCCAAGCCCAGCACCTTGCCGTCCGGAGTCAGGCCCTGGGCCCACTTCCACGGATAGAACTGATCCCGCAGAGCACTCGCGCCCAGCGGTCCCAGGTCCACGAACGAGTCCGCCATGTTGGCGGTGGCGTCGGTGATCTCGCTGACCTCGATGCCCTGCAGGTCGCCGAGCCCCGATTCAGTGCTCAGCGACGTCTGCAGCGCCGTCCAGTACTGGCCGGAATCCTGGATCGTCGAGTACTCGATCCTGATGTCGGGATGCCGCGCCATGTACGCGTCGAAGAGCCCTGCTTCCTGGTAGCCGAAGGTGCCGAACAGCCGCACCTTCAAGGTGATCCGTCCCGCGCCGGCACCGTCCGCTGAGCCGGCGCAGCCGCTCGGGGCCAGGACCGAGGCGATGGCGAGGACCACCGCCACCACCCTTGTGCGCACACCACCCATCGCCCCTCCCCACCGAGTCGGGCAGTCGTATGAGAGCGCTCTCACTTCAAGATGCGCCGAGTTTGCCGGGCGGTTACGGCGGCGTCAAGGGGTCATTTCATGATTGTTTCGCAGGGATCTCGGCGTGCGGTGCGGCGGTGATCCGGACGGATCAGGACCCGGCGACCGGCCCGCAGGACTCCCGGACCACCAGCCGCGTGGGCACGAGCAGCGGTTCCGCGGCCCGGCGCTCGCGCGTCCGGTCGTCACCGTCCGCACCGTCCGGCGCCTCCCCCCGGATCGTGCGCAGCAGCAGCTCGACGGCCCCCTCGCCGATCGCCGCGTGGTCCTGGGCCACCGTGGTGAGCCCGGGCCGGACCAGGGCCGCCGCCTCGACGTCGTCGAACCCGACGACCGAGACCTCGCCCGGAACCGCCACACCGGCGTCGGCCAGGGCCCGTATGACGCCCACCGCCATGCGGTCGTCCGCGGCGAAGACGGCGGTCGGCGGCTCCTGCAGCGACAGCAGCCGCTGCGCGCAGGCATAGCCGCTCTCCTGGGTGTACTCGCCGGACACGACGTATTCGGGCCGGACCGGCAGTCCGGCCCTGGCCATCTCGAAGCGGTAGCCGACGAGCCGCTCGACGGCCGGCATCAGCGACAGCGGCCCGGTGATCGTGGCGATGGCCCGATGGCCCAGGGCCCGGAGATGCTCCACCGCCGAGACGGCGCCGGCACGGTTGTCAGAGGCCACGTATGTGGTCTGATTCCGGTATATCGGCAGATCGACGGCCACGCAGGGCAGTCCGGAGGCGGTCAGCGCGGTGAGCGCGGGGTGCCCCTCGTCGACGCCCAGGACCAGGACGCCGTCGAGTCCGTGGCGGTGCGCGGCGTGCACGTAGGCGTCGACGCCGTCCTCCGGGCGGGCGGCGGCGAGCAGCACCAGGTCGGCGCCGTGCGCCGAGAGGTGGCGGCGGACGCCGACGAACACGTCGACCTGGAGCGGGCTCCGGCGGCCGGCGGTGGCCGAGTCCGCATCCCAGACCATTCCAAGGGCGATGTCTGCGGGCTCGGCGGAGTCGGGGGTTTCGGTCATGGACGCCAAAGGTATCGGCCGGTCAGCAGTGCCTCAAGCAGGTGACGGCGCCCGCTCGGCGTCTCATATCGCGAGACAGATGGTTGACGGTCTGTCACGGGCTGCGCCAGTCTGACGAAACGCTTCGCAGGTTATTGAGTTCGATCACAGCGGGGACGGTGTCATGGTGCCTAAAATGAGAGCGCTCTCATGTCAGTGCTCTTCAAACGCGAGAGCGTTCTAGTGGATCTCGCAACGGATGCGGCCGCCGCCGGAGCCGTGGTCAAGGAGTACGTCGACGACCTGACCCACGCACTGGCCGTCCTCGACGTGGCCTCGGCGACCGGGGTCCTCAGCACGCTGACCACGGCGCTGCGCGCCGGCCGCAGCGTCCTGATCGCCGGCAACGGCGGCAGCAGCACGGCGGCCGTCCACATCGCCGCCGACCTCACGGCGGCCGCGGGCGGGCTCGGGGGCGCGCCGCACGCCGTGGCGTTGACCGAGAACGTCGCGCGGCTCACGGCCATCGCGAACGACCACTCCTTCGACGAGGTCTTCGCCCGGCAGCTCACGGGCGGGCCCGGCGACGTGCTGCTGGTGCTGAGCGTCAGCGGGCAGTCGGCCAACCTGGTCCGCGCCGCCGAAGCCGGCCGGGCCCGGGGGATGACGGTGCTGGCGGCGCTCGGCTACGCCGGGGCCCTGGCGGACCTCGCGGACCGGACCGTGGTCTTCGGACAGGCGGACTACGGCCTCACCGAGGATCTGCACGTGGCGCTGGGGCACATGGCGGTGCGCGTCCTCGCCGGCGGCGAACCGTGCCGGTACCGGCCCGGCGGTTCCGCCGAAGGCGTCGAGGCCGTCGAGACCGTCGAGGCCGTCGAGACCGTCGAGACCGTCGAGGTCACCGACCGGACGCCAGGCCGGTGAGCGCCGTGAACCGCTCCGCATCCCGGCTCTTCCTCGCCGTCCGCTACGTCATCGGCCTGTTCGGCCTGACCCTGACCCGGACCTCGACCGAGCTCACCAGCTTCCACCTGCACGCCGGCCACGGCCGCCACGACGACTCCCGTCCCCTGCCGGCCGGCATGGCAGCGGTGCTCCACGAGCGGAATCCGGATCTGGAACGGCTGCGCACGCGCTACCACCGGCTGGCTTCCCCGTTCCGGCCCAGCAGCTTCTGGCGGCGAAGCCGCCGGCTGCGCGACCTGAACCTGCGGTACTTCCGCGGCGACAACGCCTACGTCTGGCAGTTGCGGCAGCTCGGCGGCGCGGCCCGGTTGAAGTTCTTCCTGCTCGCGCAGTACATCAGCTCCCTGGACACCCGAAAGCTCCTGGAGAAGACCGGCGAGGACGGTGCGTTCGGCTGCTGGACGTTCCGGTTCCACGGGATGCCGGCGCTCAGCAGGGACCTGATCGACTCGATCAACGAGATGTACTTCCTGGACCGCCACTGGGATCTGTTGTCCAGGACCGACTTCACGGTCGTCGACATCGGTGCCGGATACGGCCGGCTCGCCCACCGGATGGTGGAGTGCGTTCCCGGCCTGAAGCGCTACCTGTGCGTCGACGCGATTCCGGAGTCCACGTTTCTCAGCGAGGTGTACCTCCGCTATCGGGGTGTCGATCACAAGGCGGCTGTCGTGCCGCTGGACCAGGTCGCGAAGCGGCTGGCGGCGGAGCGGCCGGACCTGGCGGTCAACATCCACAGCTTCTCGGAGATGCCCCTCGCCGCGATCGAGGCGTGGGTGGGGCTGCTGGCCGGGATCGGGGTGCCCACGCTCCTGATCGTCCCCAACGAGGGCGACAGGCTGTTGAGCCTGGAGGACGACGTGGTGCGGCTGGACTTCGCGCCGGTGCTCCGCAAGCACGGGTACGTCCTCGCCGCGCGCGAGCCGACCGTCGCCGACGCGGACGTGCGCGACCTGGTCGGGATCGGCGACTGGTTCCTGCTGTATCGCCTGGCCGGCGCGGAACCGGATGCGGACCGTGACTCGGCGGAGCGGTCAGCGTCATGACCGACCTGGCCTGCCGGGAAGAGGTCATGCTGGCGTTCGCCGGCCTGAGTGGCGGCGTCGATGAGCTGACCTGGGGACAGCGGTTCGTCTGGGACATCCTCCAGGCGCTGGCGCCGGCCAACCACTACATCAACGTCCGGCTTCGGGTACATCTGCCCACCGACGCCACCAACGCGCGCGTGCTGGACGCCCTGCGCGCTTTGGTGCGGGAGCACGAGATCCTGCGGACCCGGTTCACCGCCGAGGAGGACCGCGAGCCCCGGCAACATTGCGACCAGGCAGGCGAACTGCCGGTACACCTGTGCCAGACCGAGCCCGGCGGAGTGCGCAAGGTGGCCGACGCCGAAGAGGAACGGCTGTGGCGGGAGCCGTTCCAGCACGGCCACGAGTGGCCGCTCCGCGTGAGCGTCGTGGCCGCGGACGGTCGTCCCCGACAGGTGGTGTTCGTGTTCTCCCACCTCGCGGTCGACGCCTGGGGATGCGGGGTGCTGCGTGCCCGGTTCCTCGATCTGCTCCGCACCGGCGGCGCCACGGCGACGGCATCCGGATGGCAGCCGCGCGCCCGGGCCGAGTTCGAACGGTCGGCTCCGGCCCGCGAGATCACCCACCGCTTCGGCACCCATTGGCGCCGGTTTCTGGACTCCGCACCCCAGACCGCCTTCCCCGTCAGTCCGGAGGCCGGCCAGTCACCGCTGTTCCCGGGCGTCGGGCTGCACTCCGTGGCCCTGGCCGCGGCGGTGCGAGCGCTCGCCGCACGGCTGCGCGTCGGTCCCGCCGCGGTCCTGGTGGGCGCGATGTCAGCCCTCATCGGCATCCGGTCGGACACCGGAGCCGTGCCCCTGCTGCTCGCCACAGGCAATCGGTTCACCGCGACGGACGCGGCTTCGGTCGGGACCTACTACCAGGCCGCGCCGGCCCTGATCGATCTCGAGGCCGGGTCGCTGGCCGGCACCATCCGCTCCGCGGACAGGGCTTCGAAGCTCGCCTACGTACGCGGTCAGGGCGATCCGCGCGAAGCGGCCCGCCTCCTCGCCGAGACCAAGATCCGGCGCGGGGTGGCCGTCGACCTGGCGGCCACCGTCAACGTCGTTCCCGAACCGGCGGCCGCGGCGGCCGCGGGGCTGGGCGTCCGCGAGATCCGGGAGATGACCGCCGCCACGCGGATATCGGATCTCGACGGACGGGACAGCGAGGAGCTGAAGCTCTACCTGCATGCCAAAGCCCTGCGATCTCGCGCGGTCATCGAGCTGTTCTGCGACAGCCGCTACGTGAGCCGCTCAGTGGCGCGGACGTTCCTGGCCGGCCTCGAACTCGTCCTGATCGAGACGCTCGACGCCGGCGACCTCGATCTCCGGCGAGTGGCCGAGCTGGCCGGGATCAGGCCGCTGGCGAGACCGGAGGACAGCGTTCTGATCGACGGCTGCTGGGTCGCTCCGGACGCGGTGCGGCGCCTGCTCACCAGCGTGCCCGGCACCACCGCCGCGCAGGTCTTCACCACCGAGGCCGACGGCGCCGCGGCCCGGCTGGTGGCGTACGTCGTGATAGACCGGCCCGCGACGCCGCAGCAGCTCCACGACGCCCTGATCCGCCGACTCGACGGGAATCTGACCATGGCGCCGCACTGGTACGTCATCTGCCACCGGGCACCGGCCCGGCCGGGGTCCCGCGCCGAATGGCGGCGGCAGGCAGTGGTGGACCAGGGCAGCGGCCGCATCGACACTCATCCGGGGGCCTGACGTGCTGTCCGTCATCATTCCGACCCACAATCAGGCCGAATGCCTGAACCTGACCCTCACCTCGCTCGCGGGCCAGAGCGCCGGACCTGACCGGTTCGAGGTGATCGTGGTCGACGACGCCTCCGTGCAGGACGTCCGCGCGGTGGTCCGCCGTCACGAGGACGAGCTGTGTCTGCGCTACGTGAGGCAGGCGTCGAACAAAGGCAGAGCCGCCGCGCGCAACCTGGGCGCCGCCCAGTCCCAGTCCGACCTTCTGCTTCTGATGGACGCGGACTCCTACGCCGCCCCGGATCTCATCGAACGCCACCTGCGGCCGGCCGGCGGCGCGGGGCCCGAGGTCGTCTACGGCCGGCGGATCGAGCCCAGCTGGGGGACGTTCGCACGGTTACGGCAGTCGTTGCCGCCCGAGGACGACCTGCTGCCCATGGAGGGCGACCACCGGGACCTGCCGCGGCCCGACGGCGACGCGGGCGGTGCCGAGGGCGGCCGCGGCTTCGACGTCTACCGGCGTTCGGCGTGGATGTTCGGCTTCACCCACAACCTCTCACTCCCCCGCGACCTGTACCGCCGGGTCGGCGGGTTCGACGAGTCGTTCGTCCGATGGGGATACGAGGACACCGACTTCACGTACCGGATCTACCGGCACTTCGGCCGGGACAGCAGCCGCTTCCGCTACGACCCGCAGGCTGTCTGCTACCACATGCCGCACTTCCGCGATTGGGCGACCGAGTGGGAGAACACGAAGCCGGTGCTGCCTTACCTCGTCGACAAGTACCGACACTACGACGTCGAGTTCTTCACCCACCCGTCGGACAACCACCGCCGAGTCGCACGGACTCTGCCCTTCTACGAGGACTGCCGTGAGTTCGTCCGCGACCATCCGAGCCGGGTGGACGCGGAGCGGGTGCGCAAGGCCGTCGGTCTTCCTGAAGCGGCGAGCAGCCTGTGGATCGGATTCGACGTGTCGGCGACCATCGCCTCCGACCGCACGACGACCATCGACCACGCCGCGGCCCACAGCCCCGGCAATCCGCACCTGTTCGGTGTCCGCACACCGTACCCGGACGGCTCCTTCGACCATGTCGTCCACCTCGACCTGTGGCGCATGCTCACGCCGATCGACCTGTCAGCCCTGATCATGGACAGTCTGCGCATCGCCGGCGCGGCGCTGCTCGTCCAGTCGAAGGGGCTGCGCCGTGATCACGGCGAGGGGATCGGGCTGATCGACGACCTGGACTACTTCCTGTCCATGGTCGGTCCCAGATACGACGCCGCGATCTGTTACGAGGACACGGAGATGGCTGTGGTCCGGCTGGCGCGGCACAAGGACGGTGGACGGTGAAGAGCGACCACATCGCGGCAGTGGCGTTCGACCTCGACGGCACCCTCGTCGATCTCGAACGGTTCCACCACGAGGCCTGGCTGCGGGCCGCCCGCAGCGTCGGCGTCGAACTGACCTGGGAGCAGGCCCTGCGGCGGCTCCCGAACTTCATCGGGGGACCCGACGCCCGGGTGGCGGCACAGATCGTGGCCCTGGCACCGGCCGGGGCCTCGCCCGAGCGGACGCTCACCGCCAAGGAGCGGTGGTTCTCCGCCCTGGTCGGCGCTGTCGAGGAGATCGTGCCGCGCGCCGGCGTCGCCGAGGTGGTGGACCGCCTGCGCGGTCGCGGCGTCCCCGTGGCCGTGGCCACCTCGACCGAGCGCGGGACCGCGCTCGCGATCCTGCACCGGACCGGGCTGCTGCCCGTGTTCGGCGCGGCGCGGGTGGTGACGGCGCAGGACGTGACGCGGCCCAAGCCGGCCCCCGACGCCTACCGGATCACCGCCTGGCGGCTCGGCGTGCCGCCGTCCCGGCAGTTGGTCTTCGAGGACTCCGTCGTCGGCATGTCCGCGGCGCGCGCGGCCGGCAGCCCGTTCGTGGCGGTGCCGACCGTCGCCGACCCGGGCTACCTGGCGTCGGTGACCGCGGCCGGTGCCGTCGGCGTGTTCCGAAGCTGGCACGAGCCCGACCTGTCGTCGCTGCTCGATCGCCTGCTGTCGGCCGAGACCACGGTGGGCACGGCACCGGGAGCCACCGGTGTCCGCCCTTGACCGCGGCCCGCTGACCGACCAGCAGCGGCGCCTGTGGTTCCTCGACCGGCTCGATCCCGGCGATCCGGCCCACCACATCTCGACCACGGTCCTGCTGCGCGGCCGCCTCGACGCCGACCGGCTCGCCCGCGCGTTCGACACGGTCGCCGCCCGGCACGAGTGTCTGCACACCCGGTTCGTCGAGTCCGCGGGGGAACCGGTGGCCGAAGTGCTCCCGCCGCGGCCGACGCCGGTGCTGCGGGCCGACCTGCCGGACGAGGACGCCGCGCGCCGAGCCGTCGCGGAACTGCTCCTGGCGCCTTTCGACCTCTCCGCGGGGCATCTGGTCCGGATCGCCTTGTTCCGGCTCGACGCGGAGCGGCACGTCCTGTGCATCGTCGCGCACCACATCATCGGCGACGGCTGGTCGCTCAATCTCCTCTTCAGCCAGGCGGCGGACGTCTATCGGGGGGCCGAGCCGGCCGCTCCCGCGCTGCGGTATCTGGACTACGCCCGTACGCATCAGGGGACCGACGAGGCGGCGCTGGCGTACTGGCGGGCCGCGTTGGCCGACGCGCCGGTCTTGGAGTTGCCACTGGACCGGGAGCGTCCCCGGCGGCGCACATCGGCGGGACTCGTGGCCTCGCGGGTGTTCGACGACGGCGTGTGGACGTCGGTGCAGGAGGTGGCGCGCGAGCTGCGCTGCACGCCGTTCATGGTGCTGATGACGGTCTACCAGCTGACGCTGGCGCAGGTGAGCGGGCAGGACGAGGTCTGCGTGGGCACGCCGCTGGCCGGGCGCGACGAGGTGGCGGCCGAGTCGGTGTTCGGGTACTTCGTCAGGATGCTGGTTCTGCGCGGGGATCTGTCCGGCGACGTGGTCTTCCGCGAGCTGGCCCGCCGGACCCGGACCGCGTGCCTGGGCGCTTTCGCCCACTCGTGGACGCCGTTCGAGGAGCTGGTCGCCGACGCCGGGGCGCGGCGCGACCCGCGCCGCAATCCGCTGTTCCAGGCCGCGTTCACGCTGCACACCACGATGGACACCTCCGCCAACGGTTTCGAGGGCTTCGAGGGGGTCGCGGTCGAGGCGTTCGGGGAGGGGGCGCGGCGCACCGTCACCGATGTGGCGATGGACGTGTTCGTCAGCTCGACGGCGATCGCCCCGCGCGCCGACCGGGACCGGATGGAGGTGGTGCTCACCGCGAGCGCCGACCTGTTCGATCAGGCCACGGCCGACGACCTGGCGGACCGGTTCGCGGCCGTGCTGCGCGCCGTCCTGGAGGACCCGGACGTGCGGGTGGGGGACCTGCCGCTGGTGTCCGGGGCCGAGCGGACCGAACTGCTCCGGATCGGCGCCGGGCCGCCGGTCGCGACCGACGCCGGCGCGTCGCCGCTGGCCCGCGTCGAGCTGGCGGCGGCGCTGGCGCCGGGCGCGGTCGCGATCCACAGCGGCCGTGAGCGGATGACCCGCGGACAGCTGTGGGCGGATTCCGGGGACTTGGCGGACCGGCTGCGCGCGGCCGGCGCCGGGCCCGGGAACCTGGTGGGGGTGTCGCTGCCGCGCGGCCCGCGGCAGATCGTCGCGCTGCTGGCGATCTGGCGCTGCGGTGCCGGATACGTGCCCCTCGACCCGGAGCTGCCCGACCGGCGCCTCAGGATGCTGATGGAGCAGGCCGGGGTCGCGGCGGTGGTCGCGGCGGACGGCGTCGGGCGGGGGGCGGACACGCCGACGGTCGTGGCCGATCCGGCTTTCGTCGTCTTCACCTCCGGTTCGACGGGCGTGCCCAAGCCGGTGCTCATCGGCCGGGCCGCGGTGGCCGAGCGGGTCGCGTGGATGGTCGGGGCCTATCGGCTCACCGGCGACGATCGGGTGGTGCAGTTCGCGGACCTCGGCTTCGACGCGCACGCCGAGGAGATCTGGCCGGCGCTGGCGGTCGGCGCCCCGCTGGTGCTCCTGCCGGAGGGGCCGCGCTCGCTGCCGGAGGTACTGGCCGCTGATCCGGAGATCACCGTGCTCGACCTGCCGACGGCGTACTGGCACGCGCTGCTGGACCTCGAGCCGGCTTGGCCGCGGGCGCTGCGGCTGGTGGTCCTGGGCGGCGAGCAGGTGGACGCGGCCGCGATCGGGCGCTGGCGGGAGCGGCACGGCGACCGGATCCGTCTGGTCAACACGTACGGGCCGAGCGAGGCGACGGTCATCGCGACCGCGACCGACCTGACGGCGGCCGACGCGGTGTCCGGGGCCGGGACAGAGGACGGGGCGGGGGCGGGGGCCGGGATCGGGACTGGGACTGGGACAGGTACCGGGGCTGGGGCCGGGATCGGGACGGGGACCGGGATCGGGACTGGGATCGGTACCGGGGCTGGGGCCGGGATCGGGTCTGGGACAGGTACCGGGTCCGGTCGCCGACCGCCGATCGGCCGCCCGATCGGCGGAGTCCGCGCCTATGTCCTCGACGCGGCCGGCCGTCTGGTGCCGCGGGGCGCGGCGGGCGAGTTGTGCCTGGCCGGCGCCGGGCTGGCCGACGGCTATCTGGGCCGGCCCGACCTGACCGCCGAGCGGTTCGAGGCCGACCCGTATGGCGGTGGTCTGATGTACCGGACCGGCGACCGGGCCCGGTGGCGGCGCGACGAGCCGGTGCTGGAGTTCCTCGGCCGGCTCGACCGGCAGCTCAAGGTACGCGGTGTGCGGATCGAGCCCGGTGAGGTGGAGGCCGTGGTGACCGGCCATCCGAAGGTGGGCCGGGCCGTGGTGACGGCGTTCGGCGAGTCGCTGGTCGCGTATGTGACCGGCACCGCCGGCGCGGACGAGGTGCGCGCCTTCTGCGCCGAGCGGCTGCCCGCGCTGCTGGTGCCGGATGTCGTCGTGGTGCTGGACACGCTGCCGCTGACCGCACGCGGCAAGGTGGACGTCCGGGCTCTGCCGGTGCCCGAGGCCGATGCGCCGCGGCCGGTCTTCGAGGCGCCGCGTACCGAGGCGGAGGAGTTGGTCGCCTCGATCTTCGCCGAGCTGCTGCCGGTGCGGCGGGTGGGCGCCCACGACGACTTCTTCGTCCTCGGCGGGCATTCGCTGCTGGCCGTCCGGGTGATCGCGCGGGTCCGGGCGGTCGTCGGCCTGGAGGTGCCGGTGCGGCTGCTGTTCGACCGGCCCACGGTGGCCGGTTTCGCCGAAGCGGTCGAGGCTGCGCTGGTCGCGGAGATCGACCAGCTCACCGAGGCCGAGGCCGAGGCCCAGCTGGCCGCGCGGACGGAGGCGGGATGACCACCGCCCCCGATCGGCTCTCGCCGGCCAAGCGTTCGCTGCTGGCCGCCCGCCTCCGGCAGCCCGCCGCCCCGGCTCAGAGCGTGCCGCCCCGGCCGCCCGGGACGGCGGTGCCGCTGTCGCCGGCGCAGGAGCGGCTGTGGTTCATGGAACAGTTCGCTCCCGGCACGGCGGCGTACACGGTGCCGGTCGTGGTACGGCTGCGCGGGACGCTGTCCGTCGCCGCGCTGGGTGCCGCGCTGAACACGGTCGTGGGCCGGCACGAGAGCCTGCGGATGCGCTTCGAGGCGACCGCCGACGGCCGGCCGGCGCTGTCCGTCGAGGACAGCGCCGTGGTCGACCTCGAGGTTCGCGACGCGGTGGGCGCCGACGCGGCCGCGCGCGAGGCTTGGGTGCGGGAAGACGTCCGCTCCCGGCTGGCCGAACCGTTCGATCTGGCCCGCGCTCCGTTGCTGCGCGCCGCCGTGTACGCCGTCGCGCCCGACGACCACGTACTCGCGCTGACCCTGCACCACATCGTCTGCGACGGCTGGTCGGCCGAGATCCTGATCAGCGAGCTGCTGGCCCTGACGGCCGGCGCATCCCTGCCGCCGCTGCCGGCCCAGTACGGTGACTACGCCCTCTGGCGACGGGAACGCCGACGGGAACGCGTCGCCGACGGCACGCACGACCGCGCCATCGCCTTCTGGCGGGAACGGCTGGCCGGGGTACCGCCGCTGGACCTGCCCACGGACCGGCCGCGCCCCGCGCGGCCCGGCTACCGCGGCGCGCCGGTCGGCGTGCGCCTGAGCACTGAGACGGCCGAAGGCTTGCGGCGCTTGGCGCTCGGCCACGGGGCGACCCTTCACATGGCGGTGCTCGCCGCCTACGCGGCGGTTCTGGCCCGGTACGCCGGACAGGACGACTTCGCGGTGGGGTCGCCGCAGGCCGGGCGCACGCACGCCGAGCTGGAACCGATGATCGGCATGTTCGTCGACATGCAGGTCACCCGCGTCGACGCCGCCGGTGATCCGACGTTCGCCGAACTGCTGGCCCGGATCCGGGACGCCGTGCTGGAGGGCTACGCGCACCCGGACGTGGCGTTCGAGGACCTGGTCGCGGAGCTGGACGTGGTCCGCGACACCGGGCGGGCCGCGATCTTCCAGGCCGTGCTGTCGATGCGCACACCGGGAGCCGCCGCGGCGTCCGGGACCGCTTCAGCGTCCGGGACCGCTTCGGCCTCCGGGACCGCTTCGGCGTCCGGCCCGACGGTGACGCCGTTCGCCGTCGACGCCGTGGCGACCAGGTTCGACCTGGAGCTGGACCTGGTCGCCGCGGACGATCTGTCCGGCGCGCTCATCTACAACCGCGATCTGTTCACCGGCCAGGAGATGGAACGGATCGCAGAAGCCTTCGTCGCCTTCACGGACGCGGCCGTGCGGAATCCGGACCGGCCGCTGGGCCGCCTGTTCGCCACGGCCGGGCGATCCGACGAGCGGATGCTCGCCGCCTGGAACGACACCGCCGCCGACTTCCCCGCCGACCGCACCCTGCACGACCTGATCCAGGACCAGGTGACCGCCACGCCGCACGCGCCGGCCGTCACCTTCGAAGGCACGACCCTGACCTACGCCGAACTGGCGGCGCGGGCGTACCGGGTCGCGCATCGGCTGCGCGAACACGGCGCCGGACCCGGCGAGCTGGTCGCGGTATGCGCCCAGCGGAGCCCTGAGCTCGTCGTCGGCCTGCTCGGCGTGCTGTTCTCCGGTGCGGCCTACGTGCCGCTGGACCCGGATCACCCCGCCGAACGGCTCGCGTTCATGCTCGCCGACGCCGACCCGGTCGCCGTCCTGACCACCGGGACGTCCCGAAAGGCGGTGCCGCGGACGGACCGTCCCTTGTTCGTGCTCGATGATGAGGCCGCCTGGTCCGGCGTTCCGGAGACCGCGCCCGAGCCGGCGGCCGGGCCGGACGATCCCGCGTACGCCATCTACACCTCCGGTTCCACGGGACAGCCCAAAGGCGTCCTCAACGGTCACCGGGGCATCGTCAACCGGCTGCACTGGATGCAGCGACGCTTCGGTCTGACCGCCGCGGACACCGTGCTGCAGAAGACTCCGGCGGGGTTCGACGTGTCGGTCTGGGAGTTCTTCTGGCCGCTGCTCGCCGGCGCGCGGCTGGTCCTGGCCCGCCCGGACGGGCACAAGGACGCCGGCTACCTCCGCGAGGTGATAGCCGCCGAAGGCGTCACCACCGCACACTTCGTGCCGTCGATGCTCGCCGTCTTCCTGGCCCGGGAGGGCTCCGAGCAGGACGCCGGCGAGGAAGCCGACGAGTCCAGCCCGCTCGAGCGGATCATCTGCAGCGGCGAGGAACTGCCCGTCGACCTGGCACTTCGAGCTCTGACGGCGCTGCCGCGCGCCGAACTGCACAACCTCTACGGCCCCACCGAGGCCGCCGTCGACGTCACCGCCCACCACTGCACGGCCGACGCGCTGACCGGTCGCGCCCGGGTCCCCATCGGCAGGCCGATCGACAACATGCGGATATCGGTGCTCGACGCGCACGGTGAGCCGCTGCCGGTCGGCGTGCCGGGTGAGCTGTACCTGGCCGGGGTCGGCCTGGCGCACGGCTATCTGCGGCGCCCGGAGCTGACCGCCGAGAGGTTCGTCGTCGGCCGGGACGGACAGCGGTGGTACCGCACCGGCGACCTGGGCCGGTGGCGCCCGGACGGCTCGGTGGAGTTCCTCGGCCGCCTCGACTCCCAGGTCAAGGTGCGCGGTCTGCGCATCGAGCTCGGCGAGATCGAGGCCGCGCTGCGCGACCAGCCGGGGGTGCGCGAGGCCGCGGTCGCCGTCCGGGAGGACGTTCCCGGGGACAAGCGGCTGGCGGCGTACCTGGTCGCGGACACCCCGCCCGACGCGACCGCGCTGCGGTCCGCGCTGCGGCGGCGGCTGCCGGACCACATGGTGCCCGCGACCTTCGACGCGATACGCGAGCTGCCCCTGAGCCCGAACGGCAAACTGGACCGCCGTCGCCTGCCCGCGCCGCGCCGGATCCGGGACGTCGGCGCCGAATACGCCGCACCGGGCACCGCCACGGAGATCGTGATCGCGAACCTGTGGACGGAACTGCTCGGGGTACCGCGGGTGGGCATCGACGACGACTTCTTCGACCTCGGCGGGCATTCGCTGCTGGCGGTGCGGGTCGTCGCCGGTCTGCGCCGCGCGGTCGGCGCCGGGGTGTCGGTGATGGACGTGTTCCAGCACCGCACCGTCCGCGAACTCGCACGGTTCGTCGACACCCCCGCCGAGCGGCAGGCGCCCCGGGCGCTGCTGCACGAGCTCACCAGACCAGTACCGGTCGCGCAGCGCGTACGTAGCCTGGTATGCGTGCCCTACGGCGGCGGCAGCGCCGTGGTGTACCAGGCGCTGGCCGACGAGCTGCCGGCCGGGCACCGGCTGTTCTCCGTCGCGATACCGGGTCACGACGTCGGCGTAGACGAGGACGCGTCGCCGCTGGAGGACCTGGCCGAGCGTTGCGTCGCCGAGATCCTGGACCGTGTAGACGGCCCGATCGCGCTGTACGGGCACTGCGGCGTGGGCTCCGCCCTCATCGTCGAGATCGCCCGCCGTCTGGAGGCGCACGGGCGCGAGCTCGACGCGGTCTACATCGGCGCGATCTTCCCCTTCGCCCGGCCTCGCAACCCGCTCTGGTCCGGCCTCTCCCGGCTGTCCCGGTGGGAACGGCTGCGGTCCCACCAGGCGTACGCCAACTGGCTGACCGGGTTGGGCGTCGAGGTGAACGACCTCGAGCCGGGCCAGGCGCGACGGATCATCCAGAACATGCGCCGGGACTCCGATCAGGCGGAGGCGTACTTCACGGAGCTGATGCACAACGGTACCGAGCGGCTGCGCGCGCCGGTCATCAGCGTGGCGGGGACCCGGGACCCGGCGACGGAGTTCTCCTCTGAGCGCTTCACCGAGTGGCACTTCCTCACCGACCGCACCGCCGTCGTCGTGCTCGACGAGGCCGGGCATTTCTTCCTCAAGTGGCGGGCCGCGGAGTTGGCCGAGATCGTCACCACGACGGACGCGGCCCTGGCGGCGGAACAGCCGGAGCCGCTGTCGCGCGCCGCGCGCGGCCAGAACGCGACGTGGTGGCTGCAAGGCACGTCACGCTCCCCCGGCCCGGTCGCCGCCGCGGGGCCGGCGCCCAGTATGAGCCGGTTCCTGGTGGTCGCCTGCGCCCAGCTCATCTCGCTGCTCGGATCGACTCTCACCGACGTCGCGCTGCCGCTGTGGGTGCTCAAGCAGACCGGGTCGCTGCTCAACTTCGCGTTGCTGGCGGTCGTCGGGCTCCTGCCCAGCCTGCTGACACTGCCGATCGCCGGCGCCGTCGTCGACCGCCGCAGCAGACGCGCCGTCATGCTGTGCGGCGACATCGGGGCCGGCGGCACCCAACTGGTCCTCGGCATCCTGCTGTGGACCGGGTCGCTCCAGACGTGGCACATCTACCCGCTGCTCGCCGCGCTGTCGGTGGCGCTGACGTTCCAGCGCCTCGCCTACGGTTCGGCGGTCCCGCAGCTGGTCCCCAAGCAGTACCTGGGCCACGCCAACGGGGTGGTGCAGATGGTCGGCGGCGCCGCCACCACGATGATGCCGCTGGTGGCGGTGGCGCTGCTCGCGGCGATCGGCCTGGGCGGCATCCTGGTCGTCGACGTGCTCAGCTACGCCGCCGCGATCGGCATCGTGCTGCTGGTGCGGTTCCCGCGCACGCTGGCCTGGCGCCGCAAGGAGAGTCTGGCCTCGGAGATCCGTGAGGGCTTCCGCTTCTCCTGGGGACACCGCGGTTTCCGGGCCATGCTGCTGTTCTTCATGGCGCTGAACGTGTTCCTGTCGCCGCTGTTCCTGATGATGGCGCCGCTGGTGCTGGCGTTCGCGGGCCTGCACGAGGTGGCCGAGGTGTCGGTCGCCGGCGGCCTCGGAGCGTTCCTCGGCGGCCTGGCGATGGCGGTGTGGGGCGGGCCGCGGCACCGGCGGCTGCGCACGGTGCTGCGCTGCGCGCTGGTGCTGGCGCTGTTCTGCGTCGTCATCGGTTCCCGGCCGGCCCTGTGGGTGATCGCGGCGGGGGCGTTCGGCATGTCGGCCGCGCTCGTGCTGCTCAACGGCGTCTACACGACGATCGTGCAGGTCAAGGTCCCGCAGCGGTTCCACGGCCGGGTGTTCGCGGTCAACACCGTCATCGCCTGGTCCACACTGCCGGTCGGCTGGGCCCTGGTCGGTCCGGCCGGCTCGGCGCTGCTTCAGCCGCTGATGGCTCCGGGCGGAGCGCTGGCCGGCAGCGTCGGGCGGGTCATCGGCGTGGGGCCGGGCCGCGGCATCGGGCTGCTGTATCTGCTGCTCGCCGTCGCCATCACGGTCGTGGTGCTGGTGGCGCGGCGCCTGCCGCGGACCGCGGGCTTCGACGACGAGGTGCCCGACGCGCGACCGGACGACGAGTTCGGCGTGGAGGCCGTTCGCAGCCGCCGTGCGGCGCAGCCTGTCGCCCAGCGGCCGGGCACGGACACCACGGGGAGGACGGGCTCATGACCATGCGTGCGTCGGCGGCTGAAGCCGGTGGGGGTGCCGACGGGGGCGTCGGTCATGGCACCGGTCGTGGCACCGGACCGTCGGTGGCGCTGACGGTGCCCCGGTTGCTCGCCGCCCGGGCTGAGGCCGAGCCCGCGCACATCGCGATCAGTCAGGGTGCGGATACGCTGGATCTGGCCGCCTGGCAGGCCCGGACCCAGGCGATCGCCGCGGGGCTGCGAGCCGCCGGAATCCGGCCGGGTGAGCGGGTCGGGCTGCTGTACGGCCCGCGCGACTGGATCGCCTACGCCTGCTCCTACACCGGTGTGCTCGCCGCCGGAGCGGTCGCGGTGCCGATGTCCGTTCGCAGCGCGCCCGCCGAGTTGGCGTACATGCTCGAACACTGCGACGCCCGCGCACTGGTGTACGGTCCCGCCGCGAAACCGCCGGACGTCCCGGTCGAACTGTGCTGGGGTCCGGAACGCATCAGCGCCCTGCCGGAGGCGGAGCCGATCCCCGGGCCGCGGCCGGGCGACGCGGCGCAGATCCTCTACACTTCCGGCACGACCGGGCGACCCAAGGGTGTCGTCGCGGCGCACGCGAACCTCACGCACGGCGCCCGGCTGAACCCGCCGCTGCGGGCCCTGGCGCACTCCCGGCACTTCCTGCACGCCTTCCCGATCGGCACCAACGCGGCGCAGACCATGCTGTTCAACGCGCTCACCGCGCACGCCGGGATGCTGGCGACCGCCCGATTCGTCCCCGAGCACTTCGCGCGGCTGATCGAACGGCACGCGGTGGGCACCGTGTTCGTCGTACCGGCGATGGCGATCGAGTTGCTGCGCTCCGGGGCTCTGGAGCGCCACGACGTCTCCAGTGTGGCGTTGTTCGGCTCGACCGCCGCCGCGCTGCCGCCCACCGTGGCCGCCGAGCTCGCGGCGGCGATGCCGCACGCCACGCTCGTCAACTACTACACCTCCACCGAGGCGGCGCCCACCCAGACCAGCATGGTCTTCCACCCGGCCCGGCCGGCGGCGCTGGGCCGTGCCGCCGCCGGCGGGACGCTGCGGGTGTGCGACGAGGCCGGACGGCCCTGCCCGGCCGGAGTGGTCGGCGAGGTGTGGATGCGCGGCGCCGGGATCCCCCGGTCCTACCTCGACGATCCCGAGACCACCCGGCACGTGTTCCGCGGCGGCTGGACCCGGATGGGCGACGTCGGATACCTGGACGCCGCCGGCTACCTGTTCCTCGTCGACCGCGAAGGCGACGTCATCAAGAGCGGCGCGGACAAGGTCTCCACGATCGCGGTCGAGGCGGCGCTGCACGAGCACCCCGAGATCGTCCAGGCCGCGGTGCTCGGCCTGCCCGACCCGGTGCTCGGCATGACCCCGGTCGCCGTGCTGGTCGCCACCCGGGAGCTGCGCCTGGCCGAGGTGCGCGCCTTCCTCGCCGCCCGGCTGGCCGGACACGAGCAGCCCAGCCGGATCGTCCACGTCGACGAACTCCCCCGCAACGCCGGCGGCAAGGTCGTCAAACACCGGCTGCGGGAACTGTTCGACGCCGCGCCGGACCCCCGTACGTGAAGGAGAGGAGAGGCGGATCCATGGAGCAGGCACCGACCGGCATCCCGATGTCCCCGGCTCAGCAAGGACTCTGGTTCGCCGAGCGGACCGGAACGGCGGCGGCCGCCTATCTGGTCCCGGCCGTCGTCGTGGTACCGGAACCGATGGAGCAGACCGCGATCGACAGGGCGTGGACCACGCTGGTCCGCCGGCATCCGCTGCTCGCCGCGCTCGTGGTCGAGACCGCCGGCGAGCCCCGGCTGGTCCGCGGTGAGCCGGTTCCGGTCGCCCACCGCACAGTCGGCGCGGCCGGTCTGATGGCCGGGCTCGCCGAGGAACTCGCCGTCGGGTTCGACTTCGCCGGCGCCGGGCGGGCCGTCGGCCCGCTCGCACGCTGCGTGGCCCTGCGGGTCGACGACGGTCGCACGGTCATGATGATCGTCGGCCACCATCTCGTCGTCGACGCCTCGGGCCGGGACCTGGTCGGTACCGACCTGGCCGCCGCGCTGGCCGGCCGGGACCTGGGAGCCGGATCGCTGACGCACATCGGCGAGCTCGTCCAGGCCCAGAGCGATCGCATCGCCCAAGCCCTGCCCGCGGCCCGCGCCTTCTGGGCCGGCCGGCCCGCGCCCCCGGCCGAGGTGCTCATGCCGGGGCTGGCGGCCACGCCCACCGTCGCCGAACCGGCCACCCACCTCGACATCGAATGGAACCCCCGGCTGGACGCCGCGATGACGGCCGGTGCGGCGGAGCTCGGGGCGACCCGGTTCGAGATCCTGCTGGCGGGCGTCCACGCGGTGCTCGCCCGCTACGGCAACACCCTGACATCGGTGGCGGTGGACGTCACCACCCGCCGTCCGGAGACCGCCGGGGAACTCGGGATGTGGGTCAACGAAGTGCCGGTCACGATGAGCGTGGACCTCCAGACCTCCTTCGCCGACCTGGTCCGCGCGGTACGGGCCGAGGCGCGCGCCGCCTACGCCCACCGCGAGGTGCCGCCGGCCAGAGCTCGGACCGGCTTGCCACCCCGGCTCGCCCTGGCTCCGGTGTCGACCAGCTATCTGCGGCTGGACCCCTCGGCTTCGGGGGTGGACCGGCTGTTCGCGACAGCGTCGGTCCGCGCCGCGACGCATCTGCACTTCATCGACACTCCGCACGGCCTGACCGGACGGATGCACGTGCCGACCCGGCTGCTGGCACGGGCCGACGCCGAACGGTTCGCCGCGCATCTGCGGACGCTGATCGGCGCGGGGCTGGCCGAGCCGGACCGAGCGGTGGGCGAACTGGACCTGCTCGGCGCGGCCGAGCGGGCGGCGCTGGCCGCGCTGACGGGTCCCGCGCTCCCCCGGCCGTCCACGACCGTCCTCGACCAGGTCCGCGCCGCTGCCGAACGCACCCCCGACGCGCCGGCGGTGTCCGGCGTCGACGGCACCCTGAGCTACCGGGAGCTGGTCGCGGGCGCGCACCGTGTCGGCCACGGGCTGCGCCGGCGCGGTGTCGCCGCCGGCGACGTGGTGGGGCTGTGCGCGCACCGGCGCACCGAACTCGTCACGGGGCTGCTCGGCATCCTCGCCGCCGGGGCCGCCTATCTGCCGCTGGATCCGGCGTATCCGGCCGAGCGCTCGGCCTTCATCGCCGCCGACGCCGGCGCGAAGCTGGTCCTCGGCCACGAGGCGGCGATGACGCCGCTGTCGGGGCTGTCGCTGGAGCTGGTGCCGCTCGACGCCGGGGCGGCGTTCGCGGCCGAGCCGGCGACGCCGCCGGCCGCCACGGACCCGGACGGGCTGGCCTACGTCATCTACACCTCCGGCTCGACAGGACGTCCCAAGGGCGTGGAGATCGGCCACGCCGCGCTGGTGAACCTGGTCGCGGCGATGGGCGAACTGATCGGCACCGGACCGGCCGACCACTGGCTCAACCTGACCTCCGTCTCCTTCGACATCAGCGGGCTGGAGATCTTCGCGCCGCTCACCGCCGGCGGCGAGGTCACGGTGGCCGCCGACGCGGCCGTGCGCGAGGGCACGGCGCTGGCCCGGCTCATCGGCGACACCGGGATCACGCACGTGCAGGCCACGCCCTCCAGCTGGCAGCTGCTGCTCGACGCCGGCTGGGACGGCGCCCCGGTCACCGCGCTGTGCGGCGGCGAGCCGCTGCCGCTGCCGCTGGCCCGGCGGCTGCGACCGCTCGTCGGGCGCCTGATCAACGTCTACGGCCCGACCGAGACGACCATCTGGTCCACCGCCGCCGAGGTGCCGCCCGACCCGCGGCGCGTCACGATCGGCGGCCCGATCGCCAACACCACACTGCACGTGCTGGACGCCGGGATGCGGCCGATGCCGGTCGGCGTGCCGGGCGAGCTGTGGATCGGCGGTGCCGGGCTGGCCCGGGGGTACCGGGGACGTCCGGACCTGACCGCCGCGGGGTTCGTGACCGATCCGTCCGGCCGCCGGCTCTACCGCACCGGCGACCGGGTACGGCTCGGCATGGACGGAGACATCGAGTTCCTGGGCCGCGGCGACGACCAGATCAAACTGCGCGGGCACCGCATCGAGCTCGGCGAGATCGAGCAGGCCCTGCTCGGAGCGCCCGGGGTCACGCAGGCTGCGGTGGCCGTGTGGTCCGGCGAGCTGGTGGCGTACGTGGTCGGCGTGAATGAGCTCGCACCGGTCCGCGCGCACATCGCCCGCGTGCTGCCGCGCTTCATGATCCCCAGGGACTTCGTCCGGCTGGAGCGGCTGCCCGCCACACCCAACGGCAAACTCGACCGGGGTGCGCTGCCCGCTCCGGCGGAGGACGGGGCCGACCTCGACAACGGTGCTGCGGCGCCGGCCGCCACCGCCGCGGAGCCGGACCCCGCGGACCTGACCCGGATCGTGACCGACATCTGGCGGGAGGTGTTGCGGGAGGACCGGATCAAGCCTGACGACTCTCTGTTCGACCTGGGCGGGCACTCGCTCACCATCATGCAGATCACCGCCCGGATCCTGGACGCCGTCGGCGTGGAGGTGCCGTTCGACCTCTTCTTCGACACCCCCACCATCGACGGCGTGGTCGCCTGCGTCGAAGAGCTGCAACAGGAGGACGCATGACCCGCGACGACCCGCGCCACGACGTCGCCGCCGTGGTCGCCGCCCTGGTCGCCGAGGCCAGCGACGGCCAGATCACCGCCGCCGGCGCGCTGGCCGAGCCCGATTCGCTCGCGCTGCTCGGGCTGACCTCCCTCGGCCAGGTACGCCTGATCCAGGCCGTCGAACGCCGCTTCGGCATCGCGGTGGAACCGGATGACGACTTGGTCGCGCTGGACACCGTGGAGTCGTTGGCGAGGTATCTGCGGGAGCGTGGGGTCGCGTAACGATACGTCCACTGGCGACGGTCGCGTCGCATCCAGGCCGAACATGGGGTAATCCGAACAGCACTTTGCGTCATGTCTCCTTTGACCGAAGCCTTACAGCGGCGCCGTTAGCGTCCAGCCCGGATGGGATCGCTACTCAGGGGGCTGAAAGTATGACGCGCAAACCGCTGGCTGGATTCGCTATCGGATTGGCAATGGCCGCCTTGGCAGCCTGCGGCCATTCGGGCACGACAAAGACGCAAGCAAAAGCGCCGACGCCAGTGCCCTCGCCAACGCCCACGCCCGTGGCGACTCCGGCGAACGCTCAACAGCTGACCGCGCACTTGCCGACGACGAGCGATCTGCCGGCCGGCTTTTCCGTGCAGCCGATGTCGTACCCCGGTGAGCAGGAGCCAGGGGTGGACCCGAGTCCCGACTGCGGATCGTTCATCGACGGTTTCTCATTCGTCGACCTGGGCGGGAGCGCCTTCGCCCAGGCCGCGGTCCACCTCGGTGGACAAGATGACACGGGGTCCGACTGGAGCGGCATGGAAGCACTGCTCTCCTACTCCGGCGACGGGGCCCACAAGACGGTCGAGGCGATCCGAAAGCTCGTGCTCAGGTGCCCGACCGGCGTCGACATGGACGGAAACCAGGTTCAGTTCGGCGTGGTCGACGGAGCCGGAGTCGGCGACGAGAGCCTCACCGTCACGGCCCGCGCCACGAAAAAGGGCGACACCCACCTGTCCGACAACGACGTCAGCATCATCCGACGAGACAATGTTCTGATAACCGTCGCCGACTACGACGATACGGTCACCGGATCGTCCCAGCAGTTGGCGGCCGTCACCAAGTTGGCGGACGGCAAGTTCACCTCGCGCTAGCGATCACGGATCCCGGCGCCGGGTTCGGCACCGTGCTGGATGGCCGCCGCTCCCGCACCCTCACCGACGGCCTCGGCACCGGCGTCGAAGTGTTCGCCGAAGACCCGTCGCCTCCGACCCGGGCATCCTGCGGCAGAAGACGTGACCGGTCGGCCATCATCGAATGATTCCAGAGGAGAAACCCTTATCCCCGATAACGATTCAGCCAACCACAGCCGAGTGGCATTGCGCTCGACCCGCGTTTTGGGTGACGTGACAGTGCACTGTTCCATCGGGGTGTTTTCCCAAGACTAGGAGTCAAATGAGCACCCGCAAACGTGCCACCCGTGCCGGCGCGCTCACCCTCGCGATCGCGAGCGCGTTCACCCTGGCCGCTTCGTCCGCCGCGTCCACCGTGACCTCCGCTGGCATCCAGGGGTCCGGCAAGGCCGTCCACGTGCACCCCATGACCTGGGGGAGCCGGGACGCGGCGAACCTGCCGACACCGCTGCCGACCTCGCAGTGCCTGACGCAGCTCGGGATCAACTGCTACAGCCCTCTGCAGTACCGCAGCGCCTACGACCTGAACCCGTTGTACCAGGCCGGGATCACCGGCAAGGGGAAGACGATCCTGATCGTCGACTCCTACGGGTCGCCCACCATCCAGAGCGACTTGGAGGTCTTCGACAAGCAGTGGGGTCTGCCGGACACCACGGTGGACGTCCGGAAGTTCGGGAACGTCCCCGCCTTCGACCCGAACGACTCCACCATGGTCAGCTGGGCCGAGGAGACGACTCTGGACGTCGAGTACGCGCACGCGATCGCCCCCGGTGCGAAGATCGTCCTGGCCGAGACCGCGGTCGCCGAGACCGAGGGCGTCACGGGCCTGCCGGAGATGATGGACGCTGAGAAGTCGCTCATCGACGCCGGCGTCCCGGATGTGATCTCCCAGAGCTTCGGCGCGACCGAGGACACGTTCCCCGGCTTCGACCAGCACGACTTCTCGTCGCTGACGAACCTGCGGTACGCGTACAAGGACGCCGCGGCGCACCATGTGACGGTTCTGGCGTCCTCCGGCGACAACGGCGTGACCAGCCAGACCCTCGACGGCAACGGGTTCTTCCCGTACCCGGCGAACTCCTGGCCCTCGGCGGACCCGCTGGTCACCTCGATCGGCGGCACCTACCCGGCCATCGACGACACCGGCAAGCGGCTCGCCCCGGACGTCACCGGCAACGACAACGACCTGCTGTTCCCCGGCGGCGTCGTCGGCGGCGGCGGGCAGTCCCACGTGTTCAAGCGCCCGGACTACCAGGACGGCGTCAAGGCCGTGGTCGGCGCTCAGCGCGGCACACCGGACATCTCGTTCAGCGCGACCCTGTCGGGCGCGGCGTGGGTGTACTTCAGCTTCACCCGCCCGGGCTGGCACCTGATCGCCGGGACCAGCGAGTCCTGCCCGATCATGTCCGGCGTCGTCGCGCTCGCCGACCAGGTGGCCGGCCACCGGCTCGGCACCATCAACCCGGCCCTGTACCAGCTCGGCCGCCTGTCCGCGAACCCGAAGCTCGGCAAGTTCACGGGCCTTCAGGACGTGACCGTCGGCGACATCAGCGACCACGACGTGACCGGCCCGGCCGCGGGACCCGGCTACGACATGGCGACCGGCTGGGGCACCATCGACGGGGCGTACTTCGTCCCGGCGCTGGCGTTCGCCGCGTCCACCCACGGCGACTGACGCCTGGTCTTCACCGAGCACCAGGAAGCTCGCCGGCCGGACCTTCGGGTGCGGCCGGCGGGCGACGCTGGACCAACCGGGTTCGCTCCCGGCACACGGTCGCCGGCGCCTTCGGCCCCGTCCACCCCTCTGGGCTGGTCAGGCCCGGTCCCGCCCGATACCGGATTCTTGTCTCCAACCGTGACAAACAGGCCGAAAGACACTACCGGGACCGGCCGATATCGACTGGGCTTGATCCATGAAGACCCTCCAGACCTCAATCCCACCCGACGTCAGCGAGCTGTTCGAGCTCCCCGTCCCCATCCTGTCCGTCTACCTGGGCGGGGTCCCCCCGACCCACGAGTACAGCACGGCCGATCTGCACGGCGCCGTCCTGCGCGCCGTCGCGCAGGGATCTCCGCCCAAGGCCGTAGAGGCGCTCAGAAAGGTCATCGAAGAGATTCCCGCCGGTACCGAGGCCAAGGCCGTGTTCATCGGGGCAGACGGTTCCAGCAGACTCTTCCCGATTCCCGGCGCGCCCGGGGAGGATCGTGTCATCGCCTCGGCCGTACCGCACCTGACCCCGCTGCTGGCCTGGTGGCAGACCCACCCGGCGCACGTCGTCGCGGTCGTCGACCGTGCCGGCGCGGACATCACCGTTTTCCCCGCGGGCGACCACTCCCCGACGTCCACCACGGTGACCGGGCCCGACGACGAGATCGTGCGCACCGCGCCCGGCGGCCCCGCGCAGCCCCGGTACCAGCGCCGGGCCGAGGACTCCTGGAAACACAACGCCGGGCACGACGTCGAGGCCATCGCCGCCGCGCTCGAGCGCAGCGACGCGCGGTTGCTGCTGGTGGCCGGGGACATACGGACGATCCAACTCCTGACCGACCAACTCCCGGCCTGGATCCAGAACGAGGTGGAAGTCCGCATGGTCAGTGGCGGCCGCAGCGAAGACGGGTCCACCGACCTGCGCGCCCAGCAAGTCGAAGCCGAGATGACCGAGGCCGCGCACCGCCATGGCCGCAGACTCCTTGAAGAGTTCGCCGACCGGTCCGGCCAGAACGGCCGCAGCGTCGAAGGCGTCGCCGCCACGCTGCGTGCTCTGGCGCGCGGCCAGGTGCGCACCCTGCTGGTCACCGACCAGGCGGCCGACGGGGGCGTGGCCTGGTTCGGGCCGGCGGCCACGGACATCGGCCTGCACGTCACCGGCCTCACCCGCAACGGCGTGGAACCCGAACGCGGACCGGTCACGGATGTGGCCGTGCGCGCCGCGCTTCTCGGGGGCGCCGACGTCTGGGTGCTCGACCCGCGAACGCCCGGCGCGCCGTACCACGGCGTCGGAGCGCTCTGCCGGTTCCCCTGACCAGCGGCGGAAGCCCGACGACGAGCCCAGCAAGGAGGCTTTCCCGATGAAAGCAACAGTCGGCGATCGCATCGTGATCACGTCCCGGCGCCTCGACGCGCCGGTGCGCGAAGGCGAAATCATCGAAGTCCGCGGCGCAGACGGCAGCCCGCCCTATGTGGTGCGCTGGTCCGAGGACGGACACACCGACCACACCGACCTCATCTTTCCGGGGCCCGATGCCCGCATCATCCACCAGCAGGCGCCGCACGAACCCGAAGGGCCGTCGCACGGCAAGAGGTGGCACGTCGACGTGATCGTTGACGAGCACGAGAGCGGCCTGACCAAAGCCCACATCGTGGCGGACACCGGTGTCCGCAAGCTGCAGAGCTATGGGGAGGCGCACCGCCGCCCCACCGATCTGGACGTGGCGGAGATCGGCGACGAGGTGGCCGTGGGCCGCGCGTTCATCGCGTTCGGCAACCACCTGCTGCACGCCGCGGCCGCGGACATCGAGGAAATCGAGGGGCGTCCGGTCCAGGTGAGCCCGTCGCCCACCGGCCGCACACCGTGACGAGCACGTTCGAGGTCCCCGCACGGCTGTGGCCGGGCTGATCGCGGTCGGCCGCGTTGCCGATCACGCCGCGGCGTGGTGGCCTGGTGCCGATGGCCACCGCTAGCTGAGGAGCTGGATCGTGTATCTGAGCGACCGTCATGAGGCCGGACGGCGACTGGCCGGGCTCCTGGGGCATCTGGCGGAGCAGGACCCGCTGGTGCTCGGGCTGCCGCGCGGCGGTGTGCCGGTGGCCGCCGAGGTGGCCCGGCTTCTGGGCGCCCCTTTGGACGTCGTCATGGCGCGCAAGATGGCCGTACCGGGCCAGGACGAGCTGACCATGGGCGCCATCGGCGACCACGGTGTCCGGGTCGTCAACGAGGCCGTCCTGCACGCCACCGACACCACCGAGGCCCAGTGGGATCAGGTGGAGGCCGTGGAGCGGATGGATCTGGCGCGCCGAGCGCGGCTGTACCGGTCCGGACGGGAACCGGAGCCGCTGTCCGGCCGCCTCGCGATCATCGTCGACGACGGCCTGCACACCGGGTCGACCGCCCGGGCCGCCTGCCTGGCCGCCCGGGCCGCCGGCGCAGGCCGGATCGTGCTGGCCGTGCCGGTCGCCCCGCGCGGCTGGACCACGCGCCTGGCCGACGTCGCCGACGAGCTGGTGTGCCTGGACACCCCGCACGAGTTCACCGGAATCGACCAGTTCTACGGCGATTTCACCCCTGTCACCGATGAGGATGTCGTCGGCTATCTGCAAGTGGCGGCACGGCGCCGGGCGTGAGGTGCGGCTGCGATCCCCCGCGCCTCCGCCCCCGCCCCCGCCCCCGCCTCCGTCTCCGTCTCCGTCTCCGCCGACGGGGCGAACCACACGCCCGACGCCTGGCTACTGGCGTCGGGCGCCGGGCATCAGGCATCGGGCGCCGGGCATCGGGCATCACACACGGTGACGCTCACGGCGTGTCATGCCCTTCCCGGGGCTGGGCGCCGTCCGTCGGGCCGCCGGCCCCAGTGGGGTGGGTGCGGTGGGCGGCCGGTTGCCGGACGGGGCTCGGGCCGTGCGGTGCGACCGTGGTGCCGGCGGGTTGTTCACTCGGCGGCTGGACGCCGAGCAGGCGGTACACGGCCGGTCCGTCGATGGTCTCGTGCTCGACGAGCAGGGCGGCCAGCTGCCGCAACTTCCCCTGGTGGGCTTCGAGGAGTCCGACGGCCTGCTGTTCCGCTTCTCTGACCAGGCGGGCGACCTCGGTGTCGATGGCCGCTTGGGTGGCCTCGGCGTACGGCCTGCTGGACAGCTGGTCGCCGCGTGCGCCCAGGAACGCCGAGCCGCCCTGCGGATAGCCCACCGGGCCCAGGATGGGGGACAGACCGAACTCGCGGACCATCTTGACGGCCAGTTCGGTGGCGTCGGCCAGGTCGTTGGCCGCGCCGGTGGAGCCCTGGCCGAGCTCGACGAGTTCGGCCGCCCGGCCGCCCAGGCGCACGGCCAGCGTCTCGGTCAGGTAGTCCTCCCCGTGCAGGTGGCGTTCGACGAGGGGGAGCTGCTCGGTGACGCCGAGGGTCTGCCCGGCGGGCAGGATCGTGACCTTGGCGACCGGATCGGCGTGCGGGGACAAGGCCGCGATCAGGGCGTGGCCCGCCTCGTGGACGGCGACCGCGTGCTTCTCCGAGGGCAGCAGCACGTTCGAGCCCTCGCGACGGCCCAGCAGGATCCGGTCGCGGGCGGTGTCGAAGTCGTCGGCGGTGATGACCTCGCGGCTGTCGCGGACGGCGGCGATGGCCGCCTCGTTGGCCAGGTTGGCCAGGTCCGCGCCCGAGAAGCCGGGCGTGCCGCGCGCGACGACGTCCAGGTCCACGTCCTCGGCGAGCTGCTTGCTCTTACAGTGCACGGCCAGGATCGCGTTCCGCTCGGCCAGCGTGGGCAGGGGGATGACGACCTGCCGGTCGAATCGGCCGGGCCGCAGCAGGGCCGGGTCCAGGACGTCCGGGCGGTTGGTGGCGGCCAGCACGACGATCCCCTCGGCCGGGTCGAAGCCGTCCATCTCCGACAGCAGCTGGTTGAGCGTCTGCTCGCGTTCGTCGTTGGAGACCGCCGCGCCGCCGCCCATCCGCCGGCCGCCCAGGGCGTCGATCTCGTCGACGAACACGATCGCCGGCGCGCGTTTGCGGGCCTCGGCGAACAGGTCCCGTACTCTGGCGGCGCCCACGCCGACGAACATCTCCACGAAGCTGGAGCCGGCCACCGACAGGAAAGGCACCGCCGCCTCCCCCGCGACCGCGCGCGCCAGAAGGGTCTTGCCGGTACCCGGCGGACCGACCATCAGCACCCCGCGCGGCGCGATCGCCCCCGCCCGCCGATAGCGGTCGGGCTGGCGCAGGAAGTCGACGACCTCGGCGATCTCGGCCTTCGCACCCTCGTACCCGGCGACGTCGGCGAACGTGGTCTGCGGGTGCTCGGCGTCGAACACCTTCGCCTTGGACTTCCCCACCCCCATGACGCCCTGCACCTGCGAGGTGGCGCCACGGTAGAGCCGGCGCCACAACCAGATGATGAGCACCAACGGCGCCAGGATCAGGACCCAGGACAGCACCTGGGAGCCGGACGACGAGCTCGACGCCTTGGCGTTGATCACGACGTTGTCGGCTTGCAGACGGTCCAGCAACGAGGAGCCGGCCAGTTGCACCGGCACCGTGGTCGTGTAGGTGTGCCCGTTGGTGAGCGTGCCGGTGGCCGTCCCGTTGCTCTGCAGGGTGATGTCCTTGACCTGATGGGCGTCGGCGTCGGCCAGGAACTGGGAGTATGACAAGGTCGTATCGGCTGGCCTGCTCGACAGGTTCGTCAGCGTGACGATCCACACCAGCGCCATCACGCCGATGGCGATCGGCCACACGAGGTTTCGCCACCAAGGCTGGGGAGGCGGAGCCGTCGGTGACGGCCGGCCACCGGGCGGCGGGGACTGGGCCTGCTTCGTCATGACCGTTCCCCTCTTGACCGGGTGGCAATGCGGTCTTCGGACTCTCTCCGGCCGAAAACCGGGTCGGCGATCACGTCGGGGAGAGACACGACAAACCGACCTCCTTCCCCGCTACCATCGCGCGTGGCGTCCTCAACCAGTAGAGGCATTCGGCCCAAGCGGCAGGGCCGGTCGGCACCGCGCGTATCCATGCTTCGCTCGCCGGAGCCGAAAGGCATCCCGGCCGTGGACGACGACTGACGACCCGGGCGGCTCATCTGTACCTGCGGCATCAACAGTCGCCGGCCGCAACACTGCCGAACCGGCCGTCCGGAGCAGATGGTGCTGGGTACAGACCTCGCCCGCGGACCAGGCTGGGATCGAGCCGTTCGCACCGGGGCGTGACGCACATCACAGCGGCATTCCTGCACGGAAGCAGCACCGAAGCCTCGAAGCCCTGTCTGGGAGATGGACGGGGCGAACAAGTCCCGGCCTCTCCGGCTCGGGGTGAACCGGGGGTCGACATCCAGCTTCGAGGAGTGAAGATGACATCCGATGGTGGGCGCGTGGGCAAGCGCGGGCGACTGGCCATGATCGCGGTGGCCGTCACCGGCGCGCTCGGCGCGGGGGCGGGGGTCGCCGCGGCGGTGGGCACGGATTCGGCGGCGCCCGCTGGAGCGGGGGTCGCGACGGCACCGGCAGCGCAGCCGGTCGTCCATGCCGCCGCTGACGCGGCCGCACCCGCCGCCGACGGTCCGATCGCCGTGGGCGACTACAAGCTGCTGCTCTCGCCCGAAGGGCTCTCTGTGCAGGCTCTCGGTGTGGACAAGCCCGATCTGCTGCGGGTCGCGGAAGTGCTGCCGGGCAAGGTTTCGACCCTTGCGTCGGGGAACGCCTCCGGCACGCTGTGGGCCGGGATCTACCGTGGCCCGGTCTCGGACACCACCAAGGTCACGATCAAGGTGGGCGGACGCACCCTGGAGGCCCACGTGACCTCCTTGGCGGGCCACCCCGGCTGGGGTGTGTACTACGTGCTCGACTCGCACAAGGTCGGTGCCGACAAGCCGTCGATCACGGTGCAGAGCTCTTAGGGGAACAGCGGCCGTGATCCCCGGGATCGCGGCCGCGCATCACCGCTCCCCCGCAGTCGCACCATTTGATAGGGACTACGTGACCACCACCGCCGACGACGACTTCCGGGACTTCATGGCCGCCCGCTGGCCGGCCCTGGTCCGCACCGCCTATCTGTTGACGGGCAGCCACCACGGGGCTGAGGACCTCGCCCAGACCGCGCTGGTGCGTGCCTTCGTGAAGTGGCAGCGGGTGCGTGCCAGCGACGATCCCGGCGCCTACGTCCGCCAGATCATGGTCCACTGCCACGCCGACCAGTTCCGCCGGCGGCGCGTCGCCGAATGGCTCACCTCACGCCTGCCGGAGCCGCCGGCCTCGCCCGCCGAACCGTCGGGCGAGGAAGCCGAGGTTCTCCTCGCCGCCTTGGGACGGCTGCCGGCCCGCCAACGGGCCGTGGTGGTCCTGTACTACTTCGACGACATGACGCACGCCGAGATCGCGGCGGCGCTCGGCAGCCGGGAGGGCACGGTGCGCAGCCAGCTGTCCCGGGCCATGGCCAGACTGCGCGGGGACGGCCTGCTGGCCCAGCTGACCGGCCGGACCCAGCCGGTCGACTCCCCCAGGTCCGCGTCCACTTCCGCGTCCACTTCCACGTCCACTTCCGCGTCCACGTTCGCGTCCGCGCTCGCCCCGATCACCGGAGAGAAGGCCTCATGAATCTCGACGAGACGCTAGCCGAGGCGATGCAGCGGACCGCGCACCGAATCGCCGTCAACCCTTCGCCGACCGCGGAGACCGTGCGGCGCGGCCTGGTCGCCCGCCGGCGCCGCCGCACCGCGACGACGGCTTTGGCTGTGGCGGCGGTCGGGGCCATCGGCGCGATCGGAATCCCCGACTGGTCCGCACGGTCCCACTCCGCCTCACCCGGGCAGCAGCCGGCGGCGACGCGCACGATCGACACCCAGTCCGCCCGGGACACCGTCACGACGGTGGCGGCCGGAGAGCACGTCACGATGCCATCGGGCGCGGAACTGTGGCTGAGCAGCCAAGGTTTGTCACTGGCTCTGGGGACGGGCCATCAGCAGTCCGACACAGTTCCGGTACCGGACCCCAGCACCGCACCGGTCACCGCGGTGGCCCGGACCGTGGGCTCCACGACCCTGTGGGCGGGGATTTACCACGGCCCAGGGACCCCGGCCACCGTCACCCTCACCTTCGGCGGACGATCCGTGCCCGCCAAGGTCCTGACCCTCCCCGGCTCGCCCGGCTGGATGGCCTTCGCCGCCGAGGCCGCCGGCTCTGACACCGGAACGGACAAGCCGGTCCTCTCCGCCTATTCAGCGGACGGGACCAAGCTCCTGGCCATCCGGGTGTGATCGCTTCGGCCGGCTTCGTCTGTCATCGCTCCTACCGCAAAACCCGTTGGCGGGCCTCGGCGACCACTGCTACGGTGCCTGAGGCCGTGCGAGAGATGGAGGAGGTGGTACCCGTGAACGTATCGACATGGGTGCTCCCCTCTGGGGTCACGGCCGGGCGATAGGTCGTCCGGGAGCGCCGTTCACGCACTCCCGAAAGGCACGACCATGCACTTCACGTCTGAACAGCGCCTCGACGACGGCGTCCTCGAGCGCGAGTTCGCCCTCGGCGACGTCCCCGGCATCCTGTGGACTCCCGCATCCGCGTCCGCACCGGCCCCGCTGATCCTGCTCGGCAGCCCCGGCGGGCTGGGACTGCGCAAGATGTACCCCCGGCTGGCGGCCCGGGCCCGGCACGCCGCGGCGGACGGCTTCGCCTCGGCCGCCATCGAGCTCCCCGGAAGCGGTGACCGGCCTCCGGTGGCCGGCGCCGAGCAGGCCCGCGACGACCTGCGCCGAGCGCTGAAGGCGGGCGGGCCGGTCGACGGCGAGATCATCGACCGGCTCATCCTCCCGCTGGTCGACCAGGCGGTCCCGGAATGGCAGGCCACCTTGGACGCGCTCCTTTCCCTGCCCGAGATCGGCGGCCCGGTCGGCTATTCGGGAGGAGTGATCTCCATCGGCGTCCGGCTGGCGGTGGTCGAGCCGCGCATCGCGGCCGCCATTCTGTTCGCCGGGAGCTTCATTCCCCGCAGCATCTTCGAAGACGCCCGGCAGATCACCATCCCGCTGCACGTCCTGCTGCAATGGGACGACGAGGGAAACGACCGGCAGGCCGCCCTGGACCTGTTCGACGCCTTCGGCTCCAAGGAGAAGGCCCTGAACGCCAACATGGGCGGGCACACCGGCATCCCGCACTTCGCGGGTGAGGCCGCGGCCCGATTCCTCGCTCGGCACCTGAGCCCGCCGCCGACCGAGACCGCCCGCTGACCGACAGGTCGTCCGATTGCCATCCGCGCTGCCGCGCATGTCTGCGCACAAGCAGCGCGGATGGTGTTCTCTCAGACATTCGAAGAGCAGGCAGAGTCGAGTTCAGCTCGCGTGGCGCGGTCAGAGTCGGCAAGGGGGTGCGGAGGCGAGCGCCAAGGCCAGCCGCCACGGCTGGGGCAGACGAGGTGCGATCACACACCGCCGACCACCTGCTGTACCTCCCGGCAACCTGGTCATCGACCCGGCCGGCCCTGACTCGACGCGCCGACCAAGGCTGCCGCCGGGGTGGTCTCGTGCGAACGCCGGCGGGCGAGAGCGAGGCCGGCCGCAGTCGTGATCGCCATCGCGGCGAGGCCGACCAGCGCCGCCGTGGTGTAGGCGCCGTCGTTCGGGAGGAGATGGCCGGTGTCGGTGCCGGCGGCCAGAACCAGGCCGCCGATGGCGCTGCCCAGGGAGTATCCGACGCTGCGCACGACATAGTTGAAGCTCATGGCGCTCGACGTCTCGCTCTTGGGAGTCGCGGCCAGGATGACGCCGGGCATGGCGGCCGAGAAGCTGCCGACGCCGAAGCCCAGAACGCCCATTGCTGCGAACAGTTCAGCCAGGTTCGACCGGGCCACCGCGAAGAGCACGAATCCGCCACCGACGACGGCGGCGCTGCCGGCCAAGAGCAAGGGTGCGTCGATTCGTTCGCGGACCCGAGGCGTGAGCTTGCCGGCGACGAACCCCAGCACCGAGAACGGGACCAGGACCAGCCCCGCGACGAAGGTGGTCAGCCCGAAGCCGTAGCCGGCGCCGTGCGGCGTCTGCGCGTACCGCGTGATGAGCGTGAGCAGGAGGTACATGCCGATCCCGCCGACGAACATGGCGATGTTCGCCCCGGCGACCGCGGGGTGCCGCACCGCCCGGACATCAACCAGGGGCGTCTTACTGCGCAGCTCGAAGACAGTCCAGACGCAGAGCAAGAGCGCTGCGACGACGGCGAGGACCGCCGCGACCGTGAAGTGGTGGCTCCATAGACGTGTCTGGCTCGCGAGGAACAGGACAAGGAACAATCCACCGGCCAGGACGAGCGCGCCCGCTATGTCCACGTGAGCGGAACGGCCCTCGGGAGCCACGGGTATGGAACGCCACGCGGCCAGAAAAGCGATGGCGGTGACGAACAGACCGAGGCCGTAGGCGGCGCGCACCCCGCCGAACTCGGCGAGCAGCCCGGCGAGCGGGTAACCGACCCCGGCCCCGATGATCGAGACCACCGAGATCAGGGCGATCGTGGGCGCGCCGCGCTTCTCGGGAAGATGGTCACGGGCCACGCCCATCATCAGCGCCGTCAGACCGAGCCCGACGCCTTGGGCGGCCCTGCCGACGAGCAACCACGCGAACGGCAGCGGCAGCACGGTGAGCGCACTGCCGGCGACGACGACCGCCAGCGTGGCGAGGATCGTGGCCCGCCGGTGCGGGCCGGCTCCGAGCCGCCCGAGGAGGGGTGTCGCGACGGCCCCGCTGAGCAGCGCGATGGTCAGCGTCCACTGCGCGCTGTCGAGTGAGACGTGGAAGGTGGTCGCCACGCTGGTGATGAGCGGCGTCCCGAGGCTGCCGACCGCCGCCACGACCAGGGCGATGAACATCAGGGAGGGGACCAGCAGCCGCGCCTCCCGCGGCTCGCCCGGCTCAGCGGCCTGAAGGGAGGACCCTGTCACTTCTTCGGCCCTTCCCGGTCCTGGCTTTCGAGCTCTGCCAGATGCTGGAGCGCCGGAAGGGCCGCCGCCAGGGCCTCGACCTCGTCGTCGGCGAGGTTGTCGATCAACTGCGCGAACGCCTCGACGCCCGCTTGGCGCCGCGCCTGGACGTAGGTCGCGCCGGCCTCGGTCAGATGCACCAGCGTGACCCGCTTGTCGGACGCGTCGCCTCTCCGCTCGACCAGCCCGGATTCCTCCATCACCCGGACCAGGACGGTCATCGCGGGCTGGGTGACGCCCTCGATCGCGGCCAGATCGGTGATGCGCCGCGGGCCGGTCCTGTCCAGGGTGGCCAGGGTGGCAGCGGACGTGAGGCTCATGTCGCGGGGAAGGCGCCTCACAGCCCTGGTGGCCAGACCGTAGAGGGCTGACCCGATGGCAGCGGAAGCGCCATGAGTGGCGTCTTGACGGCTCATGGCAGAAGCATACAGCTTTTATATGAATGCTTTATGCATCTCCGGCCGGAGCGGGCCCCGCCCGCGCATCACGGCCGATCGACGAAGGCGCGGTAGAGCGCCGTACTCACATCGACCCCCGTATCGATCAAGTCCTCGATCGACCCATGGCGCTGCCCCTGTGTCCACTGCGCCATGAGCTCGTTGATGCCGCCGACGATCATCGCCGCCACCATCGACAGACGGGGCGTGACCGGTTCGCCGGAGTGGGGCAGCACCGTCGCCGCGATGAAGTCCGCGAGTTCGTTGACGACCGCGCGACGGCGCCTGTCGAGGGATTCGCTGACTCCGACCGTCTCGAACAACAGCACCCTGGCCACCCGGGGGTCGTCGGCCAGGGCGTGGATGAAGGTGCGCAGTCCGGCTCGGGCCTGGGCCTCCAGCGTCGCGGGAGCGTCGGCCACCGCGTGGAACGTCGCGTCGCGGACCGTGGTGAAGACGGTCTCGTACACCGCGCTCAGCAACTCGTGACGATGGGTGAAGGATTCGTAAAAGTGACGTTCCGTCAGGCCCGCGTGGCGGCAGAGCCGGCGGATGGAGACCGCCTGGTAGCCCAGCGTGCCGTACAGGTCGAAGGCGGCGTGGACCAGGCGTTCGCGACGGTCGACCTGGCGTTCGGAGGCGTCCAGGCCGCGGTAACGACGGGTCTCCATCTCGGTCATGGTCCGTGTCGGCCGTACAGCCTGCTCCGATTCGATAACACAGTGTATTGACTTATCGCATCGTAGAACTGACACTGCGTGTTGTCACTTGGCCTGGCCGGTCCCGCCGGGCCGGGGTCCAGCCGGGGAGAGCCCGCTATGTCAGTACACGAACGTCTCGACGGCACCGTGGTCGCGGTCACCGGCGCGGCCCGCGGCATCGGTCTGGCGACGGCTCGGCGGCTGGCGCTGGCCGGTGCGGCGGTGGCGCTGGGCGACCTGGACGCCGAGCGGGTGAAGGCGGCGGCCGAGCACGTCGGCACGCTGACCGGGTCCCGGACCGTCGGCATCCCGCTGGACGTCACCCACCGGCCGTGGTTCGCGGCGTTCCTCGACGAGGCCGAGGACGCCCTGGGCCCGCTCGACGTGCTGGTCAACAACGCCGGCGTGATGTGGGTCGGCCCGTTCGCCGAGGAGTCCGACGAAGTGGCGGCGCGGCAGTTCGACGTCAACGTGTTCGGTGTCCTTCACGGCATGAAGCTGGTCGTCCCGCGGATGCGCGAACGCGGAGGCGGCCACGTCATCACCATCGCTTCCGCCGCCGCGCGCATGTCCGCGCCAGGCGCGGCGAGCTACGCGGGAACCAAGGGCGCCGTCTACGGTTACTGCGCCGCGGTCCGGGAGGAGCTGCACCGCAGCGGCGTGCACCTGTCGCTGGTGCTCCCCAGTGTCGTCGACACTCCGCTCGCCGTGGGCACCGCCAGGGGCGTCACGCGCCGGCTGGCCCCGGAGCAGGTCGCCGAAGCCGTGTTCGACGTCGTGCTGCGGCCACGGTTCGAGGTCTGGGTTCCGGGCCGCATCGGGATGGTGTGGCGGCTCGCGGGGCTGCTCCCTGAGCGCGCCCAGGAGGCGCTGTACCGGGCGCTGGTCCCCAACCAGCTGTACGCGGACAGCTTGTCGCGGCTCGCCTACGAGTCACACGCGTTCCGCGGCGACGACTGAGCAGTCAGAGGAGAGAGACGCCGGAGCCCTCGAGCCCGGTCTGCGAACTGCGCAGTGCCCGCCGCACCTGTTCGTCGTGACGGGCCGCGGTGACCAGGACGCCGCCGAACAGATCGAGCAGATACAGGTCGGCCTTCACCGGCTTCGCCCCCGGCAGCCAGTCCCGGCACGAGACCTCGACCTGCGCGATCCAGCCGCGGATCGCGGTCCGCAACGCGGGCGGAGGCTCCGGCACGGCGAGCGCGTCCACGATGAGCCGCAGCAGCTTGTCGCGCACGCCGTCGAGGATGGCCTGGTCCTCGCCCTCGCCGGGCCCGGCGCCGTGCCGAACCAGGGCGCCGAACCCGATCGGGTTCCGTTCGACGTAGTCAAGGTAGGCGCGCAGGCCCGCCAGCAGCCAGTCCCGCGGGGCGTTCCGCGACGCCTCGACGACCACGGTGATCAGCTCGTCGGCGGCGTGCCCGAGCGCGGCGAGGAAGACCCCGTACTTGCCGCCGTAGTAGTGGTACAGCAGCGGACGCGACACGCCGGCCACCTCGGCGATCTCGTCGACCGACACGTCGCCGTACGGCCGGGTGTTGAACAGGTCCAGCGCGACCTTGATCAGCGCCTGCCGCCGGTCGTCCGGCGCCATCCGGCGGCGCGGGCGGCCGGACGCGGAGGAGGCCGCGGGCCGGCCCGGCGGCTCGGTCTCGCTCACCGCCACGACGCACCCCTCGGAGTTGTGGTCCGCCCGATCCGCAAAGGCTCGGCACAGCTTGTTGACGATCCGTCAACAAGACAGTAGCTTGCGTCTTGACCTGTTCGCCAGACCCCTCCCCGAGGACGGGCGCGATGCACATCACGTTCATCGCGGGGCGCGACCTCGCCCATCCGCGCGCCGGCGGTTCGGAGATGCTCGTCGACCAGCTCGCGGCCGGTCTCGTGGCGCGCGGCCACCGGGTGACGCTGGTGTGCGGCGGCCAGACCGGCGCACGTCCCTACGACGTGGTCCGCAACGGCGGCGACTTCAGCCAGTTCCTGAAAGCCCCGCTCACCGTCCGGCGCCGGACGGCCGGTGGCGGTGAGGGGATAGACGTCCTCGTCGAGGTCTGCAACGGACTGCCCTACCTGGCTCCGTTGTGGTGGCGCGGGCCGGTGGTCTGCCTGGTGAACCACGTACACGCGGACCTGTGGCCGGTCCGGTACCGTCCTCCGGTGTCCGTGGCGGGCCGTTATGCCGAGACTGTCGTGATGCCGCGTGTCCATCGGGGCAACCTCTTCGTGGCGGTGTCGCCGTCGACCGCGCGGGAGCTGGAGGGCATCGGCGTTGATCCGGATCTTATCAGGATCGTGCTGAACGGCGTCGATCGTCCGGCGCGCCTGGTGGCGGAGTCGGGCGACCCGCTGTTCGTCGCGTTCGGCCGGCTCGCCGACTACAAGCGGCTGGATCTGCTGCTGCGGCTGTGGGAGCGGGTGCGGCCGGTCACCGGCGGCCGGCTCGCCATCGCCGGCGACGGCCCCGAGCGGGACCGGCTGCGTGGCTTGGCCGGACCGGGCGTGGACTTCACCGGGCGGCTGTCCGAGCCCGAGAAGCACGCTCTGCTGTGCCGGGCCTGGCTGCTGCTGCATCCGGCGCAGATCGAGGGCTGGGGGCTGGTCATCACCGAGGCCGCGGTGCGGGCGACCCCGGCCGTGGGATTCGACGTGCCGGGGGTGCGGGACGCGCTCAACCACGGCCGGACCGGGCTGCTCGCGGACACGGAGGGCGGGTTCGCGTCGGCGTGGGCGACGCTGGCGTTGGACGACCGGCGGCGTCACGCGATGGGCGACGAGGCCGCTGCCCGCGCCCGCGCGCTGCGCTGGTCGGCGACCGTTTCCAGCTTCGAGTCCGTGCTCGCCGAGGCGGTGGAGCGGCGCCGTCCGGCGTGACGGCGCAGGAACGGGACGCGCAGCCGTACCGGTCGGGTCGTGCCTGCATGCCTGCCCGGTGGCCGCACCGGTTGCACTGCCAGCGGTGGCGGGGGCGGGGGCAGTGGCGGCAGTAGCGGTGGCGGCGGCAGCAGCAACGGTGCCGGGTTCGGGTGCCGCGATGCGCTCGCGTGCCGTGCCGGGTTCGAGTGTCGTGCCGGATTCGGCGACCGTGGTGAACGCGGCGCCGAGGGCGCGTCACCAGCCCGTTGCATGACAGCCAGGGAGAGCAGGGCGACGACGAAGCCCGCCAGGCGGAGGAAGAGACGCAGCGGCGTGTCCGGCAGGTGTTCGCCGAACACCGGCGTCCCCGCCGCGGTGACCGCCACGTTGCCCGCGACCACCTGTGCGGGCAGAACAGCCGCCGCGCGGCTGCGCTGCAAAGCGATCTGGGTCATGCCGAGCATCAGCACCCCGGAAACCCCGAACACGCCGAGGTAAGCGATCAGACCGACCGCCGAGCCGTGCCGGACCAGGTGAGCCGCGGTCGCCTTGGCAGCCATGCCGCCGACCGCGTTCATCAGCCCGACCGCGACGCCGTAGGGAACTCCGGAGCCGGCCCTGGCGAACACGGCCACTGACAACACCGCGAAACCGGCGACGACCACACTCCACATCACAGCGTGCTGCTGAGCCCCGGACTTGTCAGTGTGCGAGTCGAACGAAAGGGCGAGCAGCGCGAAGGCCACGGCGACCACCGCGAGGCCCCGCCGTTCGGCCGGCCGGAGCGGTTCGGCGAGGACGACCGCGGCCACGACCAGCACCAGGGCGAGTCCGACCACGAACAAGGGTTGCGCGACCGACAGCGGCAGCAAGGCGAGCCCGTACATGTACAAACCGGCGCCGAGGAGCAACAGCGCGAAACCGAGCGCCCACAAGGGACGCGTAACCAGCGTCGCGGCCATCTTCAACGGTCGGCGCAGTTCCTGCGGCGGCATCCGGTCCAGGGCCCGCTTCTCGACGATGAGCCCGGCGTTGTTCGAGATCGCGGCGCCGAGCACGGCGGTGACACCGAGGATCATCCGCACTCCCTCCTCGATCGTGTGCCCGCCGTGCCCGGCCGTCCGGAAGGCGTCGTCAAGGCTTCTCGGCGGCGCGGTGCCGCGTGGCCGGTCGCGGACCGGCGCCGAGCGCGGCCCCGAGTCCGAGCACCGCGAGCGCCTGCGCGGCCGGACCGAACGCGAAGTCGGATCGTAGCCATGTCGTTCTGTG